>NZ_BAABIG010000006.1:0-10423 GCF_039542605.1 Streptomyces ziwulingensis
TCAGCCGGCCGCGCGCCGCGACCAGCGCCGCCGCATCCTGAAGCGACAGCACACCCGCGACATGCGCCGCGACAACCTCACCGATCGAATGCCCGGCCACCACGTCCGGCCGCACACCCCAGGACTCCAGCAACCGGAACAGAGCCGACTCCACCGCGAACAGCCCGGCCTGCGTGAACACCGTCCGATCCAGCAAACCGTCACCAGCGCCGACCTCGCCGAAGATCACATCCTTGACGGAGTGCTCCACATCAAGGTGACCGTCCAGCGCCGCACAAGCCTCGTCCAGCGCCCGCGCGAACACCGGGTACCTCTCATACAGCTCAGCGCCCATGCCGATCCGCTGCGACCCCTGCCCGGGGAACACGAACACCGTCTTGCCCCCGGCGCCCGTACCCGTGACCACCGCAGGCGAGGACTCACCCGCGGCCAGCGCCGCCAGCCCGGCCACCGTCTCCTCCCGCGACCCGGCGACCACCACGGCCCGCTCCGACAGCACCGCCCGCCGGGACACCAGCGCCCCCGCGACGGTCGCCAAGGGAGCATCGCTGTCCCCGACGAACGACGCCAGCCGTCCCGCCTGCCCGGCCAGCGCACCGGCACTCCGCGCCGAAACCACCACCGGCACCACCACCGGCAGCACCACGGGCCTCACCACCGGCACCGGACCATCGCCCGGGGTCACCGGCTCGACGGCGGGCTCCTCCGGCGCCTGCTCCAGGATCAGGTGCGCGTTGGTGCCGCTGACGCCGAAGCCGGAGACGCCCACCCGGCGCGGCCGGTCGGTCTCCGGCCAGGGGCTGCTCTCATGGAGGAGCCGCACCGCCCCGGCCTCCCAGTCCACGCGGGTGCTGGGCTCTTGGGCGTGCAGGGTGGGCGGGAGGATGCCGTGGCGCAGGGCCTGCACCATTTTGATGACGCCGGCGACGCCGGAAGCGGCCTGGGCGTGGCCGATGTTCGACTTCAGCGAGCCGAGCCACAGCGGGCGTTCGCGGTCCTGGCCGTAGGTGGCGAGGAGGGCCTGCGCCTCGATGGGGTCGCCGAGGACCGTGCCGGTGCCGTGCCCCTCGACCGCGTCCACGTCGGCCGGGGACAGTCCGGCGTTCGCCAGGGCCTTGCGGATCACGCGTTGCTGCGACGGCCCGTTGGGGGCGGTCAGGCCGTTCGACGCGCCGTCCTGGTTGACCGCGCTGCCCCGCAGTACGGCGAGTACCCGGTGGCCCTTGCGGCGGGCCTCGGACAGCCGTTCCAGTACGACCACACCGGCGCCCTCGGCCCAGCCCGTGCCGTCGGCCGTGTCCGCGTACGACTTGCAGCGTCCGTCCGAGGCCAGTCCCCGCTGCCGGGAGAAGTCCACGAAGGTGTGCGGGGTGGCCATGACGGTCGCGCCGCCGGCGAGGGCCATCGAGCACTCGCCGCGCCGCAGCGCCTGCGCCGCGAGGTGCATGGCGACAAGGGAGGACGAGCAGGCCGTGTCCACCGTCACGGCCGGGCCCTCGAAGCCGAAGACGTAGGAGATGCGGCCGGAGGCGACGCTGCCGGCGCCGCCGGTGCCGGCGTAGCCCTCCAGTTCCGGCGGGAGGCTGCCGCCGATGAAGTAGTCGACGCCCATGATGCCGTTGAAGACGCCGACGTCCGCGCCCTTGAGGGAGAGCGGGTCGATGCCGGCCTGTTCGAGTGCTTCCCAGGAGGTTTCCAGGAGGAGCCGCTGCTGCGGGTCCATCGCCAGCGCCTCACGGGGGGAGATGCCGAAGAACTCGGCGTCGAACAGACCGGCCTCGTGCAGGAAGCCGCCCTGGCGGGCGTAGGTGGTGCCGGTCTTGTCCGGGTCGTCGGCGAAGAGGGTGTCCAGGTCCCAGCCGCGGTCGGCGGGGAAGTCGGACACCGCGTCCCGGCCCTCGGCGACCAGGCGCCACAGCTCCTCCGGCGTCGTCACGCCGCCGGGCAGCCGGCAGGCCATGCCGACGATCGCGACCGGCTCGTCCGCGTTCCGCCGGACCTGCCGGCGCAGGTCGTGCAGTTCGGTCGTGACGCGCTTGAGGTACTTGAGGAGTTCCTGCTCTGTGGCCATCTTCCATTCCTCACCGAGGGTTTGACGGTCCGCGCGAACGTGACGGTCAGACGATTCCGAATTCGTCGTTGATGAAGTCGAGGACCTCATCGGCGGAGGCCGATTCCAGTTGCTCCGCCACGGCGGAGCCCGGTGCCTCCTCGACCGCTCCGTTGCACTTCGCGACCAGACCCTGGAGGCGAAGCACGATGTCGGCCTTCTTGGACTCGTCGGCAAGCAGTCCGGCGATCAGTGAATCGATGTCCCCGATCTTTTCGTGCACCAGCGACAGGGCGTCGTCGGTGGTCCCCAGTTCCGCGTGGAGATGGCGGGCCAGAGCAAGCGGGTTCGGGTAGTCGAAGACGACCGTGGCGGCGAGTTTGAGTCCGGTGGTCTCGCGGAGCCGGTTGCGCAGTTCGACGGAGGTCAGCGAGTCGAACCCGGCGTCCTTGAACGCCGTCTCCGTACCGACCTGTTCGGCCCCGGCGTGACCGAGGACGCTCGCGACGTGGCCGCGGACGAGGTCCAGGAGCAGTGCTTCCTGTTCGGCGGGGTCGAGTCCGGTGAGCCGGCGGGTGAGTCCGCCGGTGCTGTCCCCGGCCGTGGCACGGACCGGTTGGCGGCCGGTGCGGACCAGGCCGCGCAGCAGGGGCTGCACGGCGCGTCCCGCTGTCGCGTCGCCGCGCAGGGCACGCAGGTCCAGCTTGATGGGTACGAGGAGGGCCGCGCCGGTGTCGAGGGCCGCGTCGAGGAGCCGCATGCCCTCGGCGGGGCCGATGGGCAGGACGCCGCCCCGGCTCATCCGGGCCTGGTCGGCGGCGCCCAGGTGGGCGGTCATGCCGCTGGTCTGCTCCCACAGGCCCCAGGCGAGCGAGGTGGCGGGGAGGCCGGCCGCGCGGCGCTGGTGGGCGACCGCGTCGAGGTAGGCGTTGGCGGCGGCGTAGTTGCCCTGGCCCGCCGAGCCGAACAGTCCGGACGCGGAGGAGAAGACGGCGAACGCCGTCAGGTCCAGGGCGCGGGTCAGTTCGTCCAGGTGCCGTACCGCGCTGACCTTGGGTGCGAAGACCCCGGCGAGCCGTTCGGGGGTGAGGGCGCCGATCACGCCGTCGTCCAGGACACCGGCGGTGTGGATCACACCCGTCAGGGGGTGCTCCGCCGGAACCGAGTCCAGCAGTTCCGCCACCGCCGTACGGTGGGACACGTCGCAGGCCACCAGGTCCACCGACGCCGCGCCCAGAGCCGACAGTTCGGCCTTCAGCTCCTCGGCGCCCTCGGCCGCCGCACCCCGCCGGCCGGCCAGCACCAGGTGCCGTACACCATGGTGCTCGACCAGGTGCCTGGCCACCAGCGCGCCCAGCGAACCGGTACCACCGGTGACCAGCACCGAGCCACCGGGACGGAACCCGACGGCCGGGCCGCCCTCCGGCGCCCGCACCAGCCGCGGCACCGACAACACCGCACCACGACCCGCGTCACCCGCGGCGCCACGTACCGCCACCTGGGCCTCGCCCGAGGCGAGGACCGGGGTCAGGAAGTCGTCCACGGGGGTGTCGGTGGCCGGGTCCAGGTCGAGCAGGACGATCCGGCCGGGGTTCTCGGCCTGGGCCGCGCGGACCAGGCCCCAGACCGCCGCACCGGCCGCGTCGGTCACGGCCGCGTCGCCGCCCGCGGGCACCGCGCCCCGGGTGACCACCAGCAGTCGCGCGCTCTCGAACTCCTCGTCGGCGAGCCATGCCTGGACCGTCTCCAGGACGGTGGCGGTCCGGGCGAGTGTCTCCTCGGCGCCGTCGCCGGAGCCCGCCGACTCCAGGACGGCGGCCTCGGGCACCTCGCCCTTGAGCGCGGTCACCTCGGCGGCGCCGGTGACCCGTTTCCACCCGGGTACGGTCGCTGTCGGCGTCGTCTCGGCGGGCACGGGGAGTTCGGTCCAGTCGACGGCGAACAGGGCGTCGCGGTCGTCGTCGGCCGTCGCGGCGGCGTCGAGCTGTTCGACGTCGACCGGGCGGAAGGTGACCGAGTCGACGGTCAGGACGGGACCGCCGTCGTCGTCGACCGCGACGAGGGTCAGCACGTCGGTTCCGCGCGGCGCGATCCGCACCCGCAGGGAGGCGGCGCCGGCGGCGTGCAGGGCCAGGCCGTTCCAGGCGAACGGCAGGACGTTGGGTCCGTCGTCGGGCTGGGCGAAGGCCCCGGTGTGCAGGGCCGCGTCCAGCAGGGCGGGGTGGAGGCCGAACCGGGCCGCCTCGTCGCGCCACTCGTCCGGCAGGGCCACCTCGGCGAAGATCTCCTCGCCGCGCCGCCACACCGCTCGCAGGCCCTGGAAGGCGGGGCCGTAGGCGTAGCCGTTGCTCGCCAGGTCCGCGTAGAAGGAGGTGGGGTCGAGGCCGACGGGTTCGGCGTCGGCCGGCGGCCAGACCGTGGTGTCGAAGGCGGGGCTGTCCGGCACCGACGCGGTCAGGGCGCCGGTGGCGTGGCGGGTCCAGGCGTCGGTGCCGATCTCGCCGGCGGTGTTCTCGCGGGCCGAGTAGACCGCGACGCTCCGCAGGCCGTTGCCGTCGGGGCCGCCGACGGCGACCTGGACCCGGACGCCGCCCTGTTCGGGGACGATCAGGGGTGCTTCGATGACCAGTTCGTCCAGTACTCCGCAGCCGGCCTCGTCACCGGCCCGTACGGCGAGTTCGACCAGGCCGGTGCCGGGCACGAGGACGACTCCGCCGACGGCGTGGTCGGCCAGCCAGGGGTGGGTGCGCAGGGACAGCCGGGAGGTGCAGAGCACTCCGCCGGTCTCCGGTACCTCCACCACCGCGCCGAGCAGCGGGTGGTTCGCCGTGCTCTGGCCGAGGGCTGCGGCGTCGGTGGCGGGGGCGGTCCGCAGCCAGTAGTGACGGTGGTCGAAGGCGTACGTCGGCAGGTCCACGTGGGCGTTGGTGGCGCCCTCGGGGAGCACGGCCGTCCAGTCGACCTTCGCGCCCCGGACGAACAGCTCCGCGAGGGAGAGCAGGAGCGTCTGTGCCTCGCCGCGCTCGTCGCGCAGGGCGGGCACGCCCACCGCGTCCTCGCCGGCCGACTCGGCGATGGCACCCGTCAGGGCACCACCGGGGCCGAGTTCCAGGAACACCGAGCCGCCCGAGGCCGCGATCCCCTCCGCGAAACGGACCGGACGGCGGACGTGCTCGACCCAGTAGGCCGGGTCCGTCAACTGGCCCGGTCCGGCGATCCGGCCCGTCACGTTCGATACGACGGGGATCGACGGTTCGTTCCAGGTCAGCCCGGACAGCGCCGCCGCGAAGTCGGACAGCATCGGCTCCATCAGCTCCGAGTGGAAGGCGTGGGAGACCGTGAGCCGCTTCACCCGGCGGCCCTGCTCGACCAGTTTGTCCGCCACGGCGGTGACGGCTCCCTCGTCACCCGAGAGGACGACCGAGCCGGGCGCGTTGACCGCCGCGAGGTCGACGCCCGCGCCGAGGTACTCCTCGATCTCCGCCACGGTGGCGGCGACCGCGACCATCGCCCCGCCCGGCGGCAGGGCCTGCATCAGCCGGCCGCGCGCCGCGACCAACGCCGCCGCGTCCTGAAGCGACAGCACACCCGCGACATGCGCCGCGACGACCTCACCGATCGAATGCCCGGCCACCACGTCCGGCCGTACACCCCAGGACTCCACCAGACGGAACAGGGCCGACTCGACCGCGAACAGCCCGGCCTGCGTGAACACCGTCTGATCCAGCAGGCCGCCGCCCGCGTTGCCGACCTCGCCGAAGATCACGTTCTTGACGGAGTGGTCCGCCCAGCCGGCCAGCCGGGCGTCCAGCGCGGCACAGGCCTCGTCCAGCGCACTGGCGAAGACCGGATAGCGGTCGTACAGCTCGCGGCCCGTCCCGAGCCGTTGCGAGCCCTGCCCCGGGAACACGAACACCGTGCCGCCGCCGCTCTCCGAGCCGGTGACCACACTCGGCGAGGACTCACCCGCGGCCAGCGCCGCCAGGCCGGCCACCACCTCCTCCCGTGACCCGGCGACCACGACGGCCCGCTCGGACAGCACCGCCCGCCGGTCGACGAGTGCTCCCGCGACGGCTGTCGGCGAGACCTCGGCCGCCGCGACGAACTCGGCCAGCCGTGCGGCCTGTCCGGCGAGTGCGCCGGCGCTCCGCGCCGAGACCACCACCGGCAGCACGCCGTCGGCCGGGGCCACCGGTGCCGCGGCCGGCTCCTCGGGGGCCTGTTCCAGGATCACGTGGGCGTTGGTGCCGCTGACGCCGAAGGCGGAGACACCGGCGCGGCGCGGGCGGCCGGTCTCCGGCCACGCCCGGGCCTCGGTGAGCACCTCCACCGCACCCGTGGACCAGTCCACCTCGGTCGACGGCTGGTCGACGTGGAGGGTGGGCGGCAGTACCGCGTGCCGCAGCGCTTCGACGGTCTTGATGACACCGGCGACCCCGGCGGCGGCCTGGGCGTGGCCGATGTTCGACTTCACCGACCCGATCCGCAGCGGCTCCTCGCGGTCCTGGCCGTAGGTGGCGAGCAGGGCCTGTGCCTCGATCGGGTCGCCGAGGACCGTGCCGGTGCCGTGCGCCTCCACCGCGTCCACCTCGGACACGGACAGTCCGGCACTGGCCAGGGCCTTGCGGATCACGCGTTGCTGCGACGGCCCGTTCGGAGCGGTCAGGCCGTTCGACGCGCCGTCCTGGTTGACCGCGCTGCCCCGGACCACCGCGAGTACCCGGTGGCCCTTGCGCCGGGCCTCGGACAGCCGTTCCAGTACGACCACACCCGCGCCCTCGGCCCAGCCGGTGCCGTCGGCGGACGAGGAGAAGGCCTTGCACCGGCCGTCGGGGGAGAGCGCCTGCTGCCGGGAGAACTCCACGAAGGTGTAGGGGTTGGCGAGGACGGTGGCGCCGCCGGCCAGGGCCATCGAGCACTCGCCGCCCCGCAGCGCCTGCGCGGCGAGGTGGATGGCGACCAGGGACGAGGAGCAGGCCGTGTCCACGGTGACCGCGGGGCCTTCCAGGCCGAAGACGTACGACACCCGACCGGAGGCCACGCTGCCCGCGGAGCCGGTGGCCGTGAACCCGGCCAGTTCCGGCGGGAGTTCGCCGCCGAAGCCGTAGCCCTGGGTCATCACGCCGGAGAACACGCCGACGTCCGTGCCCTTCAGGGAGAGGGGGTCGATGCCCGCCCGCTCCAGCGCCTCCCAGGAGGTCTCCAGGAGGAGCCGCTGCTGCGGGTCCATCGCCAGCGCCTCACGCGGCGAGATCCCGAAGAAGCCCGCGTCGAACAGGCCGGCGTCGTAGAGGAAGCCGCCCTGGTCGACGTAGGACGTCCCGACGCGGTCGGGGTCGGAGTCGAACAGGCCCTCCAGGTCCCAGCCCCGGTCGGACGGGAAGCCGGACATGGCGTCCCGGCCCTGGGCGACCAGTTCCCAGAGGTCCTCGGGGCCGGCCACACCGCCGGGCAGCCGGCAGGCCATGCCGACGATCGCGATCGGCTCCCCGGGGTCGGCCGCGGCGACGGCCGGTACGGGGGCGGCCCCGGCGGCGGCGACGTGGCCGAAGTGGCTGTGCAGGTGGCGGGCGAGGGCGAGCGGGGTCGGGTAGTCGAAGACGACGGTCGTCGGCAGGGTGAGGCCGCTGGCGTCGCGGACCCGGTTGCGCAGTTCGACGGAGGTGAGGGAGTCGAAGCCGGCGTCCTTGAACGCCTTCTCCGCCCTGACCTGGTCGGCCCCGGCGTGGCCGAGGACGGTGGCGACCTGTCCGCGGACGAGGTCCAGGAGCAGCGCCTCCTGCTCGTCGGGGGTGAGTCCGGCGAGCCGGTCGGCCAGGCCGCCGCCGCTGCGGTCCGCGGTGGCCGTCCGGGCGGCCTGCCGGGTGACCCGGATCAGGCCGCGCATCAGCGGCTGGACCGTGCCGCCGGAGGCCGCGTCGGCACGGGCGGCCCGCAGGTCCAGCTTGATCGGGACGACGAGGGCCTGCTCGGCGCCGAGCGCGGTGTCGAAGAGGGCCAGGCCCTCTTCGGGGGTGAGGGCGCGGACGCCGCCGCGGCCCATGCGGGCCTGGTCGGTGGCGCTGAGGTGGGCCGTCAGGCCGGTGCTCTGCTCCCACAGCCCCCAGGCCAGCGACACGGCCGGCAGTCCGGCGGCGCGGCGGCGGGCCATCAGGCCGTCGAGGTAGGCGTTGGCGGCGGCGTAGTTGCCCTGGCCCGCCGAGCCGAACAGTCCGGCGCCGGAGGAGTAGACGGCGAAGACCGTCAGGTCCAGGGCGCGGGTCAGTTCGTCCAGGTGGGCGGCGGCGCTCGCCTTCGGGCCGAAGACGCCCGCCATCCGTTCGGGGGTGAGGGCGCCGATCACGCCGTCGTCCAGGACACCGGCGGTGTGGATCACACCCGTCAGGGGGTGCTCCGCCGGGACCGAGTCCAGCAGTTCCGCCACCGCCGTACGGTCGGACACGTCGCAGGCCACCAGGTCCACCGACGCCGCGCCCAGACCCGACAGTTCGGCCTTCAGCTCCTCGGCACCCTCGGCCGCCGCACCCCGCCGGCCGGCCAGCACCAGGTGCCGTACACCATGGTGCTCGACCAGGTGCCTGGCCACCAGCGCGCCCAGCGAACCGGTACCACCGGTGACCAGCACCGAACCACCGGAACGAAACCCGACGGCCGGCCCGGACTCCGGCGCCCGCACCAGCCGCGGCACCGACAACACCGCACCACGACCCGCGTCACCCGCGGCGCCACGTACCGCCACCTGGGCCTCGCCCGAGGCGAGGACCGTGGCGAGCAGCGGTTCGACAGCCGTGCCGTAGCCGATGTCGAGGTCGGTGTCGGTGTCGATCAGGACGATCCGGCCGGGGTTCTCGGCCTGGGCCGCGCGGACCAGGCCCCAGACCGCCGCACCGGCCGGGTCCGTCACCGCGGCGTCCCCGCCGGCGGGCACGGCCCCCCGGGTGAGGACCACGAGGTGGGACTCCTCCAGGCTGGTCGCGGCGAACCAGTTCTGGAGCACGGCCACCATGCGGTCGGCCTGGGAGAGGGCGGCGTCGGCGGTGCCGTCGGGGGTCACGGCCTCGATCACGGCGACCATGGGGCCGGTGGCCGCGCCGGCGAGGATGTCGACCTCGTCCGGGTGGAACAGCGGCACCCACTGCGGCACCTGCCGCGCCTCGGCGGCGACCGCCGGGAGTTCCGTCCACTCGACGCGGAACAGGGAGTCGGCGGCGTCGCCCTGGACCGCGGTCAGCCGGTCGCCGGGGACCGGCAGGAAGCCCAGGGCGTCCAGGGTCACGACGAGACCGCCGGCCTCGTCGGCCGCCTCCAGGGCGAGAGCGCCGGTGCCGGTCGGGGCGAGCCGCACCCGGAGCGTGGTCGCGCCGGTGGCGTGCAGGGTGAGCCCCTGCCAGGTGGCGGGCTGCCACAGCCGCTGCCCGGTGCCGTCCGGGTCGGCCGTGGCCGCGTGCCGCAGCCCGGACTGCACGGCGGCGTCGAGCAGCGCGGGATGGATGCCGAACCGTTCGGCGCCGGCCCGCTGTTCCTCGGCCAGGGCGACTTCGGCGAAGACCTCGTCACCGCGCCGCCACAGCGCCCGTACGCCCCGGAAGGCAGGGCCGAAGGGGTGGCCGAGGTGGAGCAGGTCCTTGTACAGCTCGTCGGCGTCGGCCGGGCGGGCGCCGGTGGGCGGCCACAGCGTCAGCTCGGCGCTCGCCTCGGCGGCGGTGAGCGGGGCGGGTGACAGCCGTCCGGTGGCGTGCCGGGTCCAGACGGCGGCCTCGGCGCCCTCGCCGGCCGCGTGGATGTCGACGGTGCGCGCACCGGTGTCGTCGGGGCCGCCGACGGCGACCTGGACACGTATGCCGCCCTCTTCGGGCAGTATCAGCGGTGTCTCCACGGTCAGTTCGTCCAGGCGGGTGGTGCCCGCCTCGTCGCCGGCGCGCAGGGCGAGTTCGACCAGGGCGGTGGCGGGTACGACGACCGCGTCACCGACGACGTGGTCGGTCAGCCAGGGGTGGGTGCGCGGGGAGAGACGGGAGGTGAAGACCAGCCCGTCGGTCTGGGGCAGCGGGACGACCGCGCCCAGCAGGGGGTGGTCGGCGGCGGCCTGGCCGAGCGAGGAGGCGTCGGTGGCCGGCGCGGTCTTCAGCCAGTAGTGGCGGTGGTCGAAGGCGTACGTCGGCAGGCCGAGGTGGGTGTCACCGGCGCCCTCGGGCAGTACGCCGGTCCAGTCGACGGTGACGCCCCGGACGAACACTTCGGCCATCGACGTCAACAGCCGTCGCAGACCGCCCTCATCACGGCGCAGGGAGCCGGTGGCCACCGCGTCCGCGCGGGTCTCGTCGACGATCTCGCTGACGGGCTGGACGAGCACCGGGTGGGCGCTGGACTCGA
>NZ_BAABIG010000007.1:0-321572 GCF_039542605.1 Streptomyces ziwulingensis
CCACCACGGCCCGCAACACCGACACCGACACCGGCACCGACACCGGCACCGACACCGGCACACAGCTCCAGACCCAGGAACTGATCACCCGTCAGGACCCCACACCCACACCCACTCCCACTCCCGGCACTTCCACCGCCTCCACCACTCCCACCGCCTCCACCGCTCCCCTCCGGCCGGCCGGCGCGGCAGCCTCACCGCACCCCGTTGCCGAGGCGCTCGCGGACCTGCGCACCACCGTCGAGGCCCGGGACCGGGCGTACGGCGAGTTCGAGACCCGGCTCACGGACTTCCCCGAACTGCGCGCCCCGGAGGCGGCGGGCCGGCTCGCCCCCGTCCGGGAGGCGTTCGCCGACACCTGGGCGCGGGACCGTGCCGGCGCTCTCGCGGATCTGGACACCCGGCTCGCGGCCACCCGGGACGCTCTCGCCGCCCGGGAACAGGCACGCCAGGTCTTCGACCGCGACATCGCCACCGTGCTGCCCATCGACCGCGGCGGCACGGCCTTCGCCGCCTCGTCGCAGGCCGCCGCGCTGGCCGAGGAGTTCCAGGACGTGATGGCGGGTCGTCCGGCCGTCGAAACGGCCGCCGCGCAGGCGGAGGCGTTCCGGCAGCGGTACGCCGAGGCGCACGCCGCCTGGGCGGCGGACCGGCAGGCCCGCGCCGCCTTCGACGCCGTACTGCGCACCACCGGATCGCACGGCGAACGCGTCGACCTGGCCGACGGCCGGGCCACCTGGAGCGACCGGACGCACCGCTGGTACGCGCGGCAGCTCGGCGCGTTGCGTGAACGGTTCGTCGCCCAGTGGCACGAGGCCACGGCCGTACAGGACGCCGGCGAGCGCGGGCAGCGCATGGACCGGCTGGCCGAGGACATTCGCCAGGCCGCCACGCACCAGCGGCGGCGGGCACCCGCCGTGGTCGCGGAACGCGGCATGTTCGGCGAGTACATCGCCCGGTTCGCGGCCGACCCGGCCTGGAACGGCGAACTGGCTTCCTGGTACGAGCGGCAGCGCCGGGCCGTCGCCGAGCCCCTGTTCGGACAGCTCGACCTCCACGGTCCGCACGCCCGTGGCGAGGTCCTGGCACGGTTCCGGGACCAGGCCACCGCACTGCACGAGGTGGCCGAGTCCCGGCACCGGCTGCACCAGGACTTCACCCGCCTCCTGGAGCGACACTCCGGTACCACGGTGCGGATGTCCCACTCGGCCACCGCCGACTGGACCCGGAACCACCTCGGCGACCTGCGCGAGGAGTTCGTCCACACCACCGAGGCCGCACGCGCCGCGACGGCCGTTAAGGCCGCCCCGTCCGACGGTCAGGGCACCGCGCCGCTCACCGAACTCGTCCCGCCCCCGGTGCGGACCGACTCCCGCGACTGGCGCGTCCCGGCCTGGCACGCCGCGCAGACGGAACTGCGCCAGCGGTACGCCGACTTGCTGGCGCAGGCCCGCACCGGCCCGCTGACAGCGGCCCGGCAACCATGGGATGCCGTCACGGTCGCGGCGGTCCGGGAGGTGGCGGTCGACCGGGGTGATGCCGCGTTCGACCGCGCGCTGCGGGTCTGGGAGGAACGGCTGACCGAAGCCTGGCGCGGCCGGCCGGCCGACGGGGACCGGATGCCGTTCGAGCTGTCCGCCGACCTGGTCACCGCCGTGGGGGAACGGGCCGCCGCCGACTTCCGCGAGCGCTGGGAGGAGGCCCTGCGCGAGACGTCGGCCGGCCTCGACCCCCGCACCGCGATGAACGACGTGCTACGGCAGGGGAGTCGGCGCCTGCGCGCCCTGGTCGCCGGACTCGCGGGGGAGTTCGACCGGCACGCCCTGTTGCTCGGGCAGACGGCCCGGCTCGACGCGGCGTTCGAGGAAGTGGCCGCCTCCTTCCACGACGGGCTCGACCGGAGCAGCCGGGAACTGCCGGCGACGTCCGACGCCGGGAACCGCCAGGTCTCCGAGCCGGGCCGCGCCCGAGTGCGGGAGGACGCGCGTGAGGAGTTACGGCGTGCCTACGAGCACTCCTTCCCCACCGCGGCCGGTGCGGCCGGGCTCGTCTCCGAAGGCACCGGGCCGCCACAGGTCCGGCAGTCCTGGCAGTCCTGGCAGCCCTGGCGGGTCTGGGAGGAGCGGGTCGGCGGGATTCTGGCCGAGCTGCCCGCCCGACTGGCCTCCCAGGCGGCCCGCGAGACGGAGATCCTGCGTGCGCGGGAGGCCGTCGCGGATGCCGCCGCCTCCTGGAGCGCGGCCGGTCCCCGGACGGCACCGCTGTTCCTGGACCGCTTCCCGGTGGACTTCGCCCGACCGCGCCCGATG
Source organism: Streptomyces ziwulingensis (assembly GCF_039542605.1). NCBI lineage: Bacteria > Bacillati > Actinomycetota > Actinomycetes > Kitasatosporales > Streptomycetaceae > Streptomyces > Streptomyces ziwulingensis. The sequence continues at coordinate 2,310 of NZ_BAABIG010000007.1, forward strand.
CTGCGCCGCGCTCTTGAGGTAGCGGTGGCCGCCGCCGTCGACGACCGCTTCGACCGGCTTCTCGGTCCGGACCACGCCACGGCCGGCCGCGGTGACGCGGGGGAGCGGACGGAGCGCCGGCGCTCCGCGTACGCCGAGCTGACCGACCCCGACCGGCTGCACACCTGGCTCACCGTGCGGCACGCCCGCGACCACGTGAACGCCGTCTCCGGCCGCCTCTTCGACGAACAGCTCCAGAGGTGGCGCGCGGTCCACGGCGACGAGGCGCTCACCGAGGCCGACGCGTCCCGGGCGCGGGCCGGGCTGGCCGAACGGCTGCGGTCCGCGTTCGACACGCTGTTCACCGAGTTCACCGAGTTCACCGAGTTCACCGAGCGCCCGCTCACGAGTCAGGAACTGGCCGGCGCCGTACCCCGCTGGGACGCCGTCCTGGCCGACCAGGCGCGCGCCCTGCCCGCCCACCTGACCTTCGAGGCGGGGATCACGACGGCGCTGCACTCCGCGGGCCGCTCCTTCGAGGCGTTGCGCGACCACCGGGACGTGGACAGCGACAGGCTCGCGGAACTGGCCGACGAGTTCCGCGCCGACTTCCTGGCCGCCTACGAACTGCTGTGGGCGCCCCGGGCGCTGTCCCCGTCCCGGGCCGCCCACGAGGCGGAATGGACCGACGCGTTCCGCTCCGGCCTGGCCGCGGCTCGTCCCCACCGTGCCGGCGACGAGCCGCGTCAGGTGGCGGAGACGACCGATGAGCTGCGGGACCGTCTTGTGCGGTCGGTCGGACCGCGGCGTTTCCAGGCGCTGTGGGACCGGGCGGCGGGTCTGGTGCGGCCCGCCCTCCTGATCGGTCTGGAGCCGGAGGTCGAGGAACTGCGGGCGGCACAGCACGCGGCGGTGACGAGGGTCGCGGCGGGCCTCGCCGGCGGCATGAGCAGGGCGCGGGCCGAGGCACTGGCCGACACACTGGCGCGGCGGACGGCCGGCCTCCGCACCTCCCGGCCCGGACTGCGCGGTGGAGCGCCGCCGGCTCCGCGAGCGGCATCCGTCACCGCACCGGAGGAAACGGAGAGGGCGGGCCGGCTCCGAGAACGCATCCGGCGATCGAGACCGTGGGCCTCGGAAGCGGAACAGCAGCTCCCCGGCCCGGGGCAGGAGGACACCGGGCTCACCGGGGAACAGCGCGACGAACTGTTCTCGGACCTACAGGCGCGGGAGCGGATCGCCGCCGCGCCAGAGGTGCTGACCTTCGGTTCCGTCTCCGACCTGGTGCACCAGCGGTACGGGGTGCGACTGGAGCAGACCCGACTGGAACGGCTGCACGAGGTGTACCGCCGCAGCGCACCGCTGCCGCACAGCTCTCGCCACATGGGCTGGTCCTGGCCGCACTTCGTCGCGGCGTGGCAGTACTTCCGGGACCATCTGCACCTGGAGGTCTCCTACCGTGATGCCGCGCAGATACGGGGGCAGCACGTCCCCGTGGGACGTCACATCAGGGAGCTGCGCGACAAGGGTCCCGCGGCCAGACTTCCCCAGGGCCTGGTCGACTGGTGGGAGTCGGTCGGCATGCGGTGGTCCACCGAGGACATGCTGGAGGCCGGGCGGAATCACCGTGACGGCCGGACGTTCGCCGAGCCGCCGCCCGACGAGCGGATCCGGGCCGTCGAAGTCCCCGGCTGGCAGGCCAGAGCCGACCTGGCGCACTGGCGGGAGACCCTGCGGTACCACTCCCTGGCCGCCCGGACGCCCCAGGTCAACGAGGCGCTCGGGGCTGCCTGGGCCGGCCAGGTGCTCGGGGCCTTCCAGTACGTGCCCGAGAGCAGCGCCGCCGGATCGAGCCGAGGAGCCGACACGGTGGCGCCCGCGGCCAGGCGGACCACCCGTGCACAGCGGGACATCACGGCGGACTGGAAGTACCGAGGCGCGAAGGCCTTCGCCGAGGCCAACGGCCATCTCGAAGTGCCCGCGAACACTTCTGCGGCCGACGGTTCGAAAACCCATGACCTCCGACTGGGACTCGATGCCGTGCGCAAGGACCGCAGACAGCTCACGCAGCCGGTCGTCGACGCCTACGACGAGTTGGGCCTGCGCTGGCACGCGTCGAGCGCGGCGGAAGCGGCTCGCGCGTACCGCGACGGCCGAGGGGCCGACCTCGCGGTGCCGCCGCCGGATGCCGACCTCGCGGCGGTCGTCGTGCCGGGCCATCAGGCCACTTTCAACCTCGCCGCGTGGAGCAAGGCGTTCCTGAGGAAGCCGGAGGCCACGCAAGCGGACTACCGGGCCCTCCTGGGCGGCTTCGGCTCGGTGTGGACCGACTGGCTGTTCCGGGAGCACCGGGCGGCGCGCGCCCTCGCGGGCAGCCAACCGCACGGTGAGCCGGGCGCCGCGACCGCCGTCACCGCCCGGGGCGGCCAATCCGGGACACAGGGAGCCGCCGGGCCCGCTCACCGGCAGCAGCACCCGGCACCCGCGTCGGACCTCGCGGACGCGCGGCAGCACAGGGCACCCGCGTCGGACCTCGCGGACGCGCGGACCGCGGCCGGGTGGCGGCTTCAGGAACGGATACGGCGATCCCGGCCGTGGTACTCCGCACCGGACCAGTCCGCCGCGGCAGCGGCCGCCGACTTGGGACTGACACCCCCGCAGGCACGGCAGCTCGCGGCCGAGTTGATGCGACGCGAACGGGAGGCCGCGGCGCAGGAGGTACTGACGTTCGGCGTGGTCGCCGACCTGGCGCGCAGCGCGTTCGGGGTGCGACTGGAGCAGACGCAGTTGGCGCGGCTGCACGACGCCTACCGCCGAACGGTGCCGTTGCCGGTGCCGACCGGGCCTGCTCGTCCCGGCTGGTCACCGCTCCACTCCGTCGCGGCGTGGCAGTACTTCCAGGAACACCACGACCTGGAGGTCCCCGCCGCGCACGAGGTGCTCGCGCAGGGGCTCCGGGTCGACCTGGGCGGCTACGTACAGGAACTGCGGAGCACGGGGACCGTCGCCGGACTTCCGCAGCCCCTGGTGGACTGGTGGGACTCGGTCGGCATGCGGTGGTCCACCGAGGACATGCTGGAGGCCGCGAGGACCTACCTCGACGGTCGTACGCTCGCGGCGCCGCCACCGGACGAGGAGATCCGGGCCGTCGCGGTACCGGGCTGGCAGGCCACGGCCAACCTCGCGCAGTGGCGGGAGAGGCTGGAACATCTGCGGTCCCTGGACGGGCCGGGCGTCGAAACAGCCGTGAACAGGGAGTGGGCCGAAACGCTCCTCCGGCGGTGGTTCGTGCCGCAGGCGCCGACCGGGACGGACGGCGTCTCCGAGGACTCCGGCGCGGGCCGGCGGCGTGATGCCCGCGGGCACACGAGCGCGGAACTCGCGGCGTTGGAGCGCGGTGGCTGGAAGCACCGGGCCGCCGAGACGTTCTTCAACGCCCACGGGCACCTCGAAGTCCCCACCGGCACGATGGTCGACGGCCCGAACAAGCGATACGACATCAGGCTGGTCCTCAACAACCTCCGCCAACAGCGTTCTTCGCTGCCCCAGTCGGTGGTCGACCTGTGGGACGGGATGGGCATGCGGTGGCCGGTGCGGCAGGCGGCAGCGGCGGCCGAGGCGTACCGGGCCGGCCGGAACGGCGTCATCACGGTGCCGCCGGCGAGTTCCGACATCGAGGCGGTGACCGTCCCGGGCCACGCGGCCACCTTCGATCTCGCCGCCTGGATCAGGACGTTCGGCAAGGCACCCAAACTCACCGCGGCGGAGCGAAGCCTCCTGTACGAGGGCTTCGGGCAGGAGTGGGGTGACTGGGTGCTCGGGCAGCGGGACAAGGCGCGCGCCTTTCCCCGGGGTGAGTCCGGTCAGTCCGTTGGGGCGCGTCCGCGGCGGACCGCCGCTCGGTCTGCGCGTGACAGTGCCCGGGTGCGGGCCGGGGCGCCGGAACGTGCCGCCGGGGAGGCGTCCGAGGACGAGGAGATGGAGAGCCTGTTCGGTCCGAGTTCCGAGCCGCAGCGCGCGGAGGCCGAGCCGGAGGGTGAAGAGGCCGAGCCGGGGGGTCCGGGGGCGCCGATCGACGTCGACGCGCGGGAGTGGTCCGTAGGGGTGCGGCAGCAGGAGGCGTGGCGGCGCCGACTGTGGGCCTCGCCCGCCCAGCGGCCACCTTTCGAACGTCCGCACTGGCCGGAGTATCCGCCACCGGACCGGCGAACCGAACTCTTCGCACACTTCCGGCGATCACCGCAGGCGACCTTCGGGGCGGTCGCCGACTGGGTGTCCGACAGGTGGGGGGTACGTCTGAACCAGGCCCAGATGGAACGGCTGCACGCGGAACACTGGCTGGAAGTACCGGATCACGGCCTGGCCGCTGCCCGCCGGCGCGGCCGCCTCTCCGCCGGTACGGCCCAGCACCAGCGTGGGGCGGCACAGCGTTTCCACGCCGAGAACGGCCATCTGGAGGTCGGCAGGCAGCATCCGGCACTGGCGAGGTACCTCGCCTCGCTGCGGTTCACGGTGGGCCTATCCCGTCTGCCGCAGCCTGTCGTGTCGTGGTGGGAGTCGGTCGGTATGCGGTGGCCCACCCGCGACGTGCTGACGACGATGCGGGCCCACCTGAACGGCCGGGTGCCGTCCGGGCCGCTGCCGGCCGAGGAGCTGCGGGCCGTCCCGGTACCCGGCGGCCGGGCCACCGTGGACATCGCCCATTGGATCGGCACGCTCCGGTACGCCGATCACCACAGCGTCGACCCCGCACAGCGCGCCGAACTGCGGAAGGTGTTCGGCGCCGGGTGGGCCGACACGATCCTCGGCACACTGTCCAGCGAACGGCGAAGGCCCGGCGCACGGTCGGCCGCCGCCGAGCGGACCGCGGATGCGTCCGGTGTGTCCGGTACGTCCGGTGCGGGGGCGGAGGCGTCGCGCACGGAGACGGCGCCGGGCATCGACACGGCCGGGCAGGAGCACGATCCCGGCGGGGCGATGCGGGACGGCGAGGAACTGGCGGGTGGAGACGACTCACTCGACCAGGTGCTGTCCGATCTGGACCAGTGGCTGAGCGGTCGGCCGGGTGACGACCTGGACGCGTCGTGGGCCGGCACGGAGTGGGAGGGCCTCGACCTGTCCTGGTCCGGGCTCGGGGCGGACGGCCAGGAATCCTCCGGTCAGCACATCGAACCGGGCATGGGCGCGGACCAGGGCATGGGGGCGGACCAGGGCATGGGCGCGAACCTGGGCCTGGGCATGGACCTGGGCATGAGCATGGACCTGGGCATGGACTTGGGCATGGACCTGGGCCTGGGCATGGACTTGGGCATGGACATGGGCCTGAGCATGGACCTGGGCATGGACTTCAACCCGTATCCGGAGCTGGACGGTTTCCTGGGTGGGGCTCTGGAACCCGTGTCGGAGACGGCCGCCGAGACGCAGGACCGTCTCGTGCGGTGGCTCGGCGCGGAGCACTTCCAGGTTCTGTGGGGTAGGGCGGCGGGTCTGGTGGAGCCCGCCGATCCGGTCGGGCTCGAACCGGCGGCCGACGAGGTGCGGGCAGCCCGGGATCTGGCGGTGCTGCGGGTCGTGGACGGCCTCGCCGCCGGTATGAGTGACACGCAGGCCCGGGCACTGGCCGCCGGGTGGGATGCGGAGGTACGGGATGCGGCCGCTCGTGACGGACAGGGAGGCCAAGGGGCCACGACGCAGTGGTACGACGGCATGCCGGCGGAACCAGGGGCCGCCACCCACGTCGGCGGACTGACGGCCGAGCAGCACCTGGTCCTCGCCGCTCGCGGGCTGACCGCGGTGGAGGTCGTCGCGGACGGTGACTGCCTCCTGTACGCGCTGCGAATGACCGCGCCCGAGGTTTTCGCCCGGCACCCGAGAGCCGCCGGGAGGCCGGGGTCCGCCACCGAGGTACGGGACGTGGACGAGTACGGTCTGCTCACCCCGTGGGCCATCCGCCGTGCCATGGCGGCGGTGCTGGAGGAGGCGTTCGCCTCGGACCCGGCCTTCACCGCCCATGTGGAGGCCATGGCGCAGGCCAACCAGGCCACGGACCGAGCGGAACAGTTCCTCCGGGCGCAGTGGGGGCCGGCCGGTCCCGCGAACGGGGACTGGACGCAACTGTCGCGGATGGCGCGGGACAGCGCGCTCCAGCAGATCCACGACGGCTGGGGCGAGGCGGACCGCCGGCGTCTCCTCCATGATCTGCGGACGCCCGGCCACTACGACAGCGCGAGCGGGGACATCGCTCCCATGCTGGCCGCCCGTGCCTTCGGACTGGCGTTGACGATCGTGCAGCCGGACGGAGCCGAACACCACGTGGGCGCGGCCGACGGTACGCCGCTCACGTTGGTCCGTCTGACGCGGGCCGGCGCGGGAGCGGACCACTACCTGGCCACCACCGTCCTGGACCGACAGAGGGCCGAGGACACCTCCGCCGGGCGGTTCGCACCCGAGCCGCACCACACCGGGGGAGCCGGCCAGGGATTCGAACTCTCCCACTGGCCCGCCGGCCCCTCATCGTCCGGGCATACTCTTTCGGGTGGCGATCCGCTGGGTCAGGCTCATCCGGGGGCGCGCTCAGAACAGACCGGTCCGGGACTCGCCGTGGTCACGCCGTGGGACCGGGCGTGGAACCACGCGGTGGCGTTGCTGCGCCCCGCCCTGCTGATAGGGCAGGACGAGCGGTCCGAGGCGTTGCGACAGGCGCAGCGGGAGGCACTCGTCCACGTCGCGGGACTACTGGTGGGAGCGGGACCCGACGAGTGGTCCCAGGCCGAGGCCCAGGCGGCGGCGATCACGGTGACGGAGCAGTTGGTGACGCGGACTCCCGGCATCCGGTCGTCGACGTACGGGACGCTGGGCGGCACCCGCAGGGCGAGCGGCACCTCCCTCGGTGGAACAGTCGAGCGACTCCACGCCTCGGGGCCACCCTCCGGGCGCTCGGCCACGCGCGCCGGACGTGGCGGCCGGACCGGTACGAGGTCCTCGCACCGTGTCCCCCAGCGGTCCCCGCACGGGACGATCCGGCCGAGCCACGCCATCACGGGGGCGGAGCATCAGGCGGCGGACGGAGTCCTCCGTGTCCTTGACCGCAGAACTCTGGAGGAACGCGTCGACCGGGCGGTCGAGGCGGTCACCTCGACGGCGCGACCGCATACGCCCGAATTCTGCGTCGAGCTTCTCCTCGGCGTCCTGCGGCAACTCCAGCCGGAAAGACTGCACCCCTTCGTGCGTTCCGCTCGCACCGCGGATGACATCAACGTCGGATCCCGTGCGCCGAAACACCGAATGGGCATGAACTCCGAATGGTCACGAGTGACCTCATGGGAAAGTGTGGAGACGGCCCTGACCGGAATGGCGGCAGGCGCCACCGCCCTGATTCTCTGGCGCCCCTCCGACGGGGTGGGACACGCTCTCATGGCCTACAGAACCGCCGATGAGATGCATCCGGTGGACTGGATAAACCCGGAGAACAGCAAGGGCCGTCGCCTGATATCGCGTGCACACCTGCGTCCCCCCGTGGACGTCCGGGTCCTCTTCGTCGACGCCCACGGACAGCAGGTTCATCCCGTCGAAGCGCCGGGCGGAATGCATCGGCGGAACTCCGAGTCCACCTCCACCGGACACGCGCTCACCGACCCTCCCCGGACCCTGGAATACGGGAAGGGGTCGACCGAACTGGAGGTCTACAGCGGCTATCTCGAAGGACGTCTCCCGGCGTCCCGCGGCAACACCGAGATCGAACCGGAAAAGCTGCCCTACCTGGCGAGGAACCCCTCTTACGGTATTCGTATCGATGTGGACGGAGGGCCGTTCTCCTTCCTCAGCACAAAGGACGTGGCCACGGGAGGAACCACCCGCCCGGACGTGACCCAGCGAGTGCCCCTGTGGGTGTTCGAAGTCGTCGTGGAGACGCCCATGGCGGTTCTCGCGGGCGAAGTCGACCAGCTCGGCCGCACCCCCGGGCAGGTCTTCCAGCACCTCGGACGCCTCTTCGAGACAGTCAATCTCGCGTCGTCGCAAGTCGCCGGGCGCCGCCTGCGGCACCGGAAGATCCCCCTCACGCACCTCTTCAGGCCACAGGACGGATACGAGCTGCACCCCACGGCCGAGTACCTGAACTACATACCGGCGGTCGACGGCGGAGTCGTAGGAGTTCATCCGCAATACACGTACAGCTTCGAGTTGGCGGCCCTGATGGAATTCGCGGAACTCATCTCCCCGCACATCAGGCAGGACCCCGCCGGTGACGTCCTCGCGAGTGAGCACCTCCAGGACGGCGTCGCCTTCGCCCGTACCGAAACAATGAAAGTGCGAAATCTGGCCGACAGGAACCACACGCCCCTCGACAGCAGAGACCTGCGGGAACTTCAAGGGCTCCTGCTGCTCACCTATACGACCGGGGCCGCGTTCGCCTCCCTCATGGTTCTGAACGGGCTCGGGAAATCGCAGACGGCCATGCTGTCACGCATCGACCTGCACAAGATCCGTGCGGAGTTGAGCGACAGGGCGAGCCTCATGCTGAACGCGCTCTCGGAGCAAGTGATCCTGGACTTCGAGACGGCCCTGCTGCGGCGAATGCCGTCGTACGCGCAACAGTACGCACAGGAGACCGGCGCGCCCGTCCAGCGCCCGTTGCAGGCGCAGTACGAGGGCCTGGGACTTCGGGACGTCGTCCTCAGCGGCATCGTGAGCAACGGACCACGCATCACCCAGCGAGAAATCTTCGGAAAGATGTTCACCCTGCCGGATCTGGACCGGTCTCCTCACCCTCCCCACCATCGGCCGCAGGTGGTCGTGGAAATACGTCACTTCGGCGGAACGACCGACGTGGTGCCGTTCCAGACCGCCGAGCGGTACTTCGCGGCCCTGACCCGAATGGCCCAGCAGGCGACCGACCACGCGCACGGCGACCAGAGCCATCCCTGACCGGCCGGTGTACCTCCCGGCCGGGCGGAGAGCACCCCCGGCATGATCCTCGCCACCCCGTGACCGTGCCATTCGGCACCCACCGGAGCCGTGCGGCAGAATCGCACCCGATGAGCACCTACCGCGACCTCACCGCCCCCATCGGCTCCCGCCGGGCCACCGTGCTCCGCACGGTCGGCACGAGGGAGCGCCGCTCCCACCTCACGGCACCCCGCGTGCCCACGGTCGGCATCGACATCGGCGGCACCAAGGTGATGGCGGGCGTCGTCGACGCCGACGGCACCATCCTGGAGAAGGTCCGCGCGGAGACCCCGGACAAGTCCAAGAGCCCCAGGGTCGTCGAGGACACCATCGTCGAACTGGTCCTGGACCTGTCCGACCGGCACGACGTGCACGCCGTCGGCATCGGCGCGGCCGGCTGGGTCGACGCCGACCGCAACCGCGTCCTGTTCGCCCCCCACCTGTCCTGGCGCAACGAGCCCCTCCGGGACCGCCTCTCCGGACGCCTCTCCGTGCCCGTCCTGGTGGACAACGACGCCAACACCGCCGCCTGGGCCGAGTGGCGGTTCGGCGCCGGCCGCGGCGAGGACCACCTCGTCATGATCACTCTCGGTACCGGCATCGGCGGCGCGATCCTGGAGGAAGGCCAGGTCAAGCGCGGCAAGTACGGCGTCGCCGGAGAGTTCGGCCACATGCAGGTCGTCCCCGGCGGCCACCGTTGCCCGTGCGGCAACCGCGGCTGCTGGGAGCAGTACAGCTCCGGCAACGCGCTGGTCCGCGAGGCCCGCGAGATGGCCGCCGCCGACTCCCCGGTGGCGTACGGGATCCTGGAACACGTCAAGGGCAGCATCGGCGACATCAGCGGCCCGATGATCACCGAGCTGGCCCGCGACGGCGACGCCATGTGCGTCGAGCTGCTCCAGGACATAGGCCAGTGGCTCGGCGTCGGCATCGCCAACCTCGCCGCCGCCCTCGACCCCTCCTGCTTCGTGATCGGCGGCGGTGTCAGCGCCGCCGACGACCTGCTGATCGGACCGGCCCGGGACGCTTTCAAGCGCCAGCTCACCGGTCGCGGCTACCGCCCCGAGGCCCGGATCGTCCGCGCCCAGCTCGGCCCCGAGGCCGGCATGGTCGGCGCCGCCGACCTGGCCCGGCTGGTCGCCCGCCGCTTCCGCCGCGCCAAGCGCCGCCGGGTGGAGCGCCACGAGCGGTACGAGCGGTACGCGGAGGCTCGCAGGACGGACGGGGAGACCCTGTGACGGACACCATGACGCAGCAGACCGCATCCTCCGACGACGCCGGGCGCCCGCCCGAGAACCACCGCCGCATGATCCGCCGCCGGGCACTCACCCTGATCATCATCGTGCTGCTCATCGGCATCCCGGCCGGCTACCTGGTGATCTCCGCCGCCCAGAGCCGCGACAGCGGCAAGGACAAGGAGGCGAAGTACTCGGCGACCGGCCTGAGCGAGGGCTGGCCCTCCAAGCTCCAGCGCCGCCTCTACCAGGTCCCCGTGCCGCACCCGGCCGCCAAGGTCGCGTCCTACGAGACCAACAACTGGAAGACCAGCCGCCTCTACGTCCAGTTCGAGACCACCTCCGCCGGGCTCGACGCCTTCCTCGCCGGCGTCGGCGTCGACCGGGGCGACCTGAAGCGGGGCGACATCACCATCAGCCACCGCGACCAGCGGGTCACGCACTGGAAGTTCTCCGGAACGGGCTCGTGGTGGGGCCTGATCCACACCCAGAAGGACCCCGCGCCGACCCGGGACGTCGTCGTGAACCTCGCCGATCCGGACCTCCCCATGGTCTACGTCGTCTCCCGCACCACCCCCTGACCGGACCGCCGGCCGGCGTCCGGAGCCGATTGTCAGACCCCGCCCTTAGAGTCGAAGACAGTTGATCCGACACGGCGGGCGGGAGGTGACAGAACGTATGCGCGACACGACCACGGTCACACCGGCCACACCGGCCACACCGGTCGGATCGGCGGCACTGCCGCAGGACCCCGGCTTCCGCGTGCCCCTCCGGCTCGCCGCCGTCTTCCTGCCCGCCCCGCTCCCGCGCGAGGGACGCGTCGCCTTCTGGGACCCCGCCGACGGCGAACTGCCCACTCCTCCCCAGACGCCCGAGGACGGTTCCGCGCCCGCCGCGCTGACCCGGCTCACCGTCGTACGGCGCCACGGACCCGGCGTGCGGCGCGGGCAGGTCCCGGCGCTGACGCTCCCGCTCGAAGCGGCGCTGCCCCTGCTGACGAGCGCCCGGCACGACCCCGCGGCCCACCCCGCCACCGCCTGCTGGGGCGCCGCCGCCCTGCACGCCCTGCGGCTCACCGCCCGCGGCCGCCTGCTCCCCGGCCTCACCGCGGCGGGCCACGACGCCTGGCGGGCCGGCCCCCTGGACCCGGAGGACATGGCCCACCTGCGCGCGGTGGCCGCCGCCCTGCCGCCCGAGGGACACGCCGTCCCCCTGGAAGGACCCGGCCCGATCCGGCTGCCCGAGCCGCGCGCCCTGATCCGCTCCTTCCTGGACGCGGTCACCGACACCCTGCCGCGCACCCCGGCCGCGCCGCACGCCCTCGGCGGACCGTTCGCGGCACGCCCCGCCCAGCGCCTGCCCCACGCACGGGACTGGGCCGCCGAGGTCGCCGCGGGCATGGACGCGGGCGTACGGATCTCGCTCCGCCTGGACCTCTCGGCGTTCGACCTCTTCGACAGCGTCGGGGACGGCACCGGGCAGGGCCCCGGGGGCGGCGGCGCGGGAGAGGGCCGCGGGCGCGCCGCGGGAGCCGCCGTGGTCCAGGTGCACAGCCTCGCCGACCCCACCCTCGTCACCGACGTCGCCGACCTGTGGTCGGGCGCGGCGGACCCCGCCTTCGGGGCGCGCGCCCGCGTCGACACGGCCCTCGCGGTACGGCGCGCCGCCCGCATCTGGCCGCCGCTGGACCGGCTCACCGAGCAGGACGCGCCCGACGTACTGGCCCTGTCCGAGGACGAGGTGACCGACCTCCTCGGGGTGGTGGCCACCCGGCTCGCCGCCGCGGGCGTCGCCGTGCACTGGCCCCGCGACCTGGCACAGGACCTCACCGCCGCGGCGGTGGTCCGGACCGCGCCCGGCTCCGCCACCGACGGCACGGGCTTCTTCGAGAGCGAGGCACTGCTCCGCTTCAGTTGGCAGCTCGCGCTCGGCGGCGATCCGCTCACCGAGGCCGAGATGGACCGGCTCGCCGAGGCCCACCGCCCGGTCGTCCGGCTGCGCGACCGATGGGTGCTGGTCGACCCGGCCCTGGTCCGCCGCGCCCGCAAACGCGACCTCGGGCTGCTCGACCCGGTCGACGCCCTGTCCGTGGCCCTGACCGGCAGCGCCGAGGTCGACGGCGAGACGGTCGAGGCCGTCCCGGTCGGCGCGCTGGCCACCCTGCGCGACCGGCTCACCGGCGGCCCGCTCCCCGCCGAACCCCCGCCCGGCCTGCACGCCACCCTCCGCGACTACCAGCTCAGGGGCCTGGCCTGGCTGGACCTGATGACCTCGCTCGGCCTCGGCGGCTGCCTCGCCGACGACATGGGCCTGGGCAAGACGGTCACCCTGATCGCCCTGCACCTGAAGCGCGCCCGCCCCGAACCCACCCTGGTGATCTGCCCGGCCTCCCTCCTGGGCAACTGGCAGCGGGAGATCACCCGGTTCGCGCCCGGTGTCCCCGTCCGCCGCTTCCACGGCCCCGACCGCTCCCTGGACGACCTGGACGGCGGCTTCGTCCTCACCACGTACGGCACCATGCGGTCGGCCGCCGCCACCCTCGCCGGCCGGCCGTGGGGAATGGTCGTCGCCGACGAGGCCCAGCACGTCAAGAACCCGTACTCGGCGACCGCGAAGGCCCTGCGCACCCTGCCGGCCCCCGCCCGCGTGGCTCTGACCGGCACCCCCGTGGAGAACAACCTCTCCGAACTGTGGGCGCTCCTCGACTGGACCACCCCGGGCCTGCTCGGCCCCCTGAAGTCGTTCCGGGCCCGGCACGCCCGCGCGGCGGAGACCGGCGAGGACGAGGAGGCGGTGGCGAGGCTGGCCCGCCTGGTCCGCCCCTTCCTGCTGCGCCGCCGCAAGTCCGACCCGGGCATCGTCCCCGAGTTGCCGCCGAAGACCGAGACGGACCACTCCGTGGCGCTCAGCCGCGAACAGGCCGCGCTGTACGAGGCGGTGGTGCGCGAGTCGATGGCCGTCATCGAGGCCGCCGAGGGCATGGCCCGCCGGGGACTGGTCCTCAAGCTCCTCACCTCCCTCAAGCAGATCTGCGACCACCCCGCGCTGTACCTCAAGGAGGACCCCCGGCTCCAGGGCGACGGGGCCGCTGCCCGCTCCGGCAAACTGGCCCTGCTCGACGAGTTGCTGGACACGCTGCTCGCCGAGGACGGCTCGGCGCTGGTCTTCACCCAGTACGTGGGCATGGCCCGCCTCCTCACCGCCCACCTCACCGCCCGCGCGGTCCCGGTGGAACTGCTCCACGGCGGCACGCCGGTGCCGGAGCGCGAACGGATGGTGGACCGTTTCCAGAGCGGTGCGACACCGGTCCTGCTGCTGTCCCTGAAGGCGGCGGGCACCGGCCTGAACCTCACCCGCGCGGGCCACGTCGTCCACTTCGACCGCTGGTGGAACCCGGCCGTCGAGGAACAGGCCACCGACCGCGCCTACCGCATCGGCCAGACCCAGCCCGTGCAGGTCCACCGCCTCATCACCGAGGGGACGGTGGAGGACCGTATCGCCGAGATGCTCCAGTCCAAGCGGGCCCTCGCCGACGCGATCCTCGGCGGCGGCGAGTCCACCCTCACCGAACTGACCGACCGTGAGCTGTCCGACCTGGTCTCCCTGCGGAGCACCTCATGACCCCCCGCCCCGCCGACGAGGCCCGCCGCGCGCTGCGCGCGGCCCGGGAACGGCAGGAGGCGACGACAGAACCCACGGAGGAGTCACCGGCACAGGACACGACGGGCCGGCCGCCTACCGCACCGCGCCCGGTCACCGAGACGGTCACGGAGGCGGAGGCGGAGGCGCAGACGGAGACGGGGCGGGGGACGGGGACGAGTGCTGCGGGCTCCGGGGCGACGGAGGCTCTCGGGGCAGGGGCAGGGGCAGGGGCAGGTTCCGGTTCCGGCTCGGTGGGCGCTGCCGGTCCCGTCCCGGGTGGCCGGCCGGCGGAGGCCGAGGCGCACCGGCCGGGTGACGTCGCCCGTGAGGCGCTGCGGCGCGCGAGATCCGCTCTGCGGGTCGCGGGTGAGGAGCCTGTGCCTGACGACGACCATGCATCGCCCAAAGGCTCGGACGGCGACGAACACCTGGCCGGACCGTCCCGCCCCGAGGACGGCACCGTAGGGAGTCCCTCCGGGGGAGCGGGCGCACAGTTGCCGCCCGACGAGGACGGCGCGCCTGCCCAGCCGGGTGCCGGGGACGCCCCGCTTCCGCCCGGTGGCGAGGCCGCGCACCCCGCCACCGGCGACGTCCCTGATCCCGGCACCGGCACCGGTGACGGTGAGGGGACCGCGTCCGCCCCACCCGAAGCAGGCCCCGCCGCCTCGACGGCCCGTCCCGGGGACGCGGCCCGTGAGGCGCTGCGCGCTGCCCGGCGCGAGGCACGCCGGGCCCAGGCGGACGCGCCCGCGAAGGACACCGGCGTCGTGCGTCACCCGCCCCGCCCCACCTCCGCCCCGGCCGTCCGCGCCCGCGCCGTGCGCGACTTCGCGGCGGGTGCCTTCCGATTGCCCCCGGACGCCGAGCCGCTGGGCGACGATCCTTCCCACGACAGCCCTTCCCACGACAGCCTTTCCGACGACAGCCCTTCCCACGTCATCCCTTCCGAGGACGCGACCTTCGGAAGCCGTCCCCCGGAGCCCGCCGAACCCACTACGAGGTCCGAACCCGCTACGAGGTCCGAACCCGCCACGAGATCCGAACCCGCCACGAGGTCCGAACGTGACTCGGAGGACGGCCCCTTCCCCCCGAGCACCCCCCACTCCATGGCCGCCCCCGGCCGGGACGGTGAGTTGCGGCGGACGTTCCCCGCCTTCCCTCCGGGCGGGGCCGCCGGTGGTGACTTCGCCGGGACGTGGTGGGGAAACGCCTGGGTGGCCGCGCTGGAGGAGGGAGCCCTGGACGCCGGGCGGCTGGTGCGGGGACGCGGGTACGCCGAGCGGGGCCATGTCGACGCCATCACCGTGACGCCCGGACTCGTCCTCGCCTACGTGCGGGGCAGCCGTGCGCGGCCGTACCGCGTGCAGGTGCGGCTGCGCACGCTGGACGAGGAGGACTGGGAACGGTTCCTGGACGCCGCCGTCGAACGCCCCGGACACATCGCCGCCCTCCTCGACAAGGAACTGCCGCCTTCCCTCGCGGACTGCGGCGTCCCGCTGCTCCCCGGCCCCGGCGACCTCGACCCCCGGTGCAGTTGCCCCGACTCCGGGCACCCCTGCAAGCACGCCGCCGCCCTCTGCTACCAGACGGCACGGCTGCTGGACGCCGACCCGTTCGTGCTGCTTCTGCTGCGCGGTCGCGGCGAGCGTGAGCTGCTGGACGCCCTGTCCCGGCTGAACGCGGCCCGCGTGGCCCGTGCCGCCCAGGACAGGGACCCGGCGGCGCTGCCCGGCGTCCGCGCCGGCGAAGCCCTGGCCCCGCGTACGCTCCCGCCCCTGCCGCCGCCGCTGCCGACGCCTCCGCACCCCGGGCAGCCCCCCGCCTACCCGGCCGCCCCCGGCGGCCCCGACCCCTTCGCGCTGGACCAGCTCGCCACCGACGCCGCCGCCCGCGCCCACGCGCTGCTCACCACCGGCCGCGATCCGGTCGGCGGGATCTCGCTCTGGCAGGATGCCGTGCGGCTGGCCGCCGCCCGACCGGGATCCGGGCTCACGGCCGGCAGCCGCGTGCTCTACGCCTCCCTCGCCGCGGCGGCCGACCGCGACCAGTCCGAGCTGGCCCGCGCGGTGGCGGCCTGGCGACAGGGTGGTCCGGAGGGACTCCGGGTGCTGGAGGAGCCCTGGGACCCGCCGGCCGGCCGGTTCGACCGCGCCCGCCCCCTGCTGCTCGCCGCGGACCTCCCCGCCTTTCGTCCCTGGCGCAACCACCTCACCCACCCCCAGGGTCACGTCCAGCTCCGCCTCGGCCGCGACGGCCTGTGGTACGCCTACGAGTCCGAACCCGGCCGCGACGACTGGTGGCCCCGCGGCACCCCCGACCTGGACCCGGTCGGCGCCCTGACCGGCCTCGGCGGACCGGGCGAACCCTGACCGGACCTGAACTGGACAGGCCGATCGGCGACCGCCTGCTCCTCGACGCCTTCAGCGGCGGCCCGGTGACCTGGCACCGGTGAACAGGGGACCGGTGAGCCCCGGATCGGCCCCCTCCTCCATCCGGGCGTGGACACGCTTGTGAGCGCCGGAGGTGGTTACTCCGGTTCGTATGGCGAGAACATCTGGAGCTGACGACGACAGGCCGCAGCCGCCCGACGACCGCGAGAAGACGTCGGCGACGGAGGCGGGCCCGAGCCCCGAGGTGGAGCGGCGCGCGCCGGACAACCCGGCGAAGCTGGGGAAGCGGTCGTGGGGCGCGGTGTTCAAGGGCACGGTGAAGGAGTTCAAGGACGACGAGCTGACGGACCGGGCGGCGGCGCTGACCTACTACGGGGTGCTGGCGCTGTTCCCCGCGCTGCTGGTACTGGTCTCCCTGCTGGGCATCGCGGGGAAGTCGACGACGGACCAGGTCCTGGACAACGTGAAGAAGCTGGCGCCCGGCTCGGCCAGGGACATCATCAGCGACGCGGTGCAGCAGTTGCAGGGCGGCGGCGGCATCGGGTCCGTGATGGCCGTCGTCGGCATCGTGCTGGCGCTCTGGTCCGCCTCCGGCTACGTCGCCGCCTT
Organism: Streptomyces ziwulingensis; assembly: GCF_039542605.1. Lineage (NCBI taxonomy): Bacteria > Bacillati > Actinomycetota > Actinomycetes > Kitasatosporales > Streptomycetaceae > Streptomyces > Streptomyces ziwulingensis. The sequence goes on from NZ_BAABIG010000007.1 coordinate 19,111, forward strand.
CATCCGGACCGCCAACGCCGTCTACGACATGCCGGAAGGCCGGCCGGTGTGGAAGCTCCTCCCGGTCCGGCTCGGCGTCACGGTCGTCCTGCTGGTGCTGGCGGTGGCCAGCGCGCTGATCGTGGTCTTCACCGGTGGACTCGCCCGGGAGGCGGGGTCCTGGCTGGGGATCGGTGACACGGCACTGACGGTGTGGTCCCTCGCGAAGTGGCCGGTCCTGGTGATCCTGGTCATCATCATGATCGCGATCCTGTTCTGGGCGACGCCGAACGTGAAGGGACGCGGCTTCAGGTGGATCACTCCGGGCAGCGTGCTGGCCCTGGTGATCTGGCTGATCGCCTCGGCCGCGTTCGCGTTCTACGTGGCGAACTTCGCCTCGTACAACAAGACGTACGGCACCCTGGCCGGCGTGATCGTCTTCCTGGTGTGGCTGTGGATCAGCAACATCGCGATCCTGCTGGGACTGGAGTTCGACGCGGAGCTGGCCCGACAGCGTGCCGTGGCCGGAGGCATGCATCCGCGCGAGGAACCCTATGTACCGCCGCGCGACACCAGTACCTGGGACGACCAGGACCGCCGCGACGCGGGGAGGTGACCGCGCGACGCGGCACGGGAGGGCGGGCGGCCGCTTGTCCCGAGGGCGTTCGACGGCGGCCGGGGGGAGTCGGAGCGAGTCAGGGCTGAGTGGGAGGCATGATTCCGCGTCTGCGGGTGACCTTCCTGTTCATGAACGTGGAAGCGGAAGCGCGCCGGGTGGAGCGCAGGCCGGTGCAGTGGGTGGCGGGCTGGGAGACCGGGTGGATACGGCGGTCCATGCCCGTCATCGACGAAGCGGCCGAGCGGACCAAGCTGTGGTGGGGCGCCGCCGGCGTCCTCGCCCTGTGCGGCGGGGCGCGCGGCAGGCGGGCCGCGCTGTCCGGGCTGGCCTCGATGGCCCTGGCCGAGGTGGCCTCGAACGCGGGGGGCAAGCCGCTGTGGCAGCGGCGCCGCCCGCCCGCGGAGTGGATACCCCACGACGACGTCCACGACCGCCCCGACTCTTCCTCGTTCCCGTCCGGGCACACCGCCGCCGCGTTCGGCTTCACCGGCGCCGTGGCGGCGGTGTGGCCGGCGGCCGGCGTGGTCTGCGCGGCCCCGGCCCTGGCGGTCGCCGTGCAGCGGGTGCATTCGGGCGCCCACTACCCCAGCGATGTCGCCGTCGGGGCCGGGATCGGGACGGCGGCGGCCTGGGCCGTGCACCGGCTGCCGCGCCTGCTGCGAAAGGTGATCTTGTGAAGGGTCTGTATTTCCGTGCGGGGAAGAGGGTGCCCGCCCCCGATGGGGGGACCCGGGCCGTCACTACAGCAGGAAGGTGATGATCATGGCCGACGCGAGCCGTCCTGTCTCCGGCAGCCACACCGAGCACTCGGCCCCGGGTGGGGAGCCGGTGGGGGAGCTGGTGCAGCGCGCGTCGCAGCAGCTCACGGAGCTGGTGCGGGGGGAGATGCGCCTGGCCCAGGCGGAGATGAAGGAGAAGGGCAAGCGCTACGGCAAGGGTGGCGGTCTCTTCGGCGGGGCGGGTCTCGCCGGGTTCTTCACCCTTCAGGCGCTGATCGCCACCGCGATCGCCGCGCTGGCCGTGCCGCTGCCGGTCTGGGCCGCGGCCCTGATCGTGACCGCCGTCCTCGGCGTGGTCACCGCGGTGCTGGCGCTGACCGGCAAGAAGGAGGTCGGCCGGGCCGCCCCGCCGACCCCGGAGAAGACCATCGACAGTGTGAAGGCCGACGTGGCCGAGATCAAGGAGAGTGCCAAGCGATGACCCAGCCGCCCCACGACGAACCCACCGCCGCCAGCCCCGAGGAACTGCGCGAACAGGTCGAGCGGACCCGCCACGAGCTGGGGGAGACGGTCGAGGCCCTGGCCGACAAGGCGGACGTCAAGGCCCGGGCCCAGGAGACGGCCGCCCAGGTCAAGGAACAGACCGCCGCGAAGGCCGCCGAGCTGACGGAACAGGTGAAGGCCAAGGCGGCCGAGGCCGCTCACCTCGTACAGGAGAAGCTGCCCGACCCGGTCAAGGCCAAGGCCGAGCAGGCTCAGCAGTTGTGGCACGATCAGGCGCCCCGCCCGCTGCGCGACAACAGTGCCAAGCTGATCGCCGGAGGAGCGGCCCTCGTCGTCGTCTGCCTTCTGCTGCGCCGCAAGAAGGGGAAGTAGAACGAGGGGCCATGGGCCGGCCGGTAGCGGCCGCGTCGGCTGGATCGACCGCGTCGGCCACATCGGCTGATCCGGCCGGCTCGGTCGACGCGGCCGCTCTTTGTCACGGCGGCGACACCGCCGCCTCGGCGCCGCCGTCTCCCCCGCCCGCGGCAACGTCGTCATCGCCTACCAGAGCGGCCTCGCCGAGCCCGGTGGGCCGGCCCCGACGGACGTCCGGGGCGCCGCACGCGTCGTGCAGCGCCGACCGGGCCTGTCCGCGCAGCCAGACGTGGGCCGGGTCGTTGTCGTAACGCTGGTGCCAGGCGAGATGGACGGGGATGGCGGGCATGGCCAGGGGCAGGGGCAGAGTGCGCAGGCCCAGGTCGTCCAGGAGCGGACGGCTGATGAGTTCGGGGACCGCCACGACGAGATCGTGTTCGCGGACGAACCGTAGGGCCGTGGCATGGGTGGCGGCGGCGGCCACCACCTGCCGACACATGCCCTGAGCCTCCAGCGCGTCGTCTACGGGGTCCCGCAGCCGTCCCCGGCGGGAGACCGTGAGGTGCTCGGCGGCCGTGTACCCGGCCAAGGTGAGCGGAGCACGGCACAGGGGGTGGGCGGGGCGCACGGCGAGTACGAGCCGGTCGTGCCCCACGGTCTCGTGGCGGAACTCGGGCGAGGCGGGTTCGCTCGATCCGGCTTCGAGGTCGACGTCACCGCGACGCGGGTCATGGGTGTCCGTACTGGCCTCGCCCAGGAAGCGCAGCCGCACCCCGGGCGCCGCGGCGCGCACGGACCGCAGCAGGGCGGGGCCGGCCGCCGCGGCCAGCGCGTCGTGCCATTTCAGGACGAACGTCCGCTCCAGTGCCGCCGGATCGACCGCCGCGTCGGGGGAGAGGACGGACCGGGCCTGCTCGACCAGGTCGTGCACACGCGCGCGCAGCGCGAGCGCCCGGGGCGTCGGGGTCATGGTCCGGCCGGTGCGCACCAGGATCTGGTCCCCGGTGGCCCGGCGGATACGGCCCAGCGTGCGGCTCATCGCGGGGGCGGAGACATGCAGGCGCGCGGCGGCGTCCGTCACGCTGCCCTCCTCCAGCAGGGCGTCCAGGGCGAGGAGCAGATTCAAATCCAGTTGCATGCGGGTAAATCCAGTCGTAACTAGATTGCATTTGAAGTTAATCATGCCTGGTTCTAACGTCGAAAGCGAACGGCCGAAGTGGCCGCGAACTCCCTTCCTTCCGACGCCAGGAGCGCTCATGAACGCCCTCTCCCACCCCCGTACCGACCTCACCGACGCCACCGGGACCGTCGCCCTCGAAGCGGTCCTGAAGCGGGCCGTGGCCGCCGTGCGGACCGCCGGTGAGCATCTGCGGGCGCGCTACGACGTGGCCGCCCGCCCCGGAGACCTGGAGGAGATCGTCCGCGCCATCCACGCCAACGACGACGCGATCCAGGCGATCGTCGAACAGCCACTGCTCGACGCCCGTCCCGGGTCCCGGTGGGCGGCGGACGAACTGGCCGGCGGCCTGCTGCCGGAGGGCGAGTGGTGGGTGGTGGACACCGCCGAGGGCAACATCAACCACATTCACGGCATGGGGGAGTGGGCGGTGACCGCCACACTGGTGTGCGACAACGTCCCGGTGCTGACCGTGGTCCACCTGCCGCTGACCGGCGACACCTACACCGCCCTCAGGGGCCGGGGGGCGCTTCTCAACGGCACGCCGCTGCGCTCCTCCGCCAAGACCGAGCTGAGGGCGGCCCTGGTCGGCACCGGCCAGGCCAAGCCCGGTGAGGAGGAGGCGGCCCTGCGCCGCATGGGCGCCACGGTGACCGCCATGCTGCTCAACGCACTGGTCGTACGGGTCTCGGTGCCGGCCACGATGCAGCTCGTCCACGTCGCCTCCGGCGGCATGGACGCCTTCTGGCAGTTCTCCGACGTGCGTTCGGGCCTCCTGCCGGGCGCGCTGCTGGTCTCCGAGGCCGGTGGCACGGTCACCGACACCCGGGGTGAACCGTGGACCCTGGCCAGCGCCGATTTCCTGGCCTCCGCTCCCGGTCTCCACGCCCAGGTCGTCGATGTCCTCACCGACCACGCCTGACCCCCACCCCCCACACCTTTCCCCCTCACCCGCTACCACGACTGGAGACCACCGTGGAGATCGCCGTACTCGGTTCCACCGGGCAGACCGGCCGCCTGGTGATCGCACGCGCCCTGGAGCGCGGGCACGACGTCTTGGCCCTGGCCCGCCGACCGGAACTGGTCGAGGCACCGGCCTCCGGAAAACTGCGTGCGGTCCGGGCCGACGTGACCGACCCCGGCAGTGTCCTGGCCGCCGTCGAGGGCGCCGATGTCGTGGTGAGCGCACTGGGCATCACCAAGAAGCAGGACCCCGCGATCCTCGTCGAGGGCGCCCGCCAGATCGCCTCGGCCGCGCCCCGCGTCATCTGGCTCACCTCCCTGGGCATGGGCGCCACCGAAGGGGCCCTCGGCGCGGTCAACGGCGCGCTCCTCAGACGCGTCCTGCGCCACGAGTGGGAGGCCAAGGGAATCGCCGGACGCGCTGTCCGCGACGCGGGCGGCACCACCGTCCACGCCGGGCCGCTGACCAACAGACCCCACCAGGGCGACGGCCGGCTGGTTCCCGCCAGGGGATTCAAGCCCCGGAGGATCCCGCCCATGGCACCGCGCGCGGGGATCGCCGCCCTCATGGTCGCGGAAGCCGAATCCCCGCACTTCACCGACGCGGACACCATCGCCCTGTTCGGGACCGCTCACTCCTGCGAGTGAACTCCGGGCTCGGAGAGGCATGAGGAACCGTTCCCTCGGGACAGGGTCCGGCCGACGTTCTCGACCAGGTGGCCACGCGGCCCCCACCACCGGACGAGGACCGTCACCGGCCACCGCGACTTCCCTGAAGAGGTGCTCCTTGAGCTTGGGCCTGTCCGAGGCGGAGGTGGCCGGGCGCGCCCTCACCCAGTGCGGCTTCGCCACAAGGAAAGCGGACGGAAAACGGCTCGACAGGGGGAACCCGGCGGCCGCGAGCGCACAGGGCCACCCGCGCGCCGCGACCGGTCAGCGGTGCGCGACGACGTCCAGAGCGATCTTGAGGTGCCGCCCCGTCATGCCCTTGGCACCGGTGAGCCCGAAGGCGTACCTGTCGATCGTGGTGGTGCCGCTCGCGGTCAGCCGCTCGCCCTCCTGGACGACCGGTCCGAGAGTGACGGCGACCGGCTGAGTCACCCCACGCACGGTCAACTCGCCGTGCAGGACGGTCTCGGCGCCGGAGCGGTCCAGGCGCAGACTCCGGAAGCCGATCTCGGGATGCCGCGCCACGTCCAGGAAGTCGGCGGACCGCACATGGCGGTCCCGCTTCTCGATGCCCGACTCGAAGCTCGCCGCCTCCATCACGACCTGCACGGACGATGCCTCCGCCGGCTCGGCCACAGTGATCCGGCCCTGCCTGATGGCGAAGGTGCCGCGGACCGGGAGCAGCCCGAACATGGCGCGGGTGTCGAACCGGACCGTGGAGGCCGCCGGATCGATCTCGTACGCGCCTGCCGCCGGCGTGGGCTGGTTCTCTGACGCTGCCATGTGCTCGTAACCTCCGTCTGCTGAAGACCAACCCCGTGCCGGACCAGCCTCTCGCAGCCGCAACGGGGACACCAGCCCCCGACGCCGGACCGGGTACTCACCCGTTTCTTCCGGCGGTGGCCGGCGGGGGGCGCCGGCCACCGAAGCGGCGCGTCACCGGCTGCTCGACCGCGCGGTGCAGGACGTAGGCCGCGGCGAGGGTGAGCAGGAGCACGGCCGCCTCCAGGAGCACGGCTGTCGGCAGGTCATGACGGCCGGTCAGGAAACGGTCGCGGACGTAGAAGAGCGTGATGCCCTGGACCAGGTAGAAGGCGAAGGAGATCTCCCCGAGCCAGACGGCGGGGCGGCCGGCGAACAGGGTGCGGCGGCCCGCGAGATCGGCGGCGGCCAGGGAGCAGATGACGGCCGCGATGGGGACGACGGCGGCCAGGTTGAAGTTGAACGGGGCGGGCAGGACCAGGGCCGCGGCGTACCCTGCGACGCCGAGCGCGACGACCACGAGGGGGTGGAGGCGGGGTACCCGACCGCTCATGACCAGCCGGGCGAGCACCATGCCGAACACGAACTCGAACAGCCGCGGCGGCGGGAAGGCGTAGCTGAACCACATCTGCGGCAAGGACAGCGGGAGCTGGGGCACCCGGGGAGTGTCCGCCAGCAGATACGTGCTGACGAGGTCCATGACAACGATGCCCACGAGTGCGGCGCCCGCCACCGCCCACAGCAGCCGTTCGGGGATGCGTCGCACCGGCCGGATCAGCAGCGGGAACAGCAGGTAGAAGAGGAGTTCGCAGCAGAGCGACCAAGCGGGCGGGTTGACCCCGCTGAAGGTCCCCGGATCGGACAGGAAGGAGTGCACCAGGAACAGGTTGGGCAGCCAGGACGCGACGGGCGTGGCGGCGCCGGCGAACAGGACCATGGCCAGTGCCCAGGTCACGAGGTGGTTGGGGAAGATCTTCAGCAGCCGGCGGCGCCAGATGTGGGGCGCGGTGTCCTCGGGGCGGTGCGACCAGGTGAGGACGAAGCCGCTCAGTACGAAGAAGAACGACACCCCGAGGTAGCCGCACGAGCCGAAGAACCATGCCAGGTCCTCGGCCTGCCCCGGGTCGCCCACGAAGGTCAGGGCGCCAGCGGGGGCGATCGGGTTGCTGAGCAGGGTGGAGTGGTAGAGGAAGACGAGCAGCGCGGCGAGGAAGCGTGCGCCGGTGAGGGACGGCAGCGCGGTGCGCCCGGTCGGGGAGTCGGCGCGGGCCGGGCGGACGGCCCGCAGTTCGCTGGGGACGGAAGCGGCCATGACGTGGGGAGTCCTTCCGCTGTGGCGGCCCCGCGGCATGCGCCACGGGCACAGGCATCGTGATCCCCGCGCGCCCATCGACCGGGAAGTGGGCGCCCATTGGAGCGCGTTTCACAGGTGGCGTCGTCTGCCCGCAGAGCAGGCCGCCCGGCAGCCGGGATTCTCGAAATTGCAGGTCAGAGGCCGGTCCCGACCGGACGGTGACGGGAAGGCGCCGCGAGGGGACGGGCGTGGGTCACGCCGGGGTCGGCCATCCGGACGGAGCGGACCGCTCGTAAGCCTTGGCCAGCCGCCGGCGGACGAGGTACGGCACGCCGTCCACCGTGACCGTCACCGGGTGCGGCGACCGGGCTGTGCTTCCTCAAGGGGTGCCGGGACTTCGCCATCGGATCAGTAGGGAGGTGTCCTGCTCGCCGAGGCGGGGGGTGAAGGGTGTGCCCGACCCCGAACGGCGGTGCTCCGCGTTGAGCGGGGCGCGGGCTTGCCCCCCCATTCGTCGGTGACTTTCCGAGTCCGCCTGGTAACGCGATGTCCTTGAGCGGGACCAGATCGAACAGCCCGCGGTAGCCGGCCGGACGCGAGGCGGCCGGGGATACGGGCGGCCTCGGCCCGGTTCGGCAGCCGCTTCGGGAACGAATTTTCGAGGGGGTGCATGAACGCCGTGTCGCCGGGCACATGGGCTATCGCACCGAGATCCTGGCATGCGGAGCTGGTCGGGATCTACCACCAAGAGCCAAACTCGGGCCGTTGCGAAGCTTTAACGCACGCGCGGCTGAGTCGGAATTGACGATGGAGTTTTTAAATGATCATCCTTGGTCTTATTCTGCTGATCATCGGCCTGCTTGTCGGCATGGGTCTGCTGACGACGATCGGCGGCATCCTCATTCTGGTGGGCGCCATCCTGTGGATCCTGGGTGCGACCGGTCGCGCGGTCGGTGGACGCAAGCATTTCTTCTAGAATCACGGCGCCTCAGGGCGCCTCACCAAGTCGCTGCGATGAGTGACTGTCCATGGCTCCCTCCGCGTCGGAGAATCCACACCGCGAGGAGCTTCTGGACCACTTGAGGCGGGGACGAGGTGAGAGCCCGGTCACGAGGACAGACGGGACCCACGTGGGCGGGGCTGGCGCGCCGGCTTCCCACGCTGGTTCACCAAGGTCTGGTAGCAGTGCATGGCGAGGGCTCCTGGAGTCCTCGTCGCGGAGCCACCAGACGACGAGGCCGCACCGGAACACTCCGGTGCGGCCTCGTCGTGAGATCGGTCGCGCTGATGTCGCACCGTGCGCTCAGTGCGGTGGCGGCAGCGGGTCCAGGGCGTTGTCGACCGTGCAGCCGCCCTCTCCGGGCATCCGCTGGATCCGGGGCGGCATCCACACGTCGGTGGTGCCCGGTTCCACGCGGGCGAGGAGGCAGTCCTGCGGGTCGGAATGGTTGTTGCCTGTGACCGACAGGAGAATACCGACCCGGCCCCCGTCCGCCTTCACCTCGGTACGGATCGCCGGATCCAGGTCAAGGGCGGCGAGCGTACGGCGCACCTCGGTCTCGTCCACCCGGCCGCCCGCCGGTGCCCGGGGAAGTGCCGCGCGGAGTTCCTCGTAAGGCAGCCGGGGTGGTTCGGGTGGCGGCGCGAAGGACAGCGCAGGGCCATCCGGGCAGTCCACGCCGTGAGGAGCCGCACCCCACCGGGACGTCGGTGACACCCGCAGGGCGAAGCAGCGCCGGACGACGACCTTCTCGAGGTCGAACCATTCGTTGTACGCCGAGCCGGACGTGCGGACGATCAGGTCGACGCCGTCTCCGTCGTGTGTGGAAGTACCCGTCACTCGCAGTACTTCCACACCGTCGATGCCCGTGGCGGAGCGTGCGACCTCCTCCGCCGTGCGGGGGCGCTGACCGTGCAGCTGCTTGCCCGCCCTCGTGGCCACCTCCCGTGCGACGTCCGTCGCCTCGCCCTCGGAGGACTGCACCACCCCGCAGCCGGCGGTGACCAGCAACAGTGGGGCGAGCAGCAGCAGTCGGCGCATGGCTCCACCTTTCCGGCGCCGCGCGCGGCGAGCAGCCGCTCACGTACTCGGACGGGTGCGGGTGATCGTACTCGGGTGGTCCGACGAAGCCGCCGGTGCCGGCGGCGAGTGCGGCGATCCGCCGCCCAAGGGCTGTGCACCCCCTCCTTCCCGCGCACCGGCCGGACCGCTGTCGACGAGGCCCGCGCTGCCCGGCCCGCCACGAGCGTGCGCGGCTCCGCCGGAGTGCTGACCGCGAGCGTCCCGCATTCACGCGGCCTGCGGCGAACGGGACACCGCCGCGACTCTCGCCTCCCGCGCCCGCGGCCGTCGCCGCCACCGAAACCGGATCCGCGAGGAATCCGACCGCCGCAAACGGACGAGATGCCGCCCGGTGCGTCGGCACGGGTGCGGGGTACGGGGGTGGCGGGTAGGTGCTCGGATCGAAACCGGAACTGCGTGGAACGGTCGGCGGCTCCGGGCGCGGGCCTACGGGATCATGGACGCGAACGGCCTCCGCAGGGTCCGTCTGTACGATGCTCGGGCGTCTTGCCTCACGTACCTCGCCGACAACGGTGTGCCGGATCACCCGCTCGCCATGGGGGCCGGGCACCCGAACGTGAAGACGACGAAGAGGTGGTACGTGAAGCCGGACGTGGCGGACCTGCTTCCAGCAGCGGAGGCATGGGGAGGTCCGGCGAGGAGCGTGTGACAGATCGTGACAGACGAAGGTGTGATCCGGTGAGCGAAGGCAAGACCGAAACGCTGCAATACCGCTTCGACGGGCCAGAACACCTACCCGTCCTGATCCTGGGACCATCCCTCGGGACCACCTGGCACATGTGGGATCGCCAGGTCCCGGAGCTTGCGCAGCAGTGGCGTGTCTTCCGGTTCGACCTGCCCGGGCACGGCGGCGCCCCCGCCCACCCGGCGGTGTCCGTCGCCGACGTCACCGCGCGGCTGCTCGCCACCCTCGACGGTCTCGGCGTGCACCGTTTCGGTTACGCGGGCTGCGCGCTCGGCGGCGCGGTCGGCGTCGAACTGGCGCTGCGTCACCCCGAGCGCCTCGCCTCCCTCGCGCTGATCGCCGCCTCGCCGCGCTTCGGCACGGCCGACGAGTTCCGCCAGCGCGGCGTGATCGTCCGGACCAACGGGCTGGACCCGATCGCGCGCTCCGCTCCGGACCGGTGGTTCACCGGCGGGTTCGCCGCCGCCCAGCCCGCCATCACGGAGTGGGCCGTGCAGATGGTCCGCACCACCGACCCCGGCTGCTACATCGCCGCCTGCGAGGCGCTCGCCTCGTTCGACGTACGGTCCGAACTGGGCCGGGTCGGCGTGCCCACCCTGGTCCTGGTCGGCTCGGAGGACCAGGTCACCGGCCCCGCCGAGGCCCGTACCCTGGTCGCCGGCATCCCCGACGCCCGGCTCGCGGTGGTTCCGGGCGCCTCGCACCTGGTGCCGGTCGAGCAGCCCGCCGCCGTCACCGACCTCCTCGTACGGCACTTCACCACCGCCTGGCAGCCCGCGCTCGACGCCACCGGCCAGATCGCCCTGCCCGTCGCCCCCGCCAAGCCGGTGCTCTCCGCGACGCCGCCCACCGTGCCGGTCGCCGCGATCGCCCCGGCCGCCGTGCCCCCGCAGGCGCAGGGGCGGCCCGACCCGTACGAGACGGGGCTCAAGGCGCGGCGCGAGGTGCTCGGGGACGCGCACGTCGACCGGGTGCTGGCCGAGGCCGACGACTTCTCCGGCGACTTCCAGGAACTCCTCACCCGGTACGCCTGGGGCGAGGTCTGGAACCGGCCCGGCCTGGACCGCCGTACCCGAAGCTGCGTCACCCTCTCCGCCCTGGTCGCCGGCGGCCACCTGGACGAACTCGCCTCCCACCTGCGGGCCGCCCTGCGCAACGGCCTCACCCCGCAGGAGATCAAGGAAGTCCTGCTGCAGACGGCCGTCTACTGCGGCGTCCCGGCGGCGAACCGCGCGTTCCGGATCGCGCAGCAGGTCGTCCGGGAGGAGACGACGCCCGCGGAGTGACCCGGACCGGGCGGCGGCCGGCGCGGCAGGATGGAGACATGAGGTTCACCAAGAAGTCCCACTCCTGCGTCCGCCTCGAGAAGGACGGGCGGACGCTGGTCATCGATCCCGGAGCGTTCAGCGAGGAGGACGCCGCCCTCGGCGCGGACGCCCTGCTCGTCACCCACGAGCACCCGGACCACTTCGACGAGCGGAGGCTGCGGGCCGCCCTGGAGGCGAACCCGGCCGCCGGGCTCTGGACCCTGGCCGCGGTCGCGGAGCAGCTCTCCGCCGTCTTCCCGGGCCGTGTGCACACCGTCGGCCACGGCGACACCTTCACCGCCGCCGGCTTCGACGTCCAGGTCCACGGCGAGCTGCACGCGGTCATCCACCCGGACATCCCGCGGATCACCAACGTCGGCTACCTCGTCGACGGCGGCCGGGTCTTCCACCCCGGCGACGCCCTCACCGTGCCCGACCACCCGGTCGACACGCTGATGCTCCCCGTGATGGCCCCCTGGAGCAAGATCTCCGAGGTCATCGACTACGTCCGCGAGGTCCGCCCGCAGCGCGCCTACGACATCCACGACGCCCTCCTCACCGACCTCGCCCGCCCGGTCTACGACTCCCAGATCGGCGAACTGGGCGGCTCGGAGCACCTGCGGCTCGCCCCCGGAGACTCCGCGCGCCTGTGAGAGCCGCTGAGAGCGGCTGAGAGCGGCTCAGGCCCGCCGCCGGGAGCGGCCCCGGCGCCGGGCGGCGTTGTCAGTGCCGCCCGGTAAGTTGTGAGGCATGCGCATCGCGACCTGGAACGTGAACTCGATCACCGCCCGCCTCCCCCGGCTGCTGGCCTGGCTGGAGAGCAGCGGCACCGACGTCCTGTGCCTCCAGGAGGCCAAGGTCGCCGAGGAGCAGTTCCCGTTCGAGGCGCTGCGCGAGGCTGGCTACGAGGCCGCCGTCCACGCCACCGGCCGGTGGAACGGCGTGGCGGTGCTCTCCCGGGTCGGCCTGGACGACGTGGTCAGGGGCCTGCCCGGCGACCCGGGCTACGACGGAGTCCAGGAGCCCCGCGCGGTCTCCGCCACCTGCGGTCCGGTCCGCGTCTGGTCGGTGTACGTGCCCAACGGCCGCGAGGTGGACCACCCGCACTACACCTACAAGCTCCAGTGGTTCGAGGCCCTGCGCGCGGCCGTCGCCGGCGACGCCGCCGGCAGCCGCCCGTTCGCGGTCATGGGCGATTACAACGTGGCACCGACCGACGACGACGTCTTCGACCGCGCCGCCTTCGAGGGCGCCACCCACGTCACCCCTGCCGAGCGCGCCGCCCTCGCCTCGCTGCGCGGGACCGGCCTCTCCGACGTGGTGCCGCGCCCCCTGAAGTACGACCACCCGTTCACCTACTGGGACTACCGCCAGCTCGGCTTCCCCAAGAACCGCGGCATGCGGATCGACCTGGTCTACGGCAACGAGCCGTTCGCGAAGGCGGTCTGCGACTCCTACGTGGACCGCGAGGAGCGCAAGGGCAAGGGCGCCTCCGACCACGCCCCGGTCGTCGTCGACCTCGACGTCCAGCCGCAGGCACGGCCACGGTGACCGTCACGGTCACCGGACGGCGCCGCCCCTCCCGGTCTCACCCGGCGAGCAGCCGCAGGTCGACCGAGTCGGCGAGCGCCGCCAGGCCCGCGTCCCCGGGGTGCAGGTGGTCGCCGCTGTCGTAGGCGGGCCGCATGCGCGCCGGGTCCGCCGGGTCCCGCACCACGGCGTCGAAGTCCAGCACGGCGTCGAAGACGCCGCCCGGCCCGCCGGCCTCGCGGATCCAGGCGTTCACCTCGGCCCGCTCGGCCGCCACGGCCGGCGTGCACTCCGCCCGGCCGCCGCACGGCAGGAGCGTCGCCACCAGCACCCGCAGCCCCCGGGCGCGCGCCCGCTCGGCGAGCAGGCGCAGCCCCTCGGTCACGCGTCCCGCGTCCGTCCCCGCCAGCAGGTCGTTCACCCCCTCGAAGACGACGGCCGTGCGCACCGAGGTCTGGGCGGCCACATCGCGGTCGAAGCGGTTCAGGGCGCTCACCCCGCCCTGGTTCGCGGAGACCCCGTCGCCGGGGTAGCGGTCGCCGACCACCTGGTTGCCCGCGACGCCGTGGTTGAGCACCCCGTACGCCGGCACCACCCGCTGCTCCCGCAGCCGCGCCGCCAGTACGTCGGGCCAGCGCCGGTCGGTGTCCGGCGTGGACCCGTCCCCGTCGGTGATCGAGTCCCCGAGGAGCACCACCGACCCCGGCCCGCCGCCGACGTCCACGCCGGTCAGCAGCGGCCAGGCGGTGAGGGTGGCGGTGTAGGCCGCGGCGGAGCCGTCCGCCGTGTGGTCGCCCGGCTCGCTCAGGTACGACCGCCGCAGTGCGAGCCGGTGCACGGGCGCCGCCGCCACCGTGTCCGGCAGATGGAAGCTGACCAGCAGCTCGGCCCCGGCGGGCACCTCGAAGGCCAGCGGGTCGCTGTACGCCTGCGCTCCCGCCGGGATCAGCACGCCCGGCCCGCCGCCGAAGGACAGCGGCACCGGCGCTCCCCGGGCCTCGGCGCCCGCCGCCCGCACCGCCACGCTCGCGCCGCCGAGCCGTACCGGCGCGGCCGCGAAGGTGTTGTCGAACCGCATCCGCACCCGGGGCCCGCCCGCCGAGGCGCGCACCACCAGCCGCAGCGTCCGGTCCGTCCACGGACCCACCGCGGGGTGGCCGGAGGTGGACGCCGCCCAGGTGCCCGTCCAGCCCTCTCCCGCGCCTCGCCCCGCGTCCCGCACCGCCAGGGCGAACACATGCAGGCCGGTCGCGCGCGGCAGCCGCACCGAGGCCACCTCGCGGTCCGCCGCGAGCGGCACGGTCACCACGTACAGCCGGGCCGGCCCGGCGATCCGCCCGCCGGGGGTGTTGACGTGCGGCAGGGCCACCGCCTTCGTCGCGAGCGGGCCGGTGCGCCAGTCGGGGGCGGTGAGGAGGTAACCGGAGCGGCCGCCGTCCGCGTACGTCACCTCGCCCGCCCCGCCCGCGTCGCCGCCGGTGCCCGCCACCAGGAACGCGAGCGCGTCACCGCTTCCCGTGACGCCGACCTCCTGCCCGTCGGCCCGCACGTTGTCCGGCTCGCCCGGGGCCCGCGCGGGCCAGGTCAGCCGGGCTCCCTGGACGCTCAGCGCGACGCCCGGTGTCCAGCCCGCGGCGGCGAGGTCCGCGGCGGACAGGGAGGCACCCGTGCCGTCGAAGTCCGCCGCCTCCGGCCGGGAGTCCTCGCTCACCGCCGAGTTGTCGAAGTACCGCTCCAACGGCAGCACGGCCGCGCCCCGCCCGTCGACGGCGGCGGCGGCGGAGGCAGGGGCTGCGCCGGAGGCAGGGGCTGCGCCGGAGTCCGGAGCGGCGCCGGACGCCGGGGCGGCGCCCGGTGACAGGGCGGCCAGCAGGGCCAGTACGACCGCGGCACTTCCAACCCCTCGGCGCACAGCGGTTTCCCCCTTCGGCGTGCAACGCGTCGCCAGGCACAGGGCCTGTCCGGCAAACCCTAGGGCCTGTCCGACAGGCGCCGGGCGGAACGCGCCGTGCGGAACGCGCCGTGCGGCCGGGAAGGCTTGGGCGAGGCGTCAACACGCCGTGCGGGGGCGGGCCGTGCGGTCCGCCGGCAGCGATCACCGGCGTGCCTGTGGTGCGCGGGGCGCTCGAATGAAAGGCTGGAGGTATGAACATCCCCTTCCTGGGCAAGCGGCGCGCACACTTCGGGGCGTACGACCCGGAGGGCATCGCCGGCCTGCTCGCCGAGTGCGAACTGCTCCGCTCCCTGGCCGACCGGGAGGGCGTCCGGCTCGACGACTCCCCGGGCTCGCTGGAGGAACTGGACCAGGTGGTGCCGCGCTGGCGGGACGACGAGGAGATCCTGCCCTGGCTGGGCAACGACGCCGGGCTGTACCTCGGCACCGTGCTCGTGCGTACCGTGCCGGAGGCCGCCTGGTCGTTCACCGAGGGCGGAGAGCCGGTCGTGCGGCTCGGCTCCGGGCGCGAGGTCGACGTGGTCGCCGCCGGCCAGGAGTGGGCCGCGAGCGGCGTGCCGGAGCTGTCGCAGTCGTACGCCGAGGTCGCGGAGGACTGAGCCCCGAGCCGCCCCATGTCCAACAATCGCCGTAAATACGGCTAATGCCCGAAAAGTGCGTGTCGCCTGGGAGAGGCCACTTCCTCCGACTACGTTGCGGCAACCAGGACACCGGGTGAGAAGAAGGGCCGGCCCGGCCGGTCCGCCGACCCGTGTCCCACCCGTCCGCCGCACCAGAACCCGCCCGGCGCCGGCCGCAGATCACTCCCGCGGGAGAAGGTCAGCTTGCGCCAGGCGGGTCGGACACCGCGTCTCAGGAGGCCCGGTGCGAGTTGCGCGGCGAGGCCGCCGGTGCCGGCGCGGGCAGCGGACTCGTCGCCGCGCGGGTCACGTCCCCGACGACCTCCACCACGTCCGGGCCGTACGCCTGGGAGTTGACCACCTTCAGCAGCAGCACGAACGTGGTGTCGCCGTGCCTGCGGGCCAGCCGCTCGTGGTGGCGGGCCAGATAGCGGGTGGCGGCCTGGTTGGCGACGGCCCGCTGGCCGCAGAAGAGGAACGCCGGACGCATCTCGCGGCTGTCACCGGCGGTGAGCCGGGCCAGCAGCACGTACTCCGTGACCCCCGGGTCCATGCGGTACCGCTCGGAGCCGACCTGGAAGGCGGCCCGGTCCGGACCCGGCGCCGGGTCCACGTTGACCCGCACACCGGGCAGCATCGCCGCCATGTGCGCCGTCATCCGCCGGTTCGACGCCGGACCCCCCAGGCAGAATTCGGTGCGCTCGCCGAAACCCTGGTGGACCCCGTCCTGGAGCACCACCTGCACATGCGCGCCGCAGTCCTTGATCAGCGCCGACAGCTCCAGCAGCGCGAACACGTCGATGCGGTGGACGGCCGGTTCGGCGGTGGCCGAGTCCCGGTTGACGACGAGCAGTGACTCGGAGTTCGCCGGCAGCCCGAAGAACGCCTGCTTGCGGCGGAGCCTGCGCCGCCACAGATACGTACGGGCGATCCAGCCCAGCGCGGCGCTGAGACCGGCGGCGATCACGCCCAGAACGATGTTGCGCACGTCGTCACTCATGGGCGCGCATGCTAGCGGGCGTCGAAGACATGTGCGTGCCGGAGCTTCCTGACGGGGTGAATGCGATGAACTAGGGTGACCGGACGGTCATTTCAGCGGAGGTACGGATGCGGCGTCCTGTCACACGCAAACTGACGGTCCTGGCGGTCTCGGCCGCCGTCGTGTCGGTGGGAGCGGCCGCGCCGCCCGCCGCACCGGGCGGGCCACCGGCGAAGACCCCGGTCGCCGCCGGCTACGGAGGCGCCGTCGCGAGCGTCGACGCGGACGCCTCGGCCGCCGGCATCGAGGTGCTGAGGAAGGGCGGCAACGCCGTCGACGCGGCCGTCGCCACCGCCGCCGCGCTCGGCGTCACCGAGCCCTACTCGGCCGGCGTCGGCGGCGGCGGCTACTTCGTCCACTACGACGCCAAGTCCCGTACGGTACGCACGATCGACGGCCGGGAGACCGCGCCGCTGACCGCCGACGAGAACCTGTTCACGGAGAACGGCAAGCCGCTCGCGTTCGCCGACGCGGTCAGCAGCGGCCTCGCCGTAGGCACCCCCGGCACCCCCGCCACCTGGGCGAAGGCCCTCGACAAGTGGGGCAGCCGCAAGCTCTCCGCCGTCCTGGCCCCGGCCGAGCGCCTGGCCCGCGACGGCTTCACCGTCGATGACACCTTCCGCTCCCAGACCGCTGCCAACGAGACCCGCTTCCGCTACTTCCCGGACACCGCCGAGCTGTTCCTCCCCGGCGGAGAACTCCCGGTCGTCGGCTCCACCTTCAAGAACCCCGACCTCGCCCGCACCTACCGCGAGCTGGGCCGCGAGGGAGTCGACGCGCTCTACCGCGGCGACCTCGGCGAGGACGTCCTCGCCACCGTCAACGAGCCGCCCGTCGACCCCGCCTCCGGCTGGACCGCCCGCCCCGGCGACCTGACCGCGAAGGACCTGGCCGCCTACCGCGCCAAGCTCCAGGCACCCACCAGGACCGGCTACCGCGGCCTGGACGTCTACTCCATCGCGCCCTCCTCCTCCGGCGGCACCACGGTCGGCGAGGCGCTCAACATCCTGGAGCGGACCGACCTGTCGAACGCGAGCAAGGCCCGCTACCTGCACCGCTTCATCGAGGCCAGCCGCATCGCCTTCGCCGACCGCGGCCGCTGGGTCGGCGACCCCGCCTTCGAGGACGTCCCCACCCAGGGACTGCTCTCCCAGCGGTACGCCGACTCCCGCGCCTGCCTGATCAGCGACGACGCGGCGCTCACCAGCCCGCTGGCCCCCGGCGACCCCCGCCACCCCGCCGCCTGCGCCGCCGGTGGCACGGCGGCGCCGACGACGTACGAGGGGGAGAACACCACCCATCTGACGACCGCCGACAAGTGGGGGAACGTCGTCGCCTACACGCTCACCATCGAGCAGACCGGCGGCAGCGGCATCACCGTGCCGGACCGCGGTTTCCTGCTCAACAACGAGCTGACCGACTTCTCCTTCGCCCCGGCCAACCCGGCGGTCCACGACCCGAACCTGCCCGGCCCCGGCAAGCGGCCGCGGTCCTCGATCGCGCCGACCATCGTCCTGGACAAGCACGACAAGCCGGTGGTGGCGGTGGGCTCGCCCGGCGGCGCCACCATCATCACCACCGTCCTGCAGACCCTGACCGGCTTCCTCGACCGCGGCCTGCCGCTCGTCGACGCGATCGCCGCGCCGCGCGCCAGCCAGCGCAACGCCGCGCAGACGGAGGCCGAACCCGGCCTCTACGACAGCGCGCTGCGCGCCCGACTGGAGGCCCTCGGGCACTCCTTCAAGGCCAATCCGGAGATCGGCGCGGCCACCGGCGTCCAGCGGCTGCCCGACGGCCGGTGGCTCGCCGCCGCGGAGAAGACACGGCGCGGCGGCGGCTCGGCCATGGTGGTACGCCCCTCCCGCTGATCAGGACGGACCGGGGGCGGGCGGCACCGGCGTACGGAACGCCAGGCGCCCGTCCTCGACGTCGACCGTCACCCGGCCGCCCGCCGGGAGCCGCCCGTCGAGGAGCAGCCGGGAGAGCTGGTTGTCGACCTCGCGCTGGATGGTGCGGCGCAGCGGACGGGCACCGTACTCGGGCTGGTAGCCGCGGGCGGCCAGCCAGTCCACGGCCGCGTCGGTGAAGTCCACCGTCATGTCCTGGGCCCGCACCATGCGGCGGGTCTGCTCCAGGAGCAGGCTGGTGATCTGCCGCAACTGCTCGCCGCTGAGCTGGCGGAAGACGACGATCTCGTCGATGCGGTTGAGGAACTCCGGCCGGAAGTGCTCGCGCAGCGGGCGCAGCACCTGCTCGCGCCGGGCCTCCTCGTCGGCCTCGGAACCGCCCGCGCCGAAGCCGATACCGGCGCCGCGCCGGGTGATCACGTCGGAGCCCAGGTTGCTGGTCATCACCACGACCGTGTTGGTGAAGTCGACCGTGCGCCCCTGCGCGTCGGTCAGCCGTCCGTCGTCCAGCACCTGGAGGAGGATGTTGAAGACGTCCGGGTGCGCCTTCTCCACCTCGTCCAGGAGCAGCAGCGAGTACGGGTGGCGGCGCACCACCTCGGTGAGCTGGCCGGCCTCCTCGTGGCCGACGTAACCGGGCGGGGCGCCGACCAGGCGGCTGACCGTGTGCCGCTCCTGGTACTCGCTCATGTCGAGGCGGACCATCCGGTCCTCGCTGCCGAACAGCGCCTCGGACAGCGCCCGCGCCAGTTCGGTCTTGCCGACGCCGGTGGGACCGAGGAACAGGAAGGAGCCGATCGGCCGGTCGGGGCTGGCCAGCCCCGCGCGGGAGCGCAGCACCGCGTCGGAGACCACCCGTACGGCCTCGTCCTGGCCGA
The DNA here is from genome assembly GCF_039542605.1 of Streptomyces ziwulingensis. Lineage (NCBI taxonomy): Bacteria > Bacillati > Actinomycetota > Actinomycetes > Kitasatosporales > Streptomycetaceae > Streptomyces > Streptomyces ziwulingensis. The sequence goes on from NZ_BAABIG010000007.1 coordinate 38,154, forward strand.
CCACCCGCTCGTGCAGGTGCCGCTCCAGGCCGAGCAGGCGCTCCTTCTCCTCCTGGGTGAGGCTGGCGACCGGGATGCCGGTCTGCCGGGACACCACCTCGGCGATGGACTCCGTGCCGACCACCAGTTTCATGCCCTCGTCGGCCTCGCCGCCCCCGGCCGCCTCGGTGATCCGCCGCTTCAGCTCGCCGATCCGGTCCCGCAGCCGCATGGCCTGCTCGTACTGTTCGTCGGCGACGGCCTGGTCCTTGTCCCGGACCAGTTGCTCGACCTCGTGCTCCATGGCCCGCACCTCCGTGCCCTTGGTGCGGGCCCGCAGCCGTACCCGGGCGCCGGCCTGGTCGATCAGGTCGATGGCCTTGTCCGGCAGCCGCCGGTCGGTGAGGTAGCGGTCGGACAGCTCCACGGCCGCCACCAGCGCCTCGTCGGTGTAGCGGACCTGGTGGTGGGCCTCGTAGCGGTCGCGCAGCCCGCGCAGGATCTCGATGGCGTCGGCGGCGGTGGGCTCCGGCACCAGGATCGGCTGGAAGCGGCGGGCCAGGGCCGCGTCCTTCTCGATCCGGCGGTACTCCGCCAGGGTGGTGGCGCCCACGATGTGCAGCTCGCCGCGGGCCAGGGCGGGCTTGAGGATGTTCCCGGCGTCCATCCCGCCGCCCTCGCCGCCACCGCCCGCGCCGACGACCGTGTGCAGTTCGTCGATGAAGACGATGAGCTGGTCGGAGTGGGCGCGGATCTCGCCGACGATCGTGTTCAGCCGCTCCTCGAAGTCGCCCCGGTAGCGGGTGCCCGCCACCACGCCGGTCAGGTCCAGCGCGACCACCCGGCGGCCGGCCAGCACGTCCGGCACGTCGCCGTCGGTGATGCGCTGCGCCAGCCCCTCCACGACGGCGGTCTTGCCGACGCCCGCGTCACCGATCAGCACCGGGTTGTTCTTGCCCCGGCGGGAGAGCACCTCGACGGTCTGCTCGATCTCGTCCTCCCGGCCGATCACCGGGTCGATCCGGCCCTGCCCGGCCAGGTCGGTGAGGTCGCGGCTGTACTTGTCCAGGGTCGGGGTGTCGCCGCCGGCCCGCTGCCCGTCCACCCGGGACCGGTCGGTCTCCGGGGCCTCCGGCGACAGGCCGGAGGGGGCGAGGCGGGCGGCGTTCAGGATGTGCCCGGCCGCCGAGTCGGGGTTGGCCGCCAGCGCGCTGAGCACGTGCTCGGGGCCGATGTATCCGGTGCCGGAGGCCCTGGCCAGCCCGTGCGCGTCCAACAGGGCGCGTTTGACCGCCGGGGTCAGGGAGAGCGAGGTGGGCGGCGGGGCCTCGCCGGGGCTGTGCTGGGCGGGGCCGGTCCGCTCGTCGATCTGCGAGGCCAGCACGTCGGGGTCGGCGCCGGCCCGGCTGAGCAGGCCCCGGGTCGGCTCGGTGGCGAGCGCGGCGCGCAGCAGGTGCTCGGTGTCCAGGTCCCGGCTGCCGTGTTCGGCGGCGTACTGGGCGGCGCCGCGCACCAGCTCGCGGGCGGGCTGGCTCAGCAGCCGTCCGATGTCGATCTGGCGGGGACCGGGGCGCGGTCCGCCGAAGAAGCGGGCGAGGAACTCTCCGAAGGGGTCGTAGCCCTCCGGTCCGGTGAAGCCGCTGGTCATGGCCTTCCCATCCGACGTCCCGGCCGAGAACTGGGGAGGACCCGGGACGCCCTCGCTGATCGACGTGCCGGAGTCGGGTGACCCGCGCGGGAGCCGGTCACACCCCTGGGAGCGCGTTCGTAGAACACCCTCGCACGAGGAAGGGGAGGGGGCACCTCCGGGCGGGACACCCCGGTCACCCACAGGAGTGGAAACACGATCGTCGGCGGGACGTCACGACGATGGTCTTGGCAAGCCCGCCGAAGGGCCTTACGTTCTTCTCTCTACCGCCTGTTCTACGGGCGTAGAGGCTCTGACGGTCGCGTCGAAGGAGCAGCTCATGGCCAATGTCCTACGTGCCGCCCTGGTCCAGGCCACCTGGACCGGGGACACCGGGTCCATGGTGGCGAAACACGAGGAGCACGCCCGGGAGGCGGCCCGGCGGGGCGCGAAGATCATCGGCTTCCAGGAGGTCTTCAACGCGCCCTACTTCTGCCAGGTCCAGGACCCCGAGCACTACCGCTGGGCTGAGCCCGTCCCCGACGGCCCGACGGTCCGCCGCATGCGGGCGCTCGCCCGCGAGACCGGCATGGTGATCGTCGTCCCGGTCTTCGAGGCCGAGCGGTCCGGCTTCTACTACAACACCGCCGCCGTGATCGACGCCGACGGCACCGTCCTCGGCACCTACCGAAAACACCACATCCCGCAGGTCGAGGGGTTCTGGGAGAAGTACTACTTCCGGCCCGGCAACCTCGGCTGGCCGGTCTTCGACACGGCCGTCGGCAAGATCGGCGTCTACATCTGCTACGACCGCCACTTTCCCGAGGGCTGGCGCCAACTGGGACTCAACGGCGCTCAGTTGGTGTACAACCCCTCGGCCACCCACCGCGGCCTCTCGGCCCACCTGTGGAAGCTGGAGCAGCCCGCCGCGGCCGTCGCCAACGAGTACTTCGTCGCCGCCATCAACCGCGTCGGCCAGGAGGAGTACGGCGACAACGACTTCTACGGCACCTCCTACTTCGTGGACCCGCGCGGCCGGTTCGTCGGCGACGTCGCCAGCGACACCGAGGAGGAACTCCTCGTCCGCGACCTCGACCTGTCACTGGTCGAGGAGGTCCGCCGGCAGTGGGCGTTCTACCGCGACCGCCGCCCCGACGCGTACGAGGGGCTGGTACGGCCGTGAACCGGGACCTGCTGGGCCGCCACCGGGCCGTACTGCCCGACTGGCTGGCCCTCTACTACGAGGACCCGCTGGAGCTGACGCACGGCGAGGGCCGCCACGTCTGGGACGCCGCGGGCAACAAGTACCTCGACTTCTTCGGCGGCATCCTCACCACCATGACCGCCCACGCCCTGCCCGAGGTGGCCAAGGCCGTCGCCGAGCAGGCCGGGCGGCTCCTGCACTCCTCCACGCTCTACCTCAACCGGCCGATGGTCGAACTCGCCGAACGCGTCGCCCAGGTGAGCGGCATCCCCGACGCCCGCGTCTTCTTCACCACCTCCGGCACCGAGGCCAACGACACGGCCCTGCTGCTCGCGACCACCTACCGGCGCAGCAACACCCTCCTCGCGATGCGCAACAGCTACCACGGCCGCTCCTTCAGCACCGTCGGCATCACCGGCAACAGCGGCTGGTCCCCGACCTCGCTCTCCCCGCTCCAGACCCTCTACGTGCACGGCGGCGTCCGCACCCGCGGCCCCTACGCCCACCTGGACGACCGCGCGTTCACCGACGCCTGCGTGGCGGACCTGAAGGACCTCCTCGGCCACAGCCGCCCGCCCGCCGCGCTGATCGCCGAACCCGTGCAGGGTGTCGGCGGGTTCACCTCCCCGCCGGACGGCCTGTACGCCGCCTTCCGCGAAGTGCTGCGCGAGCGCGGGGTGTTGTGGATCTCCGACGAGGTGCAGACCGGCTGGGGCCGCACCGGCGACCACTTCTGGGGCTGGCAGGCGCACGCGCGCAGCGGGCCGCCCGACCTCGTCACCTTCGCCAAGGGCATCGGCAACGGCATGTCCATCGGCGGCGTCATCGCCCGCGCCGAGATCATGAACTGCCTGGACGCCCAGAGCATCTCCACCTTCGGCGGCACCCAGGTCACCATGGCGGCCGGCCTCGCCAACCTCAACCACCTGCTGGAACACGACCTCCAGGGCAACGCCCGGCGCGTCGGCGGCCTGCTCCTGGAACGGCTGCGGGCCGTCGGGGCGCAGTCCCCGTACGTACGGGAGGTACGCGGCCGGGGGCTGATGATCGGCATCGAACTCACCCGGCCCGGCACCGACGAGGCCGACCCGCGGGCGGCCGCCGCCGTGCTGGAGGAGGCCCGCGCGGGCGGGCTGCTCCTGGGCAAGGGCGGCGGCCACGACACCAGCACCCTGCGCATCGCCCCGCCGCTCTCCCTCACCGTCGCGGAGGCCGAGGAGGGCGCCGCCGTCCTGGAACGCGTCCTGCGGAACCTGTGAACGCGCGGGGCTCCGCCGGGTGCCGGCCGCCTGGGCACCCGGCTGTCCCGACGCCCGGCCGCCCCGACGCCCTGACACCCGGCCGCCCCGACACCTGACGGCCCCGTCACCGCCTGCCCGGACAGGAGGAGCCCATGAGCAGCAGCAGCCGTACCCTGATCCGCGGTGGTCTCGTCATCACCGCCTCCGACGAGATCCACGCCGACGTCCTGATCGAGGGCGGCCGGATCGCCGCCCTCGCCGCGGCCGGCACCCCCGCCGCCGCGTCCTTCACCGCCGAGCGGGTCCTGGACGCCACCGGGAAGTACGTGCTCCCGGGCGGCGTCGACGTCCACACCCACATGGAACTGCCGTTCGGCGGCACCTTCGCCTCCGACACCTTCGAGACCGGCACCCGGGCCGCCGCCTGGGGCGGCACCACCACCGTCGTGGACTTCGCGGTGCAGAGCGTCGGCCGCTCCCTGCGCGAGGGCCTCGACGCCTGGCACGCCAAGGCCGAGGGCAACTGCGCCGTCGACTACGGCTTCCACATGATCGTCTCCGACGTCCGGGAGGAGACGCTGAAGGAGATGGACCTGCTGGTGGCGGAGGGCGTCACCTCGTTCAAGCAGTTCATGGCCTACCCGGGTGTCTTCTACTCCGACGACGGCCAGATCCTGCGGGCCATGCAGCGCTGCGCCGACAACGGCGGCCTGATCATGATGCACGCCGAGAACGGCATCGCCATCGACGTCCTCGTCGAACAGGCCCTGGCCCGCGGCGAGCGCGATCCCCGCCATCACGGCGAGGTCCGCAAGGCGCTCCTGGAGGCGGAGGCCACGCACCGCGCGATCAGGCTCGCCCAGGTCGCCGGGGCACCGCTGTACATCGTGCACGTCTCGGCCGCCGAGGCGGTCGCCGAACTGACGCGCGCCCGCGACGAGGGGCTGCCGGTCTTCGGCGAGACCTGCCCGCAGTACCTGTTCCTGTCCGCCGACAACCTCGCCGAACCCGGCTTCGAGGGCGCCAAGTACGTCTGCTCGACGCCGCTGCGCCCGCGCGAACACCAGGCGGCGCTCTGGCGGGGCCTGCGCACCGATGACCTCCAGGTCGTCTCCACCGACCACTGCCCCTTCTGCTTCACCGGCCAGAAGGAACTGGGCCGAGGCGACTTCTCCAGGATCCCCAACGGCCTGCCGGGCGTCGAGAACCGCATGGACCTGCTCCACCAGGCCGTCCTCGACGGGCACCTCAGCCGCCGCCGCTGGATCGAGACCGCCTGCGCCACCCCCGCCCGCATGTTCGGCCTCTACCCGAAGAAGGGCACGCTCGCGCCCGGCTCCGACGCCGACGTCGTGATCTACGACCCGCGCGCCGAGCAGGTGCTGTCCGCCGAGACTCACCACATGAACGTCGACTACTCGGCGTACGAGGGCCGCCGGGTCACCGGCCGCGTCCAGACCGTGCTCTCCCGCGGCGTGCCCGTCATCACCGACCGGGAGTACACCGGCCGCAAGGGCCACGGTGTCTACACCCCGCGCTCCACCTGCCAGTACCTGAACCAGTGACCAGGAGACGTGGCCCATGGACTTCGGACTCGTCCTGCAGACCGACCCGCCGGCCGCCCGTGTCGTCAGCCTGATGAAACGGGCCGAGCGCAACGGCTTCCGCTACGGCTGGACCTTCGACTCCGCCGTGCTGTGGCAGGAGCCGTTCGTGATCTACAGCCAGATCCTCGCCCACACCTCGACCCTGCGCATCGGCCCGATGGTCACCAACCCGGGCACCCGCACCTGGGAGGTCACCGCCTCCACCTTCGCCACCCTCAACGACATGTACGGCAACCGCACCGTCTGCGGCATCGGCCGCGGCGACTCCGCGATGCGGGTGGCCGGCCGCCCGCCCCACACCCTGGCCCGGGTGAGCGAGGCCATGAAGGTGATCCGGGCGCTGGGCAGCGGAGCGGAGGCCGACCTCGGCGGCGGCACCGTGGTCCGCTTCCCGTGGATAGGGCCGGCCGCCCGACTCCCCGTCTGGATGGCCGCGTACGGACCCAGGGCGCTGGCGATGGCCGGTGCGGAGGCCGACGGGTTCATCCTCCAGCTCGCCGACCCCTACCTCACCGAGTACATGGTCGGGGCCGTCCGGGACGCGGCGGTGGCGGCCGGGCGCGACCCGGCCGAGGTGACCGTCTGTGTCGCCGCCCCGGCCTACGTCACCGCCGACGACTCGCCCGAGGCGCTCGCCCACGCCCGCGCGCAGTGCCGCTGGTTCGGCGGCATGGTCGGCAACCACGTCGCCGACCTGGTGGCCCGCTACGGCGAGCACTCCGCAGCCGTCCCCGACGCGCTCACCGCCTACGTCAAGGCCCGCCGCGGCTACGACTACACCCACCACGGCCGCAGCGGCAACCCGGACACGGCCTTCGTGCCGGACGACATAGTCGACCGCTTCTGCCTGATCGGACCGGTCGAACGGCACATCGAGAAGCTCCGCGCGCTGCGCGACCTGGGCGTCGACCAGTTCGCCCTCTACGCCATGCACGACACGCGGGAGGCCGTCATCGACACCTACGGGTCGCAGGTGATCCCGGCCCTCGACGGCTGACCGAGCCCCACCGCCCGGCCACCCGCACGGCCTCTCCGTACCCCCCAGCATGATTGGCCTGCCCATGACCGACACCGCTCCCATGGACATACCTCCGGCCACCCAGGTCACCCTCCCCGACGGGCGGGTGGAACTCGCCCCCGGCACCCCGCCGCCGGGCGGCCCCTACGCCAACGCGGACCTGCTGCCGGTCCCGGTCGCGGGGCGCACCTGGACGACGTACAACTTCTCCGCGCTGTGGGTCGGCATGGCCCACAACACCGCCTCCTGGACGCTGGCCTCCGGGCTGATCGCGGTCGGCATGGACTGGAAGCAGGCGGTGTTCACCATCGCCCTCGCCAACCTGATCGTGCTGGTCCCGATGCTGCTCACCGGCCACGCGGGACCCAAGTACGGCATCCCCTTCCCGGTCTTCGCCCGCGCCTCCTTCGGTGTGCGCGGCGCCAACCTGCCCGCTGTCGTCCGGGCGCTGGTGGCGTGCGGCTGGTTCGGCATCCAGACCTGGATCGGCGGCGAGGCCATCTACTTCCTCGCCGGGAAACTGATCGGCGAGGGCTGGAGCGGTGCGGCCGAGTTCGGCGGCCACGCCTGGACCATGTGGCTGTCGTTCGGGCTCTTCTGGCTGCTCCAGGTCGCCATCATCCTGCGCGGCATGGAGACCCTGCGCCGCTTCGAGAACTGGGCGGCGCCGTTCGTCCTGGTCGGCGCCTTCGTGATGCTGTGGTGGATGAGCGAGAAGGCCGGCGGCTTCGGCCCGCTCTTCGACCAGCCCTCGGAACTGGGCTGGGGCGCCGACTTCTGGACCGTCTTCGCCCCGGCCCTGATGGGCATGATCGGCTTCTGGTCCACGCTGTCCCTGAACATCCCCGACTTCACCCGCTACGGCCAAAGCCAGCGGGCCCAGACCCGTGGCCAGGCCCTCGGCCTGCCGACCACCATGACCCTGTTCGCGTTCCTGTCGGTGCTGGTGACCTCCGGCTCGCAGGCCGTCTACGGGGAGCCGGTCTGGGACCCGGTCCAACTGGCCGCGAAGACGGACAGCGTGGCCGGTCTGCTCTTCGCCCTGGTGACCGTCCTGGTGGCGACCCTGTCCGTCAACATCGCGGCCAACCTGGTCTCGCCCGCCTTCGACTTCTCCCACATCGCCCCGCGCCGGATCAGTTTCCGGACCGGCGCGCTCGTCACCTGCGTGCTCGCCGTGCTGATCTGCCCGTGGAAGCTGTACTCCGACCCGGAGGGCTACATCTTCACCTGGCTCGGCCTGGTCGGCGGACTGCTGGGCACGGTGGCCGGCATCCTCGTCGCCGACTACTGGGTCCTGCGCCGGGCCCGGCTCGACCTCGTCGACCTCTACCGCAGGTCGGGCCGGTACTGGTACGGGCGGGGCTGGAACTGGCGGGCGGTGGCCGCCTTCGCGGTGGGCGGGGTGCTGGCGATCGGCGGCGCCGACTTCCATCCGCTGGTCGACGGCCGCCCGGTCCCGGCCCTCGCACCGCTCGCCGACTACGGCTGGGCGGTGGGCCTGGGCACGTCGACGCTCCTGTACCTCGCGCTGATGCTGCCGCGCCGGGAGTCCCTCAGCCGGTCCCGCCGGCCCCGCCGTCCGTCAGAGCCGTCACCGCCTCCTTCGCGGCCTTGATGGCCCCCTTGTTGACCGTGTCCGAGCCGGGAGCGTCGCGGGACTCGAAGTCACTGCCGTTGTAGGTGATGACCACCAGCGCGTTGGCGGCGCGCACCAGCACCGTGCCCTCGCGGGTCTGCTGCTTCTCCTCGGTGGTCAGGTTCACCACCGAGTAGGCCGCGTCACCGAGACCGGGCACCTCGCCCCCGCCGCTCTTGTCGGCCACCCGCTCCGCGTAGGAGGCGCGGGCCGCCTCGTCCGTCCGCAGGATCTCGTAGGAGACGTCGAGCCAGCGGTATTCGTAGCCCTTGAGCGCGTTCCAGGAGCAGGTGCGGCGCAGCTCCGTGTCGGTCGACGGGATCTCCTTCCCGGCCGGCCTCGCGCCCGGCACCAGCGAGGCGAGTGTCTTCTTCGCCAGACTCGCGCAGGGGGCGGGGGCGGTGGGGTACGTCTTCGCCGCCGCCCGCGTCGCCGGGGCCGAGGGGGACGGTGCCGCGGTCTCGGGCGCCGCTCTGTGCCCGGCGGCCGGTGTGGTCTGCGGTCCGGACGACAGGGCCCAGCCGGTGACGGCGAGCACGGCGACCGGGGCCAGACGCGCGGCGAGGGTGAGCGGCAGGGGCAGTGGACGCACGGCGCACTTCTCGTGGGGGACGGTGCGGAGAGGGGTCCGCACGGCGGACGGGCGGCCAGTCTCACACGACTCCCTGTGGGGCGGAAGGGCCAACTCGCAGGGTGCCCGCACGGTGACGCAGACGTAGGCGGCGGCCCGTCGACGGGTTCGCTCCGGCACGAGTGATCACGACCGGGGGAGTGGAACGTGACCGGTACGGCCGACCTGCGTGTCCGCACCCGGCGGGCTCACGGCACGCGCGCGGTCCACTCCTCGGTGGCGAACTTCGTGCGGACCAGTTCCTCGGCCCGGGCCAGCTCCCGCGCCGTGACGTCGCCGGTGGTCAGCCCGTAGCGGTCACGGAAGGAGGCGATCATGTTCTCGATCACCTGTTCCCGGGCGAGGCCGGTCTGGCGCCGGAGCGGGTCGACGCGCTTCCTGGCGCTCCCGGTGCCCTTGTCGGACATCTTCTCCCTGCCGATCCGCAGGACTTCGAGCATCTTGCCGGCGTCGATGTCGTACGACATGGTCACGTGGTGCAGGACGGCTCCAGGGCCGCCGTCCGGACCGACCACTCGCTTCTGGGCGGCCCCGGCGATCTTCCCGGCGTCGGTGGCGATGTCGTTGAGGGGCTGGTACCAGGCCCTGATCCCCATGTCACCGAGCGCGTCCAGAACCCAGTCGTCGAGGTAGGCGTAACTGTCGGCGAAGGAGAGCCCCGACACCAGGGACTCCGGCACGGACAGCGAATACGTGATCGTGCTCATGGGCTCCACGAACATGGCCCCGCCCCCCGAGATACGGCGGACCACACTCATGCCGTGTCGCGCCGCGCCCTCGGGGTCCACCTCGTTGCGCAGTGACTGGAAGCTGCCGATGACCACCGCGGGCGAGGCCCATTCCCAGACCCGCAGGGTGGGTGCCCGCCGCCCGGCGGCCACCTCGGCGGTGAGGACCTCGTCCAGTGCCATGTGCAGGGCCGGTGCCTGCGGCTCCGCGTGCACCAACTGCCAGTCGTAGTCGCCCCATTCGGTCGCTCGGGCCAGCGCCCGCCGGACGGCGGTGCCGACGCCCGCCGCGGTCAGTCCGAGCATGACGGTCGACTCCGGCAGCGCCGCCGTGATCCGGGCCGCCAGTCCTGCGGCGTCCGTCGAGGAGGGAGCGCCCTCCAGGGCACCGTTGATCGAGAGGATCGCCTCGTCGGGCTCCAGGAAGAAATCCCCGGCGGTGCGCACATGGCGCAGTACGCCTTCCTCGACGTCCAGATCCACGACGACCAGCTTGCCGCCGGGCACCTTGTACTCGCCGTGCACGAATCCGTTCCCTTCCCGCGCGCGGCGCGGACGCTGAGCCTGCTGCCCCGACATCCGAAGAGACGCGCATACCGATCCAGTAGACCGTACCTTCACGGGTTTCGCCGCGCAGTGTTCCCGAGCGGGCGGCCGGGAGAAACAGCAGGCCGCCCGGCGGTCCGTCATCGGACCGGCGGGTCCTGCGGGGCGGGCTCGGCGGGGACCGGGAGCGCCAGCCCGGGGACCACCTCCGCGCCCGGCAGTTCGGCCAGGGCGGCGCCGGGGAGGATCAGCTTCCCGCGTCGCCGGCCGCTGCCGATCAGGACGTAGGGGGTGGCCGCGACCGCCTCGTCGATCAGCAGCGGCCAGTGGGCGGGCAGCCCGATCGGGGTGATGCCGCCGTACTCCATACCCGTCTCGGCGACCGCGGTGTCCATCGACGCGAAGGACGCCTTCCGGGCGCCGAGGCGCTTGCGTACCGTCCTGTTGACGTCCAGCCTGGTGGTGGCCAGCACCACGCATGCGACCAGGACCTGCTCCTGCCCCCGCTTGGCCGCGACCACCACACAGTTCGCGCCCACCTCCAGCGGCACGTCGTACACCTCGGAGAACACGGCGGTGTCCGCCTTCTCCGGGTCGGTGTCCACGTACAGCACGGATTCGGCCGCCGTGCGGTGCTTCCAGTCGCGCAGCGCCCCGGTGACCGCGGGCGGTGTCAGATCGGGCCGCTCCAGCGCGGGCGAGACGGCGTCGAAGCGTCCGAAGGGCGGGGTGGGGTGGGCCGGGAAGTCACTCATGCGCCCGCACTTTAGCGCGCGCGGCACCGGCGCCGTCCGGGCGCGTCGCGCGGCTCATCGCGTGCGCGTCGTGCGGTGGTGCGCGGCGATCCGGAGGAACCGGTCGTTGGCCGCGTCGGTGCCGACACTGACGCGGACCCCCTCGTCCGGGAAGGCCCGCACGAGCACGCCGTCGCGCGCGCAGGCCGCGGCGAACTCCGCGGTGCGTTCCGCCGTGGCCAGCCAGACGAAGTTCGCCTGCGACGGGGGCACGTCCCAGCCCTGGTCCGTGAGCGCGGCGTGCAGCCGGTCGCGTGCGACGACCAGGGCCTCGACGCGTTCGCGCATGGCCGGCCCCCGGCGCAGCGAGGCCACCGCCGCGTCCTGCGCCAGCAGGGTGACGCCGAACGGCAGCGCGGTCCCGCGGATCGCCGCCGCGACCGGCTCGTGCGCGACGGCGTACCCCACCCGCAGGCCGGCCAGCCCGTACGCCTTGGAGAAGGTACGCAGGACGCACAGGCGCGGACGGTCGCGGTAGAGGTCGATGCCGTCCGGGACCTCGTCGTCGCGGATGAACTCCAGGTACGCCTCGTCGAGGACGACCAGCGCGGTGGGCGGTATCCGGTCCAGGAAGCGCTCCAGGGCCGCCCGGCGCACCACCGTGCCGGTGGGGTTGTTGGGGTTGCAGACGAAGACCACGCGGGTGCGCGGGGTGACCGCGTCCAGCATGGCGTCGAGGTCGTGCACCGCGCCCGGGGCGAGCGGCACCCGCACCGAGGCCGCCCCGACGACCGCGGTCAGCTCCGGATACGCCTCGAAGGAACGCCACGCGAAGAGCACCTCGGCACCGGGGCCCGCGGTCGCCTGGAGGAGCTGCTGGGTGACCCCGACGGAGCCGATGCCGACCGCGATGTGCTCCGGTGGGACCCCGTGATGGCCGGCGATCTCCGCGGTCAGGCGCCGGCAGGCGGGGTCCGGATAGCGGTTGAGGGTGCCGGCGGCGGCCACGGCGCTGTCCAGGACGCCCGGCAGCGGCGGGAAGGGGTTCTCGTTCGCGGACAGCTTCCATGCCGCCGCCTCCTCGCCGAGGCCGGCGGGGACGTGTGGTGCCGATCGCTGACCGGTCATCCGGGGTGCTCCTCCCGTGGCGCGCGGACGCGCGCACCTGTCGATGGGGCGGTGGGGCGCTGGGGCGGTCTACTCGCTGGACGAGGTGCCGAGGACGACTCCGGCGAGGGCGAGGAAGACGCCGCCGCCGACGTAGCGCTGGACGTTCAGGAAACCCTTGCTCTGCTGGGCACGGCCGCGCACGAGGTTGGTCAGCAGCCCCCAGCCGCTGTTGGTGACCATGCCGACGAGGACGAAGACCAGGCCGAGGACGAAGGTCTGCAGCCACACGGCGCCGCTCTCGCTGTCCACGAAGGCCGGCAGGAAGGCCAGGAAGAACATGGTGCTCTTGGGGTTGAGCGCGTTGACCACCAGCCCTTCGAGGACGATCCGGCCGCTCGGCGTCTCCGGCTGCTTCTCCTCCTCCGGGGCGGGGACCGTGACCGGGGTGCGTAGCCGCCGGATGCCGAGGTAGACGAGGTAGAGGGCGCCGGCGTACTTGACCACCTCGAAGGCGGTCTCGGACGAGGCCACCAGCGCGGAGAGGCCGACGACGGCCGCGAGCACCTGGATGAGGTCCCCGCAGGCCAGGCCGAGGGTGGACAGCAGCCCGGCGCGCGAGCCCTGGTCCAGGGTGCGCCCGCTCACGTACAGGACGGAGGGGCCGGGGACGAGCAGCAGGACCACCGAGGCGGTGAAGAACCACCAGAGGGTGGAGGGTGTGGGCATGTGGATCTACTCCCAGTTCCGACGGGACCGACTGTGCGGGATCGCGGCACGCCCCGGCCCCCCGGTGCCCTCCCAGGTCCAGCAGTGGACATCGGTCAGGAGGGCGGGCGCCACCAGTGCGGCGCGAACGCCGGATCCCACCGTAAGATCCCACACCCTCCATGTTCCGGTTTCGTCCAACTCCACCGGGATACGGGTGTCGTTCGCCTTGGCGTACGCCTCACGTCTGGTCCAGCCGGTGAAGAACGCCTGACGCCCCTCGGTGTCCGGCAGCGCGCGGACGGCCGCCGCCTCGGCGGCGCCGAAGAAGCGGGTCGCCATGGCCCGGTGGTCGACGCCCGGGTCGACCACCTCGATGTCGATCCCCACCTGGCCGCCGCGGGCCACCGCGAGCAGCGCGTCGGCCCCGGAGTGCGAGAGGTTGAAGTCCAGGCGCTGCGTGGTCGGGCCCGCCAGCCGGGGACGGCCGCGGGCGCCGCGCGTGAGGAGCAGCCGCCGGGGGCGTACCCCCGTGCAGCGGGACAGTATGTCGCGGACCGCGGCCCGGCCGACCACGTACCGGTCCCGTTCGACCGGCAGCCGGCACCGCAGGGCGCGGGCCTCCTCCTCGGCGGAGAGCAGCGAGCGCAGCTCGGTGAGCCGGTCCGGCGGCACGTCCAGCCCGATGCGCCACACATGGACGCCGGCCGCGTCCCAGTGCACCCGGCCGGGGCCGGGCGGCCAGGTGTTGCGGAGCCCGCTCATGCAACGGTGCTCCCCGCCGTGCGGTGCAGCACGGCCTTGATCGCGCGCAGCAGCTCGGCCTGCGACGAGTGCAGGAAGAAGTGTCCGCCGTCGAGGATGCGCATGGTGAACGGGCCCGTGGTCCGGTCGGCCCAGGCGGCGAGTCCGGCCTCGTCGACGTGGCTGTCCTGGCGTCCGCCGAAGGCCGTGACCGGGCAGTCGAGCCGGGGCTGCGGGGTGTAGCGGTAGGTGTCGTTGAGCTGGAAGTCGGCGCGCAGGCCGGGCAGGACCAGGCGCATCGTCCGCGGATCGGCGAGCAGCTCGTCGGTGGTGCCGCCGAACTCCCGCAGCCGGTCCAGCAGTTCGTTGTCCGGCAGGTCGTGGATGAGTGGCCGGTTGTGGGTGAGCTGGGGAGCGCGCCGCCCGGAGACGATGAGGTGGTCCGGGCCGCGCAGCCCGGCGTCGCACAGCTCACGGGCGTACGCGTGGGCGATGAGCGCGCCCATGCTGTGGCCGAACAGCACATACGGCTCGGCGCAGTAGGACGACACGGCGGACACCAGGTCGGGCAGCAGCTCGTCGAGAGCGGTGTAGGGCCGCTGCAGGATGCGGGACTCGCGGCCCGGCAGGCGCACCGCGCTCAACTCGACGTCCGCGGGGAGCGCGTCGGCCCAGCCGGTGAACGCGGCACTGCCGCCGCCCGCGTACGCGAAGCACAGCACGCGCAGCCGGGCCCGCGGCCGGGGCCGCGGGGTGACGAGCCAGCTCCTCGACGCCGGGGCCGGCGCCGCGCTCACAGCGCACCGTCCAGGGCGTCCGGCACGGTGATCTTCATGTGGTCGGGGTAGGGCGGGATGTCGGTGAGGTCGGCCTCCAGGGTGACGAGTTCGCCGTCGCGGGCGACCTCGCGGAACCGGGAGAACTTGTACGTCACGAACATCATCCGGTTGCGGCCGTTGGGCAGGAACTCCGACAGCAGCCGCACCCCGGCGTCCCGGGCGCGCTCCCGCAGATAGGTGATGAGGACGCCGCCCACCCCGCGGGACATCACCCGGCACGACATCAGCAGCAGCTTGATCCGCCAGGCGTCCGGGCCGCGTTCGACCAGTACGACACCGATGGTGCCGTACGGGCCGTACCGGTCCACCAGCCGTGCGACCAGCAGCTCGTGGTCGGGCGACTCGCGGAACGCGTCGAGTTCCTCGTACGAGTAGGTGTAGCCGGTGGTGTTGAGCTGGTTGGTGCGGACGGTGAGTTCCGAGGCGCGCCGCAGGTCCTCCTCGGTGGCCCGTGCGATGGTGAAGTCCATGTCCAGGGTGGCGAGGAAGTCCTCCTTGGGCCCGCTGTACTCGCGCTCCACGTCGGCGCGTACCTGGTCCGCGAGGTACATGGTCCGGCGCCTGGCGGAGTCGTCCGTGATGAAGCGGGGGGTGAACTCCGGCCGGCCGGTCAGCTCGGCGGCGTCGGCGGCGTCCACGCAGAGCAGCTCGGGTACGGCGTAGGCCACTTCGGCCCGTTCGAAGGGGTCGTCGTCGACGAAGGCGAACGCGTCCAGGCCCAGGTTCAGGGAGGTGGCGATGGCCCGCACGGACTCCGACTTCGCGGACCAGGTGATCTGCGGGTACAGGAAGTAGTCGAGCAGGCCGTGCCGTTCCAGTGCGGCGGAGGCGGCCTCGCGGTCGTTGCGGCTGGCCACGGACTGGAGGATGCCGCGCCGGTCGAGTTCCGTGATGACCTCTTTGACACCGGGACGCAAGGGTACGTCGCCGTCCTCCAGGAGGATGCCGTCCCAGACGGTGTTGTCCAGGTCCCACACCACGCACTTCACGGTCCTCGCGGGGGGCGTCCCGGTGCTCTCGCCGCTCATGCCGTCACCTTCTCGTCGTCGGCCGGGGCCGGATCGGTTGCCTTCGCGGCGGCGGCCGCCGGGCGGACCGGCGCGTGTCCGACGTACGCGGACTGCGCGATGGTCGTCTGCTGGAGTTCGGTGGTGCCCTCGATGATCTCCATCACCTTCGCGTCCCGCAGGTAGCGCTGTACGGGGTACTCCTCGCCGCAGCCGTGTGCGCCGTGCACCTGGACGGCGTCCGCGGCGCTGCGGAAGGCGGCGGTCGACGAGAAGTACTTGGCGAGCCAGGTGGCGTGCACGCTCTGCGCGTCGCCCGCCTCGCGCAGCCAGCCGGCCTGCTGGCACAGCAGCCGGGCCGCCGCGGCGCCGGTGGCCATGTCGGCGAGCATCCGCTGGACGAGCTGGTGGTCGCGCAGTCGTACGCCGAACTGCTCGCGCCGGTCGGCGTACGACAGGGAGGCGTCCAGACAGGCCTGGATCAGGCCCACACAGCCCCAGGCGACGCTGTAGCGGCCGAGTTCCAGGGCGGTCGCGGCGACCGCGGCCAGCCCGAAGCCCGGCTTGCCGAGGACGGCGTCGGCCGGCACCCGGCAGTCCCGCAGCTCCAGCTCGGCGAGCATGGAGGCGCGGGTGCCCAGGATCCCCCGGACGGGGGTGACCTGGAGGCCGGGTGCGCCGCGCTCCACCAGGAAGGCGGTCTCGCGGCCGTCGAGGCGGGCGAACAGCAGGTAGACGTCGGCGCGCCGGCCGAAGGTGATCCACCGCTTGGCGCCGTCGAGGACGAACCCGTCCCCGGTGCGGCGGGCGGTGGTGACGAGCCCCTTCACATCGCTGCCCGCGCCGGGTTCGGTGAGGGCGAAGGCGCCGATGGCGGCTCCGGTGGCCAGCCGGGGCAGCCAGCTCTCGCGCTGGGCCGGGGTGCCCCAGCGGCCGATGGCCTGCGAGGCCATGCCGTGCACGGTCAGCAGGCTGCGCACGGAGGAACAGGCGCGCCCCGTCTCCTCGTTGAGCAGGCCGAAGCTGATCGCGTCGAGAGCGCCGCCGCCGTACGCGGCCGGGACGCAGGCGCCGAGATACCCGGTGGCGGCGATCGTGCCGAAGAACTCCTCGGGAAGTTCCGCGTTCCGGTCCCAGGCGTCCGCGTGCGGGGCGATGTGGTCGCGGGCGAAGGACTCGTACTCCTCCCGCGCCGCGGCCTGTTCGGGGGTCAGTTGTACACGTGTGGCCATCGTGATCTCCGTACCGGGGCGGGCGGTCAGCTACTGACGGGCGCGGAACTCTTGCGGGCCACCAGGGCCGCGACCGCGGCGACGGTGCTGAAGTTCTCGATCTCCAGGTCCTCGTCCTCGACGGTGAGCGCGAACTCGCTCTCGACGAAGAGGACGAGCTGCATGATGAAGAGGGAGTTCACGAAGCCGGTCGCGAAGATGTCCTCGTCGTCGGCGATCCGGTGATCGCCGAAGAACCGCGCGAGGAACTCGCGGATCTTCGGCTTGGCCGCTTCGATGGTGGTGTCGTGGGGCATGGCCTGACCGTTTCTCTCGGGTGGGGCGGGCGGGAGGTCGGGGACGGGAGGTGCCGGGCTACGCGGTCCCGGTGGTGGTGTAGTCGAAGAAGCCGCGTCCGCTCTTGCGGCCGAGCAGGCCGGCGTCGACCATCCGGACCAGCAGCGGGCACGGCCGGTACTTGCTGTCGGCGAACGCGGTGTGCAGGCCCTGCACGGACTGGAGGATGGTGTCCAGGCCGATCAGGTCGGCGGTGGCCAGCGGGCCCATCGGGTGGCCGAAGCAGCTCCGGAAGATCTGGTCGACCTCCGCCGCGGTGGCGACCCCCTCGTGCACCAGGTAGACGGCCTCGTTCACGGTGAGCATCAGGACCCGGTTGGAGACGAACCCCGGCGAGTCCTGGACCACCACCCCCTCCTTGCCCATCTGGGCGAGCAGCCGGTGCGCGGTGTCCAGGGTGGCGTCGGAGGTGTGGTGGCCCCGGATCATCTCGACGGTCGGCTTCAGGGGCACGGGGTTCATGAAGTGCATGCCGAGGACCCGGTCGGGGCGGGTGACGGAGGCGCCGATCCGGGTGATCGGGATGACGGAGGTGTTGGCGGCGAAGACGGCGTGCGGCGGGCAGAGCGGGTCGATGCGCTCGTAGACCCCGCGCTTGAGGTCCCAGTCCTCGGTGATGTTCTCGATCACGAAGTCGACGGTGTCGAAGCCGTCGTACCGGGTGGTGTACGCGATGCGTTTGGCGACGACCTGCCGGTCCTCGGCGGGCCCCTTGGCGCCGAGGACCCGGCTGAAACGCAGCCCCTGGGCGATCTCGCGGCGGGCCCGGTCGAGGATCTCGTCGGTGCGGTCGACGAGGATCACCTCGTGGCCGCTCTGCGCCAGGGACTGCGCGAGACCGGTACCCATGACTCCGGCGCCGACGACGCCCACCGTACGGAGGGTCTCTGTCATCTGGAACAACTCCTTCTAGGTCTTGACTCAGGTGTTCTGGGGGACGGGGCTCGCGCCGAGCCGGGGGCGGAGCACGTCGGCGAACTCCGCGACGGTCAGCGCCTCGAAGAGGGCGCTCAGCGGGACGTTGACGCCGAACATGCGCCGGACCCGGGCGACCAGTTGCACGCCGAGCAGGGAATGGCCCCCCAGTTCGAAGAAGTCGTCGTGGATCCCGATCTCGCTGAGCCCGAGCAGCTCCGCCCAGAGCGCGGCGAGCCGTGCCTGCACGGAGTCGGCGGGCGCCGCGTAGGCGGTGCCGACCTGGGGCCGCGGGTGCGCCCCGGTGTCCGCTCCGGCCGCCGGGGCCGGGGCGGCCATGCTGGTGCGCAGCACGTCCGCGCGGACGGCGTCCAGGTCCTTGGTGACCACGACGACCTGGGGTCCCACGTCGGAGCCGAGCACGCGCAGCAGCGCCTCCACCCCCTCCTCGGGCCGGATGCCCTGGTCGAGGTGGTCCCGCAGACCGCCCGCCGCGCCGTCGGCCCGCGCGGAGCGGGCGGCCGGCGGGAAGCGGTACGGGGCGACCTCGGCCGAGGTGCCGTCGCGCAGCGCGCCGATCCGGGTGCTCAGGTCGGCGACGCGTTTGAGGACGAAGTCCTCGATGACGGCGACCTCCCGGCCGTCCGCGTCGAGCAGCGTGAAGTCCGCGGTGAAGATCTCCTTGCCCGCTTCGTCGGGCCCGTGGAAGCGGTGGTGGCTGAAGATCCGGCGCGGCAGCGGGGAGAACAGGCGCAGCTTCCCGTAGGAGAGCGGGATGCGGAACTCCCGGGCCAGGTTCATGCCGTGGAAACCGGCGGCCAGGTCGAGCAGGGAGGGGTGCAGCCCGAGGTGCCGCAGGTCGTCGGTGAACTCCTCGGGCAGCTCCAGCTCGGCGAGCGCCTCCCGTTCGCCCAGGTGCACCCGGCGCAGGCAGCGCGAGCGGGGCCCGAACCCCATCGGCCCGGTGTGCTCGACGGCGCCGAGGTCCCGCATGCCCGCGTCCGCGATCAGCGCGGCCACATCGTGCCGCCGCGCGGGCCCCGGATCGGTGAGCGGGCCGACCTCACCGGTCGAATGGAGGTGCCACCCGTCGCCGTCGCCGTCGGCTCCCGGGTCCTCCGGCACGGCGCGGCTCACCACGGCGAACCGCGTCGGCCGCGCGGTCTTGTCCAGGACCACCCGCAACTCGTGGCGCCGGTCCTCGCCGACGACGACCGGCGAGAGGAAGGTGACCTCGCGCAACTCGACGCCGGTGCCGCCGTGCTGGTGCTCGTGGGCGGCCCTGACCAGTTCCAGATGGCCGGTGCCCGGCACGACGGCGCTGCCCGCCATGCGGTGCTCGTCGATCAGCCAGGAGGTCGCGGTGGACAGGGAGACGGCGTAGACCGCCCGGTTGTCGTCGTCGGCCAGGCACTCGTCGATCAGGGGATGGTCGACCGGGCCGCCGCGCCCGCCACCGGTGCCGCTCCCGCCGGTCGGGCGCGGGCCGCTCTCGCCGATCAGGCGCGCCGCCATGCCGACGTCCTGCCAGCCGTCCCAGTTGACGGAGACGAGCCGCGGGCCGCCGGCCGGGTCGCCGCCGTGGGCGAGGGCGTCGAGGAAGGCGTTGGCCGCCACGTAGTCGACCTGCCCGACACCGCCGGTCAGCGCCAGCGTGGAGGAGCACAGCACGGTGTAATCCGGCCGCAGCTCCCGGGCGAGGGCTTCGACGACGAGTCCGCCCGCCACCTTGGGGGCGAGTACGTTCAGCGCCGTGTCGACGTCCTTGAGCTGGGCGAGGCCCACGGCGGGCACACCGGCGGCATGCACCAGGCCGTGCACCGCGCCGAACCTGCCGACCACCTCGTCGGCGACCGCCCGCATCCGGGCCTCGTCGGTGACGTCCGCCGCGACCGGGAGCACCTCCGCTCCCAGCTCCTCCAGTTCGCGTACGGCGAGGACGCGCCGCGCGGCGGGGTCGTCGGCGGGGTGTTCGGCGAGCCAGTCGTCCCAGGTCTCGCGCGGCGGCAGCGGGCTGCGGCCGACGAGCACCAGCCGGGTGCCCGGGGTCCGGGCCAGGTGGCGGGCGAGGGTCAGGCCCACTCCGCCGAAGCCACCGGTGATCAGGTGGACGCCGCCGGGACGGGGACGGCCCGCCGCGGCGTCCTCGGCGGTCAGCCGGACCGGCCGGTGGCCGGGTGCCCAGCGGTCCCGGCCGCGCAGCGCGGTCAGCGGGCGCCCGGACGGGTGCAGCAGTTCGCTGAGGAGACGGTCGGTGCCGGCCGGCCCCGCGGCCGGCGTGATGTCGATGGCACGGCACGCGGTCTCCGGCTGCTCCAGCGGCAGCACCAGACACGGACCGAGGACGGTGGCCTTCTCCGGAGCCGGCTCCCCGGTACCGGGCGCCGCGTGCGCGTCGCTGGTGACCACGGCGATGTCCAGCACCGCCGCGCCGTCGCGGCCCGCCGTCGCGTGGTTGAACCGCAGCAGGCTGGAGAACCCGCGCTCCAGGGTGACGTCGAGCGGGCGGCGCGGTCCGACCGTCCACAGGTGGACCAGGTGCCCGGGGAACCTGCCGTGCGCGTCCAGGTCGGCGGCCAGGCGCCGGTAGTCCTCGCCGTCGCCCGGGGCGATCTCGTACGCGCTGTCCGAGAGGCGCCGCCACCCGTCGCCGGCCCGCACGGTCGTGACCCGGTGGCCCGCCGCGGTGAGTCCCTCGGCGAGCGAGTCGCCCGTGCCCTGCTCGTCGAGGAAGAGCAGCCAGTCGGCTCCGGTCCCGGTCCGCACGCCGGGGCGGCCCCCGGCGGGGTGCGGAGGCAGCGGTTCCCAGACGGGGACCTGGAACCAGTCGGCGAGGTCCGGCTTCTTCGCCAGGGACGGCACGGGTGTCCCGGTCCGCCGCGCCGGGCCCGGATCGATCCAGTGCCTGCGGCGTTCGAACGGGTAGGACGGCAGCGACACCCTCGGGCCGGCGCCGGCGTCACTGCCGCGCAGCGCCGGCCAGTCCAGGCCGACGCCCGCCGACCAGAGCTTGCCGGCGGTGGCGAGCAGGAAGCCCTCCTCGCGCTGCCGGTCGTACTCGCCGGGCAGGGAGGCGAAGGCCGGCGGCCGGCGGTCCCCGTCCTGGCCGGCGGGCCGGGCCTGCAGGGCGAGGCTGCTCAGGGACTGCCCGGGACCGATCTCCAGCAGCAGCCGCCCGGCGTCGCCCCACAGCCGGGCGACACCGTCCGCGAAGCGCACCGGGTGGCGCAGGTGACGGCCCCAGAAAACGGGGTCGGTGGCCTGCTCCGGGGTGATCCAGTCACCGGTGACGTTCGAGACGTAGGGAATGCGGGGCGGGGCCAGCGGGACACCGGCGACGAGTTCGGTGAACCGCTCGACGACCGGTTCCATCATGTGCGAGTGGAACGCGTGGGAGGTGCGCAGGGCCCGGACGGCGACGTCCTCCGAGGCGAGGCGTTCCGCCAGCGCGTCGATCCGCTCGCTCTGTCCGGCGACGACACACAGCTCGGCGCCGTTGACGGCCGCGAGCGACAGGCCCTCGTCGAGCAGGGAACGCACCCGCCGCTCGGACAGCGGCACCGCGAGCATGGCGCCGGCGGGCAGTTCCTCGATGAGCCGGGCCCGGGACGCGACGAGCGCCAGGGCGTCCTCCAGGGAGAGGACCCCGGCCAGGCAGGCGGCCGCGTACTCGCCGATGCTGTAGCCGATCAGCGCGGCGGGCCGCACCCCCCAGGACTGCCACAGCAGGCCGAGAGCGTACTCCAGCACGAAGACGGCGGGCTGCGCGTAGAGCGTGCGGTCCAGGTCGGTGCGCGGGGCGCCGCTGCCCGAGGTGCCCCGGCCCAGCAGGCGGCGCAGGTCGGGGCGGCCGCCGGCGGTGGTCGCGGGCTCGGGCGCCGGATGGATCAGGGTGCGCAGGTCGAGTCCGAGGTGCGGGCGGAGGATCTCGGCGCAGCGGTCGACGGCGGCCCGGAAGACCGGCTGCCGGTCGTAGAGTTCGCGGCCCATGCCGGGGCGCTGCTCACCGAGGCCGGGCAGCAGGAAGGCGACCTCGGGTGCCGGGCCCTCGTGGTGGCCGCCGCGCACGCCGCGGGGATCGCGGGCGCGCAGCGCGGCAGCGGCCTGCGGCAGGCCGTCGGCGACGAGGAAGCGCCGGTGGGGGAAGACCCGGCGGCCGCTCTGCAGAGTGTGCGCCACAGCGGGGAGCGGGAGTTCCGCGGCGGTCTCCAGGCGCTCCGCGAGCCGGTCGGTGGCCTCGTCGAGGGCGGCCGCGGTGCGGGCGGACAGCACGAGGAGTTGCGGCCGGTCCGCGTCGGACGCCGGTGCCGCCCCGGTCGTGGCCCCCGTGGAGGCACCGGTGGTGGCCGCGGTCGCTGCCGGGGAGGGGCCGGGCGCGGTGTACGAGGACGCCTCCTCCAGGATCACGTGGGCGCCGGTGCCGCCCATGCCGAAGGAGCTGACGCCGGCCCGGCGCGGCCCGCGGTCGTCGCGCCACGGGGCGAGCCGGGTGTTGACGTAGAACGGGGTCGCGTCGAAGTCGATGTCCGGGTTGGGCTTGTCGAAGTGCAGGCTGGGCGGGAGCTGCCGGTGCTGGAGCGCGAGGACCGTCTTGATGAGTCCCGCGATGCCGGAGGCCACGTGGGTGTGCCCGATGTTGCCCTTGACCGCGCCGATCGCGCAGCCGCCGAGAGCGGCGCCGCCCCGGCGGAAGACCCGGGTGAGGGCCTCGATCTCGATCGGGTCGCCGACGGGCGTGCCACTGCCGTGCGTCTCGACGTAGCCGACGGTCGCCGGGTCGGTCCCGGCCGTCTCCAGGGCGGCGGCGATGATGCGGGCCTGGCCGGCCGCGCCGGGCGCGGTGAAGCCGACCCGCTCGGCACCGTCGTTGCCCACGGCCGAGCCCTTGATGACGGCGCGGATCGGATCGCCGTCGGCGAGGGCGTCCTCCAGGCGTTTGAGGACGACCAGGCCGGCGCCGTTGGAGGCGACGGTGCCCTGCGCGGCGGCGTCGAACGGGCGGCAGTGCCCGTCGGAGGAGAAGATGCCGCCGGGCTGGAAGACGTAGCCGGCCTGCCGGGCCCGGACGGTCGCGCCGCCCGCCAGCGCCGTGTCGCAGTCGCCGCTGAGCAGCGCCTGACAGGCGAGGTGCACCGCGACGAGCGAGGTGGAGCAGGCGGTCTGGACCGTCAGAGCGGGCCCGACCAGACCGAACTTGTAGGCGATCCGCGTCGCCAGGTAGTCCTTCTCGTTGGCGAGGTTGCGGGCGAACTCCTCGGCCGCGTCGGTGGGGTCGGCGTCGGTGGCGAGCTGGGCGAGATAACTGCCGTAGTACGAGCCCGCGTAGACACCCACCGGGCCCGGCACCGACTTGGGGTCGTACCCGGCGTCCTCCAGGGCCGCCCAGGCGCATTCGAGCAGCACCCGGTGCTGGGGGTCCAGCAGACCGGCCTCCTTCGGGTTGAACCCGAAGAACTCCGCGTCGAACAGGTCGGCACCCTCCAGCACCCCTTGCGCGGGCACGTAGTCGGGGTCGTCGATCTGTTCCTGGGGGACACCGGCCGCCTTCAGCTCCTCGGGGGTGAACACGGTGATGGACTCGGTGCCCGAGCTGAGGTTGCGCCAGAAGGCCGCGGCGTCGGGTGCCCCGGGGAAGCGGCACGACAGACCGATGACGGCGATCTCCAGACCGGTCGGGGTGTCCGGGGAGTCCCGGACGTCCCCGTCCCGCGGGACCTCGCGCGCGGCGGTCCCCTCCGGTCCGCTCGCGTCCCGCGCGGGCGGGGTCGGCGGGGCGGCCGGAGCCCCGGGGGCGTGCGCGGTGGCGGTGTGCTCCATCAGTCGCTCTCCTCGGTCACGGTCCGTTTCCTGAGGCCGCGCTTGCGCAGCAGCCGGTCCTTGCCGCGGTCCGCCGCGCCTTCCCTGCGCCCCCCGCCGACCGCCGGCGCCACCTCGGCGTCGCCGTCACCGGCCAGGTGGGCCGCGAGCGAGCCGACGGTGGGGTACATCGTGAGGACCACCACGGGCAGATCGCGGCCCAAGGTCGCGTGCAGCCTGGCCGAGAGCCTGGTGAGCAGCAGGGAGTTGCCGCCGAGGTCGAAGAAGTTCTCGTCCAGGCCGACCCGGTCGCGCTCCAGCACCTCGGCCCACAGTGCGGCGATCCGCCGCTCCAGGGGACCCCGCGGCTCCCGGGCCGGCTCGGCGGCGGCGCTGGAGACGATCTCGGCGAGCTTGAGCCGCTGCACCTTGCCGGCCGGGCTCTTGGGGACCTCGGCCACCAGGAACACCCGGCTGGGGACCTTGTGGTCGGCGACGCGCGCCGCGGCGAACTCGCGGATCTCCCGCTCGGTGACGGTGGTCCCGGTGTGCGGCACGATCGCCACGGCGACGTCCTCGCCGAGCGTGGGGTGCGGCAGCCCGAACGTCACCGCGACCTTGACGGCGGGGTGGCCCGTGAGGACGTCGTCGACCTCGGCCGGGGACACCTTGGAGCCGCCCCGGTTGATGATCTCCTTGCTGCGCCCGACGACGTAGAGGTAGCCGTCCTCGTCGAGCCGGCCCTCGTCGCCGGTGCGGAACCAGCCGTCGGTGAAGGCCGCCCGGTTGGCTTCCGGGTGGTGCTCGTACCCGGCCGTCACGTTCGCACCCCGGATGGCGATCTCGCCCTGCTGCCCGGGGCCGAGCGGCCGTCCGGCCTTGTCCAGCACGGCGACGGGTTCGCCGACCGGGACACCCACGGAACGGAGTTTGCGGGTGCCCGGGGGCAGCGGATTGCTGGTGACCAGCGAGCCGGCCTCGGTCATCCCGTACGCCTCGATGACCGGCGCCCGGAAGGCGTCCTCCAGCGCGGTCAGCACCGGGCCGGGCAGCGGGGCCGACGCGGAACGGATGAACCGCAGTCGGGCGGCGCCGAGTTCGGCGGTGTGCTCGCCCGCCACCGCGAGCAGCGCCTGGTGCATGGTGGGCACGGCGGTGTACCAGGTGGGCCGGAACTCGGTGAGCCAGTCGAAGAAGAGGGTGTCGGAGAATCCGGGGGTGCAGACGATGCCGCCGCCGCCGGCCAGGGCGGCGATCAGGGTGCTGGTCAGGCCGTGCGCGTGGAAGAGCGGCATGACGTTCAGGCACAGGTCGCGGTCGCCGAGGGCGAAGGCCGCGCGGGTGTTGCCGGCCGCGGCGCCCAGGTTGGCATGGGTCAGGGGGACGAGTTTGGGCTGCGCCGTGGTGCCCGACGTGTGCAGGATCAGCGCGGTCTCGTCCGGTGCGGCCCACCCGGTGCGGGCGGCGGGCGCCGCTTCGGTCGAGGAACGCAGGCCGAACGTCCCGGCCGGGCCGGACGCGTCGGGTACCAGCTCGATGACCCGGATGCCGCGGTCCTTGGCCACGGCGATCGCCGGCGAGTCGCTGCCCTCCTCGACGAGCAGCGCGTCCGTGCCCATGTCGTCGAGGTAGAACGCGAACTCCCGCTCCCGGTACGCCGGGTTGAGCGGGGCGGCGGTGGCGTGGGCGGCCACCGCGAGGAACGCGAGCGCCAGGTCGGGGCCGTTGGGCAGGACGAGGGCGACCCGGCTGCCGCGGCCCACCCCGAGACCGGCCAGCGTGCGGCCGGTCAGCGCGACGCGGTCCCGCAGCCGTCGGTAACCGGTCGGCTGCCGCCCCGGCGCGTGCAGGGCGGCGGCGTCGGGGCGCAGCGCCGCCTGGTGGTCGAGCAACTGCCCGAGATGGGTGAAGGGCTGGTGCGGTGTGCCGGTCATGAGTGCTCGCTTCCTTCGTGTGCGGTGCCCCGCGAGAGGAGTTCGGCGCCGGGCCGGGCGGCCGGCGGCCGGATGCCGCGGGCGCGGACCCGCATCCGCGCGACCGGTATCCGTGCGACCCGTATCCGCGCGCCCCGCATCCGCGCGCCCCGCATCCGCGCGGGCCGCATCCGTGCGGGCCGCCGCCGGTCGCAGGTGCCGGACCGGTGGGGTACGGGGGCGGCGCCGTCCGGTCCGCGCTTGGTCCCGCCGCCGGTCCCGCCACCCGGCCCGCCGCCGGTTCCGTGCCCGGGGCCGGACGGGAGCCGGTCCGTCCGGTGCGTGGCGGTCCCGTGCGGCGCCTGCCCGGGATACGGGCGTTCGCCGGCCCGCGACCCGCTCCGGCGGGGCCGGTGTGCCGCGGGCGGCCGGGTCACTCGGGCACGGCCGCGCATACGACGTCCTCCAGCGAGTACACCCCGGGCGGCGCGTCGGCGGCGAACCGCACCGCGCGCAGGATGCCCGGCAGGAACGCCGCCCGGTCGGCCACGCGGTGCAGCACCTCGACGTGTTCTCCGGTGCCCGCGGCCAGCACCCGGTGTTCGCTGACCGCGTCACCCATCCGGAACGCGCCGATGTCGGGCTCCCGGCGGCCCGGCCGCCCCGGGCGCCACTGGTCGGCGAGGAAGCGGGCGGTGTTGCTGGGACGGTCGCGCTTGCCCGCGAAGTGCACGTCCACGACACCCGCGTCCCAGCCCTCGCCGACCTGCTCGGAGAGGTCCCGTACGAACCGGGCCAGGGCCAGCAGCGCGAGGCTGAAGTTGGCGGCGATCACCACGGCACGGCCCCGGGCCGCCTCGGCGGCCAGCGCGTGCTCGGCCTCGCCGAGCCCACTGGTGCCGATGACCAGGGGACAGGGCGTGGTGAGCGCCTGCCGCAGCAGCGCGGCGGTGGCCTCGCGCGCCGTGAAGTCCACCACGACCGGCCGCGTCCCGGGCACGTCGGCGAGGTCCGTGACCAGCGCCGCCCCGCCGGTGGCGGCGGGCCGGACGGTGTGCCGGGCCGCGAGGCGCACACCGGGAGCGCGCTCGACCGCGTCGGCGATCAGGTTCGCCATCCGGCCGCCGCGTCCGCAGACCACCGTGGGGATCGTCACGACCGCGCGTCCTGGGGCCACAGGCCCATCCGGCGGGCCAGTACGCCGCCGGCCATGCGCCGGCCGCCGAAGAACGCCTGCACGGTGTCGGCCGGCCAGTCGGCGGCGCCGACCGCGCTGTTCTCCAGCCCCAGTTCGGTGCTCATGTCCTCGGCGACCCGCACGGTGCGGTGCAGCAGGTCGGTCGAGGCGAGCAGGACGGCGGCTACCGAGGTGCCGCCGGGCTCCTCCCCCTTGAACTCCGCCCCGAAGCTGGCGAGCGCCAGCGCCAGCGAGAGCTCGATCTCCAGCTTGCTGAGTTCGTGCGCGAGGTACTGCGAGGTGCTGAGTGCCTCGGTGCCGCTGCCGGTGAGCGCCAGCTCGCGCCGCAGATCGGCGACGACCCGGGCGCTCCAGGTGAGCGAGCGCCGGGAGAACTCCCAGGCGTAGGCGTCGAACACCGGGGCCAGCGGGCCCTGGGGCGCCCAGGACACCGGGTGGGACAGGGCGCCTTCCGCGACGCTCACGCCGTCCAGTTCGATCCAGCCCCAGCCGTCGGCGCGCCCGGCGCCGTACCGCCGCAGCCCGGCGAGGGTGTGCGGCAGCAGCGCGAGCCGCGGGGGGTCCCCGGCGGCGGCCCGGAGCGGGACGAGTGAGAGTTCGGCGTCCGCGACGGCGTACCGGAAGCGTCCGGTGAGCGTCAGCCGGCCGTCGCCGTTGTGCTCGGCGCGGACCGCGGGGACGGGCAGCGCGAACTCGCTGTTGGGGGTGAACAGGCCCAGGGCGGCGCGTCGTGCACCGGAGCGTACGCGGGAGACGTGGCCGTCCGGATCGTGCGGGAACAGGTCGAGCAGCGGCAGGACGGCCAGCAGGTGTTCGGTCCGCGCGGCGGCCTCGGCGAACGGTTCGGACGCCCAGATCTCGTCCAGCTCCCGCCGGCGCGCGTCGACCGCGTCCAGCGGCGGGCCGTCCGCGGGTGCGGTCCGGTGTGCAACGCTCACAGCTTTTCTCCGCTCAGGCGTGGGCGCGGACGAAGCGCGCGATGGAGTCGACGGACATGAGGTGCTGGGGGTCGGCCTCGGGGTCGATGACCGCGCCGAAGCGCTGTGCCAGTGCCTCCATGAGGTTGATGTAGCCGATGGAATTGACCCCGGCCATGTCCAGCGATCCCTGCGCGGCCCGCAGATCGGCGACGGTCACCACCCGTCCGGTGGCGACTTCCACGAGTTTCTCGATCTGTTCGCGCAGACCGGTGTCGATGCCTTCGTCGGTCATGTGCATCCGTTCCTGTATGAGGCACGCGGCGTGCGTGCTACGGCATGTCGTTGACGAGTTCGCGCAGCTCGGTCAGCCGGACCTTGCCGGCGGACGACCTGGGGATGACCGGCAGGAAGGTGATCCGGCCGGGCACCTTGTAGGGCGCGAGCTTCGCCCGGCAGACGCCCACGACATCGGCGCGGGCGAGGCTGCCGCAGACCACGGCGTGCAGGACGGTCTCGCCCCGCGCGTCCCGGTCGGCGAAGACCGCCGTGTCGCGCACTCCGTCGATGCCGAGCACCACCCGTTCGATCTCGGTGGGATCGACCTTGCGTCCGGCGAGGTTGACGGGTCCGCTGATCCGCCCGGTGATGTGCAGCCGGTCCTGATGGATCAGGCCGCGGTCACCGGTGCGGTAGTAGCCCTCGGTGTCCAGGCGCTCCTCCAGGCCGCCGGGGACGTTGAGGTAGCAGGTGGCCATCGACGCGGTGCGCACCCGGACCTCGGCGTCGCCGTCCTCGCCCGGAACGATCCGCAGGGACACGCCGGGCAGCGCGGTGCCGAGACCTTCGGTGTGGCCGGGGTCCCGCTCGAAGGTGCAGGGGCCGGTCTCGGCGATGCCGTAGTAGTCGGCGATCCGCACCTGGTAGCGGGACTCGAAGCTCTCCCGGACGGCCGGATCGAGCACCGCGGCGGCGGACACCGCCAGGCGCAGGTCGGAGAACGCCTCCGGCTCGGCGGCGGGCGCCTCGGCCAGCAGCCGGTAGGCGAGCGGGAAGGCCACCAGGCGGGTGGCGGCCGAGCGGCGCAGGGCCTTCGCGATGCCGCCGGACGTGGGCAGGCCCCGGTAGATGTGGAGTTCGGCGCCGACCAGGAAGACGGGCAGCAGCGAGGTGTTGAAGGCCAGCCCGTTGGTGAACGCGGCCAGGCAGAGCACCCGGTCGCCGGCGTCGAGCCCGGTGCCCGCCGTCCAGTTGCGGGCCGCGCTGTGCACGGCCGTGTGGGAGAACTCCAGGCACTTGGGGGCGCCTGTGGTACCCGAGGTGAACCGGCAGGTGGCGGTGGTCGGCCGGGGCGCGGGCGGCGTGACGTCGGGACCGGGGTCCGTCGGCCGGGCCAGGACCTGGCCGCTGCCGGGCACGGGTACGAGGCCGGAGGGGAGCGGGAAGCGGCCGGGCTTGTCGGTGAGGAAGGTGTGGACGCCGGCGCTGTCCCTGATGCCCCGCAGCTCCGTGGCGCCGAACTGCGCGTCCACCAGGAACGGCAGGCGTCCGGCGAGGAGCAGGGCGTAGTACGAGATCAGATAGTCGGCGCTGTTGGCGGCGTACAGGGCGATCCGGTGCTCGTCGGGACCGAGCAGGTCTCCCAGGGCGCGGGCCCGGTCGGTGACCCGGCCGGCGAGCTGACCGTACGTCAGCTCGGTGTCGGCGTCGACGACGGCTCGCCGCCCGGCGTGCTGCGCGCAGGCGTCGAGGAAGACCTCGCTCAGCGCCGGCCGCTCAGCCACGGCGCCT
Organism: Streptomyces ziwulingensis; assembly: GCF_039542605.1. NCBI lineage: Bacteria > Bacillati > Actinomycetota > Actinomycetes > Kitasatosporales > Streptomycetaceae > Streptomyces > Streptomyces ziwulingensis. The sequence goes on from NZ_BAABIG010000007.1 coordinate 67,611, forward strand.
CCCCGGGGCGGCGGCGAGGGCGGGCGCGTCGAGTTCGGCCCGGCAGGCCATGGAGTGGTTGGCGACGGTGAGCATGGTGGTCTGGCTGCCGCCGGACATCCGAAAGCCGCGGAGCTGGGCGTGGGCGCGCAGCGCCGTGCTGTCCCACATGTATCCCGCGCCGCCCTCCAGATCCGTGGCCAGGGAGGCCAGCTCGGTGGCCTTCTCCACGCAGAACCACTTGAGTTCGGCGATCTCCGGTACGGTGCTGCCGCCCTCGGTCAGCCGCAGGAAGCACTCGGCGAGGCCGGCTTCCATCAGCTCCTGGTCGGCGCGGGCACGGGCCAGGGCGTGTTCGTTGACCGGCCATCGGGCCAGCGGCCGGCCGCCGAGTTCGCGTGCGGTGGTGTGGCGCACGAGGTGCTCCAGGAGCGTGCGGTGGGTGTAGAAGGCGTCGGCGGCGATGAGGAACCGCATCCGGGACATCACCCGGTTCCAGCGCATCAGTTGGCTGATGCCGCGCCGGGAGATCACCTGGCGCACCGGCACCCGGGCCGAGTCGAACTCCACCCGCGCGGAGTCCACGGAGCGGGTGCCGAACTTGTCGTAGACCTCGGTCACCCGCACGCCGGAGGTGGCCTTCTCGACCAGCACGATGGCCGGTTCGCCGTCCAACTGGACGCTGACGAAGCACAGGTCGGCGTGGGCGCCGTTGACCACGAACTTCTTCACGCCGGTCACCACCACCTGGTCGCCCTCGGTGACGGCGGTGGCCGGTTCCCGCGCGCTGGGGTCGGTGTCGCACTGGCAGGCCACCAGCTCGCCCGAGACCAGCCCCGGGAGGAACCGGTCGCGCAACTCGTCGTCCTGGGCGGAGACCAGCCAGTCGCAGGCGATCTCGTTCTGTACGTGCATGCCGAGGGCGAGTCCGCCGTCACCGATCCCGGCCAGGGCCTCGCCGAGCACCAGCGCGCCGAGCAGGCCGAGCCCCTGGCCGGAGTGCTCGACGGGGAGCGACACCCCCATGAGGCCGCGGCGGGCCAGTTCGCGCCAGGCGTCCTTGCGGAGATGTCCGCCGGGGGCGGTCCGCCACTGTTCCAGCCATTGCGGGGTGAGGCAGTCCGACGCCCGCCGGGACAGGTCCCGGTGCGCCTCGGTCAGCCGTGGGGTCAGGATGCTGTTGCTCACCATGGAGATGGACACACTGCTCTCTGTGATCGTGGTGAACGGCGGGAGTCAACTGTGGAGGGCCGGCCCGCGGCCGTGGCTGTAGGCGATCGGCGCCCGGTCCCACTTGACCGCTCTCTCGTCGGGCCGGCCGCAGGCCAGGACGTAGATGGCTTCCTCGGGTCCGTCGAGTCCCACCAGCCGGGAGACCAGATCGGTGTCGAACCCGCCCAGGCAGGTGATGCCGACCCCCTGCCCGGCGGCGGCGAGGCAGAGCCGCTGCGCGGCGCTCGCGGCGTGGTGGTGCAGCTCGGCGAGCGCCTGGCGGCCCCGGCCCCCGAGCAGCGGACCGATGGGGGCGTGCAGGACGAGCAGCAGCGCCGCGGAGCGCACCACGTCCTGGTTCATGCAGGACGCGACGACCGCCTCCTGCGTGCCGGCGCCGCCGCTCAGGGGGTGCAGGACGTGCCGGTCGGGGGTGTACGCGTAGCTGCCCGGCGCGATGTTCTCGACGGAGTGGACCAGGACGCGCAGTGCGGCCCGGGGCCCGTCCGCGGAGTCCGTCGTGGTCTCCTGGCGGAGCCCGGCCAGGACCTGGCCGAGGGCCTCCTCGCCGAGGGCGGCCGGCAGGAACCCCTTCGCGGAGGCGCGGGTCAGGGCGAGGTGCGCGAAGGCGGCGCGGGGGCCGTCCGGGCGGCCGCGGTCGGCCCCGGCGAGCGCGATCGCCGCCGTACCGGAGTCGCCGGGAGTCCCCGTCCCACCGAGCGCGCCGGACCCCTGCGGGACGGCGGCCACCGTACGTGAACTGCCGTACCGGCGGGGCGTGTCGTCCGGTCGGTGGAAGGTGCTGATGGACCGCACCGACCGCCACGCCTCCTGCTCCGCCGTCCCCGGTTCCTCGGGGCGGGTGCCGTCGCCGTGGCGCCAGATCGGTACGGCGAAGGGGTTGGCGGCGGCGCCGGCCGCGGCGGGCGCCGTCGTCGGCGAGGCGGTCAGGGTGATGAGGGCCTGCGGCTCACGGCACCGCCCGGTGAGTCCGAGCACCTCGGCCGCCGTGTCCCGGTCGAAGCGCAGGTGCGTGACCGGCAGGAACCCGGCGCCCTCGGCGGCCAGTGTGATGTTGGCCGCCGCGTGCCCGCCGTCGAGGTGGGTGTAGAGGTAGCCCCGGCGCCCGTACTTGCGCATGGAGGCCCAGGGCCTGCCGACGACGGCGACCACGGCGTCCGGCTGCGGGGCCGGGGCCTGCGGCAGGGTCAGCAGGCCGTCCAGTGAGCCTTGTTCGACCGTCCCGATCCGCCGCAGACAGCAGCCGGCGACCTCGTAGTCGTACAACTCGTAGGTGGTGGCACCACGAAAGGCGACGAGCAGTTCGAAGGGATAGAGCGCTCCGGCGGACGGTGTGGTGCGCGCCCGCATCAGGGTCCGGCCCTTGGTGATCACGGCACCGGCGCGTTCGCCGTATCCGAGTCCGAGCACCTTGGAGATGGCGGTCCAGGACGAGGGGATGTCCGGCGGTGGTGCCTGGGCGGCCCCGGCGAACGGCGTCTCCCCGGCCGTCTGCGGGTTCGCGCGCAGTCGTGTCTCGTCCCAGAACCTTGCTAAAAGCGGGTCGAGGCGTTCATTGAGGTCGGTGTCGCTCCTCGTTTCCACGGTGCTCATATTCCCCCCTGGCCGGCGCCGCGGTTCGCTGCCGCGTCCTGCCCGGCCGATGTGCGTCCCGCCGGTTTTCCCGGCGGTCGCCGGTTTCCCCTGAAAGCCATCGTCGGTTCCCTCCGCAATATCCGCTGGAATTCACGCCCGCAGGGCAGAACGCATCGGCCGCAGCCACTCCGCTTGATCGTCGTGTACGGAAACTTTCTTTATCAGCGGCCGCCCCGGACGGCGTGAGTTTGCTGAACGGCCGGTGAAACTTGTCTTTTCGACGGCATGAGGACGGCATGAGAAGGAACCCGCACAGGGCGGGGCGGCGCTCATGTATGCACCTTTTCGCCATGGGTGAAATGGAGCATAAATGAACTTTCCCGACAGCTCTACGGTTCCGTCTCTCCTGATCGGCTCTGTGTGCTCCGGCCGGGGGCGGCGGTGTCAGAAAGAGGCAGGTGAGACGGCAGGGCGGTCGCCTGGTGTCCCTAGTGCGATCGGCTCGTGCGACAACTGTCCCGAATCATGAACTGCTCGTCCTCCCCACATGATCCAGGAATGCGATGATCCATCCGACGGCACCGGCGGTCGTCGCCGACCAGAAATCTCATATTTCGAGACGCTGCAGGCGAGCGGGTCCGGTCAAGCGCCGGAAGGCGCCGGGTCGATCGTTTACAAAGTCGCTCATCACTCTAGTGTCCTGGCCGATGGCGACAACTCACTTATCCGCCAAGCCGGGAAACTGATCGCGTTCGATCGCCTTCCGGAAAACGATGGCCATAGGTCAACTCTGCGAAAGGAAGTCCGGTCGTCGGTGGACGCGAGGCGGCGCGCCACTTCGAAGCGAAATGATCGATCGCACCGCAGTTCAGAACGGTGTCGATCTCGCCGGCCCGACCGGAGGGCGCGTCCCGCGGCCCGGTGCGCCGGCGTCGCGCGCTCTCTGATCCACTTGGCGGTATGCGCGGAATATCCCCGGGGCATGCGCGACCGCTTCTCGCGCGGCACCGCCGGAGTGCCGGATTCCATGTGTCCGGAACTGCTCCTCCGCCGCCTGCCGGACCGATCACTGTCCGCCAGATGTGGCCAAAGGCGGGCGCTCTGGAGAGGGAGTGAGCGCCGCGCGCCGCCCGGAGGCCCTCACGCGGACTCGGGGTCCCGGAGCAGCAGGAGGGCCTGGCGGGTCAGCAGGCGCTCGGCCGCGTCGTAGTCCCAGTGGCACTCGGTGACGAGAGTGCGCCAGGCGGAGAGCCCGAAGCAGAGCCAGAGGCGGTCCGCGACGCCCTCGACGGTCAGATGCGGGGCGACGGCGCCGAGGGCGACCAGGTGCCGGGCGCTGCCGCGCAGTGCCTCGCGGTACTGCGTCAGGACCTGGTCGTGCACCTCGCGGGCGCTCTCGTCGCTCGCCGCGGACGACAGCAGCAGCTCGATCGACCGGGCGAAACGCTCGGTGTCGACCCGGGTGACATGGGCGATGTGGCCGACCGCCGACGGCAGATCCCGCGTCAGGCGGAGCGTGTCGTTCGTCTCCCCGGCGCGGGAGTCCGCCAGGTCGGCTGTCAACAGGGCGTGCAGGATCTGCGTCTTGGTGCCCACGCTGCCGTAGAGGGTCTTCACGGCGACGCCGGCCGAACGCGCCACGTCGGTCATGGTGACGCGGGCGTAACCGCGCGTGCTGAAGAGGTGGCGCGCGGCGTCCAGGATGTCCTGGCGAGTCTGCGCCGCCGCCTGCTCGCGGCGCTTGGATCGGTAACTTCGCGTCCCTTCCGGCATGAAGCCACTCTACCTGCGCTTATAGGGCATTTAATGAATGCAGAGACTGTGACATCAATCCTGGGAGTGCGGGCATCCGGTCGGCAGCGCGGCCGAGAGCGCAGTCGTCCCGAGACGAGGGGAGCGTGCGGAGCGGGCCCGGCCGCCGGTCCAGCCATCCGTCCAGCCATCCGTCCGGCCATCCGTCCAGCCGTCTGTCCATCCGGACACCTACCTGGTGAGTTGATCTCGCATGATCGAACACGGACACTCCGCCGTCCCGGGGACCGCACCCGCCGACTCCGGCCACGCCTCGCCGGCCCCGCCGACACGCCTCCCGCCGGGGCAGAACCCGCCGGGGCAGAACCCGCCGGGGCAGAACCCGCCGCCGCAGACCCCGCCCAAGCAGACCCCGCCCAAGCAGACCCCGCCCAAGCAGACCCCGCTGGAGCAGATGGGCGGCACGACGGGTCTGGTGTACATGGGGCTGCCGATCGTGGCCTTCGTCCTCGCCAACTCCGCCTTCGGCCTGGTCCCCGCCATCTGCACCGCCGTCGGCGTCGCCCTGGCGATCGCCGTGACACGCCTGGTCCGCAAGGAGCCGGTCCAGCCGGCGCTCTCCGGCCTGTTCGGCGTCGCGGTCGCCTCGTTCGTCGCGTGGAAGACGGGTTCCGCCAAGGGCTTCTTCCTGACGGGCATCTGGAGCAACGTCGCACTCGCCGCGCTCTTCCTCGTCTCCGTCCTGGTCCGCCGCCCGCTGGCCGGCGTCATCTGGGGCGCACTCAACGGCACCGGAACCGCCTGGCTCCGCGACAAGCCCTCCCGCCGCGCCTACGACATCGCCACCCTCACGCTGACCGCCGTCTTCGCGGCCCGCGGCGCCGTCTGGCAGTGGCTGTACGACGACGACCGCACCGGCTGGCTGGCCGTCATGAGGATCGTGATGGGCTACCCGCTCCTCGCCCTGGCCTTCCTGGTCGTCCTGTGGGCCGGCCGGCGCTCCGCCAAGCGGCTCAAGGCCCCCGCCGGACAGCGGCCCGCCCGGAGCGGCGCATGATGGAGCGGGTCTTCCGCACGGCGGGACGCAAGGTCCGGCCGGACCCGTAGGGAGGCTGACCAGTGGAAGAAGTGGACTGGGTGGACGTGCCGGCCGGGGCCCTGTGGCGAGGCACGCCGGCCGAGGACGTGGCGGAGGTGACCCGCCGCTACGCCGACACCGGGGTGCCGGAGGAGTGGTACCGCAAGGAGGCTCCTCGCGCCCGCATCCGGCTGCCCGCCTTCCGGATCGCTCGGACTCAGGTCACGGTCGGCCAGTGGGCGCCGTTCGCCCGGGCCACGGCCCGGTCCGTCCCCCGGGCGCCGGACGACCATCCGGTCACCGGGGTGAGCTGGGAGGAGGCGGCGGCCTACTGCGACTGGCTCGGAGAGCGGCTCGGTGACCCGGGTGTCCGGCTGCCGACCGAGGCGGAGTGGGAACGCGCCGCCCGCGGCGACGACGAGCGTGAGTTCCCCTGGGGGACGTCGTACCGCAGCGGGCTGGCCAACCTGGTGGATCTCGGCATCGGCACCACCGTGCCGGTCGGGTCCTTCCCCCGGGGCGCCAGTGCTTTCGGCGTACTGGACATGGCGGGCAACGCCGACGAGTGGACGTCCACCCGGTACGCCCCCTACCCGGGCGCTCCCGCCGGGGTGCCGCGCACCGAGAGCTGGGCGTTCGACCCGCACGTCACCCGCGGTGGTGCGTTCTGCCACGACCGGGACCTCGCCCGCTGTGCCCGCCGGCACGGTGTCTACGACCGGGACCTGGCGGCGATCGGCGTGGGCTTCCGCCTGGCGGCGCCGGCCCGGTGACGTCGCGGCCGGCCCCGGCACTCAAGTGGTCCGGGGCTCGGCGGGCCGGTCCCGCCGCCGCGTCGCCCGGGGCGCTCCCAGGCGTTCCGGTGACATGCGGCCCGCGAGGTGGTAGCCGAGTCCGCCCGCCGCGGTCAACGCCGCCAGCACGGCCCACAGTACGAGTGTGTGCCGCTCGGCGAGGGACCCGACCAGGGCCGGTCCGGTGATCGCCGACACCGTCCAGGTCAGGCTGACCATGGACAGGTACCTGCCTCGTGCGTGCCGGGGCGCCGCGGTGGCGGACACGGCCGTCATGGCCGGGGTCGCCGCCATCTGCCCGACGCTGAACAGCAGGACCGCCGTGTAGACCAGGACGACACCCGTACCGGAGGACAGCACCGGCAGGAGCGCCAGCAGCAGGACCGTGCCGAGCATCAGCACGGAACTCCAGGCGATGACCCGACTGCGCCGGCAGGTGCCCAACCGGGCGGTGAGAGCGGACTGGGCCAGCACGATCAGCAGGGAGTTGAGGGTGAGCGCGGTCGAGGGCAGCCAGGCCGGCAGCCCCCGCACCTCCACGAGGTAGACCGGCAGGATGATGGTGGGGATCAGCCAGGCGAAGACGAACGCCGCCTGCGCGCCGATCAGCACGAGGATCGTCCGGTCCCGCGCGAGGGCCCGCCAACTGCTCCCCTCGCTCGTCTCCCGGCCCTTGTCCGGTTCGTCCCGGCCGCCGGCGCCGCGCACCGGGTCCGGTGCGGTGGGATCTGCCGCGGGCGCGGGGGTGTGCTCGATCCGGCGTCCGGGAAAGGCGAAGAGCAGCGCCGTGACCGCGCTGGTGCCGGCGTTCAGCACGACGATCAGGACGGCCGCGCCGGACCAGCCGCTGGCGAGCAGGGCACCACCGACCGCGCCGCCGAGGCTCACGCTCGCGTTCTTCCCGGCGGCGGTGAAGGCGTACCACCGGTCGAGTTCCGCTCCGTGCGCCAGGTCGGCGACGAAGGCCGGCCACGATGCCCAGTACATGCGCTCCGCGCACAGGACGAGGAACAGGACGACGACCAACGAGACCTGGCTGTCGACCAGCAGGTAACACAGGTAACCGACGGTCGCGAGAACGTTGTTGGCGACCAAGGACGCCTTGGGCCCCCAGCGGTCCACCGCGATACCGGCCAGTGGCGCCACCGGAAGGGACAGCAGCGTCGCCAGACTGGTCCCGTATCCGACCTGCTGGACCGTCAGATCGGTGGTGAGGAGGAAGAACAGGAAGTTCAGCGGGATGAACATGCCCACGCCGAAGGAGTCCAGCGCGGTCGCGGCGACGATTCTTCCGCTGCCGGACAGGTGCGGAATCCCCAGCCGGTCGAGCCGGCGGCTTCTCCTGCTCGCGGCGTCGGCCGGGCCGCTCACGTCCGCTCCGGGTCGGGTATCTGGATGCGGTGGCCGGCGAACTTCTTGGCCAAGAGGTAATCGCGGTTGCTGTTGCGTACGAAGGTGCTGGTGGTGCGGGTGAAGCGAACCTCCACACCGTTGTCGTCCAGTTGTCTGGCCTTGTCCGGGTTGTTGGTGATCAGGTGGACGGCTCGGACGGAGAAGGCGGCCAGCATCTGCACGGCAGGCCGGTAGTCCCGCAGGTCGTCGGCGAAGTCCAGTTCCCGGTTGGCCGCGAAGGTGTCCAGGCCCTGGTCCTGGAGGAGGTAGGCGTCCAGCTTGTTGTAGAGACCTATGCCCCGGCCCTCCTGGCGCATGTAGAGGAGGAAGCCGCCTTCGGCGGCGAGAAGGTTCACCGCCTCGCGGAGTTGCGGACCGCAGTCGCAGCGTCCGGAGCCGAACACATCTCCGGTGAGGCATTCCGAGTGGACTCGGACCAGGGGTGCCTCCCGCTGCCGGTCCCCGAACACCAGGGCGATGTGCTCGCGCTCGTCCACCAGGCCGGCGAAGGTCACCATTCTCGCCATCACCGTGCCCGAACTGGTCTGCACCGGTACCGGGACGTCGGCGCGGACCGTTCCCGGCCGCAGCGGAGCGGGATGATCGGCGGCGGTCGTACTCATACTGCTCATGCGTCAATTCCTCCGTGCCGGGGCGTCGGTGTCGGGTGCGGCGAACCGGTCTTCGTCGGCTCCCCGGGTTGTCGTGAGCGCCCACCAGTACTCGCGGCTCAGGTTGCCGGGGTCCAGCAGCGTCCCGTTCACCTGGCGGTCGAGTTCGGTGACCTGGGTGCGGTGGCAGCGGACGGCACGTTCCTTGGCGGCGACCGCGTCGGCGGACAGCACCGAGAGCCGGGGCGGCCCGGGGGTGGCGGGAGAACCGGCGAACCGTTCCTCGAACCACTCGGTCAGCGCGATGGCATCCCGGTTGTGCCAGGTGAATCCCTCGTACGTGCCGGCGGCCCGGTGGCGGTTGCTCATCTGGAAGAGCTGATACGGGTATTCGGCGTACAACCGCACCCGCGGCGGCGGCGCGGCGCGGGCCAGGTCATGACAGGCCGCCAGGCCGGTGTCACGGACCAGGACGTGGTCGGGGTGGTCGCGGATGGCCGCGGGCAGCCAGACCTCCCCGGCACGGGCGATCCGCTCCCGCATCGCCGCCCGCAACGCGTCGGTGTCGGGCGGCCCCGGCCGGTACTGTCCGTCCAGATGACGCCAGGCGTCCAGCAGGACACCCGTCCCGGCGTAGGCCGCGGCGTCCTCGTGAAGCCGTTCGAGGGCGAACTCACGGGAACTGCGCGCACCGAGCCGTTCGTCCCAGGGGGCGAGCAGCCCGGGGTCGTCGGGCACGCCCGCGAACACGGTGACCACTTCGCTGCCCGGCCCGAGTGCGTGGAAGCAGGACAGGACCACGTCGTCGGCGTGCGGCGAGAACAGCAGGACGGCGGTCATCTCTCCTCCAGCGTCAACGGATGCGTCCAGATCGTCGATGCCCGGGGGAGTCCGGCCAGCCGCTCCGGGCCGAGCGGGGCGGGCCGGCCGTGGACCGCACGGTCGTGGAAGCCGGCCCGCAGGCCCTTCTCGGCGAGGCCGACGAGCTGTTCCACTCGGCCGAGCGCCCACCCCCGCAGATCCGCCCGGTCCGCGGTACCGCCCAGGACCAGGCTGCGAAGACACCGCCGTACGTGGTCCCCGGAGACGGGCTCGCGAGGAGTGGGAGTGTGCAGCGCCATGAGGTAGGAGGCGTACCACAGCTCCTCGCAGAGCAGGCCGAGGCCGGCCGGCGCGCGCAGCGCCGCCACGGCGTCGCCGCAGCGCCGCTGTCCGCGCTCGCCGAGGCCCACCGCGCGCAGGTACCCGGTCCGGGACATCCGGCGCGGAGTGCCGGCGCCGCCGAGGACCACATGGATGCGGCCCTTGAACAGATGGACGAGGACGTGCGGTGGGTCCGCCACCGTGCCCGAAGGCCCGACGCCGGCCGCCGCGCCGTCCGCGAAGCACGCGGCGCGCCGGGGCCCGTACACGTCGTTGCCGACCAGACTGTCCTGGTCGGCGTGTTCCACCCGGTTCGGCACCGAGATGAGCACCTGCCGCCCCCGCCGGGCGAGTTCCCGGGCCAGCACCGCGTCATCCGGGTGCCGCTCCGCGGGGTGCTCCGGTACGACGTCCAGCAACGCCTCGACGTCCTCGCGCGGCAGTACCAGGGCCAGGCTGGGCGTCCACTCTCCCGGTACCGCGGGTACCCAGGAGGCGCCCTGGAGGGCTGCCGCCCTGGTGGCCGCTCCGTTCCACGAGTTCCAGTTGGCGTACCACGCCAGCGGGGTGTCCGGGAACTCGCGCACCGCGCGGGCGACATGGGCGGCGAAGTCCCGGCTCAGCACCACATCGTCCTGGATCACGACATGGTGGCCGGCGTCCTTCCCGACCGCGGCCCACGCGGCCCGGGCCGTGCGAAGCGCGCTGGGCTCGGCCCCGGGACTCGGATCCGGGACCACGGCGGTCCGCCACTGCGGCAGCGAGGCGGCCAGCCGTGCGGCCGCCTCCAGCCGGCGGGGGTGGGTCATCACCGCCGCGCTGATCACCGCTGTCGTGGCCGCGGCGCCGTCAGCCGACACGGAGTCCTCCCTCCGGCGCGCCGGCGGCGGATGCCTCGCCCCCGGCCCGGACGCTGTGCCAGCTCCGGTCCCCCCTGAGCCATTCGTACAGTGCCAGGTAGACGGAGAGGGAACCCAGCAGGTGCCAGGGCACGACGAGGGCCCAGCCGACCGCGTCGGTACGGCCGCGATAGCCGGGGTCGCGCCATGCGCCCAGGACGCAGGCGGTGTCGGCGAGCAGCAGGGCGAGCGCCGCCGGGCGCAGTACGGGGGCGACGACGGCACCCGCGCAGAGCACGGGAAGCGCGGCCCTGGCGGCCAGCGAGCAGACGGTGACCGCCCCCAGCAGCCTGCCGCGGGCGGAGAGACCGGGCCAGTTCACGGCCACCGCCCGCAGTTGGCCGCGGGTCCAGCGGGCCCGCTGCCGGAGCGCCGCGGCGGGGCTCTCGGTCGCGGAGACCCGCGAGGCGGCGGAGAGGAACCCGGTCGGCACCCCGGCGCTCATCAACCGCAGCGACCAGTGGTAGGACTCCTCGACGTCGTCGGACCGCACCGGACGTACCAGATCCCAGGTCGCGGTCCAGGCGTACACCGAGCTGCCCGCCACCACGTGCACTCCGGCAAGCCGCTTCAGGCCGCGCACCGACGCGTGCCACACCGCGTCCTCGGCAGCCTTGGCCCGCGAGGCCGCTCCGGCACCCGGCTCGCTGATCTCCTCGGCCTGTACCAGGGCGTTCCCCCGTTCCAGGGCGAGGACGGCCTCGGCCGGCTGTCCGGGCGCGGGGACCACGTCGGCATCCACTATCCCGATCACCTCGCCGTCGGCGTACGGGAAGGCGTGGTTCAGCGCGGCTCCCTTGGGGCTCATGTCCGGCAGCCTCAGCAGCCGCCAGTCCTGTCCCGGTCTCCGGTGGGCCTCCATCGCGGTGCTCGCGAGTGCCGCGTCGCGGTGGCCGGCGCTCCCGGCTTCGACGAGCCACAGCACCTGGAGCAGTCCGTCCGGGTAGTCGAGGGCCGCGACCGCCCGCGCGGAGCGCTCGAAGGTGGCGGCGCTCTCCCGGTACAGCGGCATCAGCAGCGTCAGGCGTCTGGTGGGGCGCCAGCCCGGCGGGACGTCCGGCACGGCGTAGGGATGCAGGGGCGCCGTCGGCACCAGCAGATCGGTCATCGTGCGGTCCGGGAGGCGTCCGGCGCGACCTCGTAGACCGATCCGTCGTAGGACGAGGCGAGGAAGAGGTTCCGGCCGTTGTCGTAGGCCAGCGAGGAGATGCCGGCCGTCGTGGGGCGCACGTCGGCCGACCAGCGGCCGGTCTCCCGGTCGTACACCGTGATCCGCCCGTTGTAGGCCCCGATGGCGATGTGGCGGCCCCGGTCGTCGGCGCTGACGCACTTGAGGGAGTGGCGGTGGGCAGTGGGCACCTCGGTGCTGGAGAACTCCGGGTCCCAGATGCGCAGCACACGGTCGCGCGAGACGCTGGCGAACCAGCCGCCGCCCAGTCCGACACAGCCGTTGGCGATCATTCCGTGTGCGTCCTGGCGGGTATGACGTACGGTCAGGTCGTCCGTGTCGTGCCAGGCGGCCGCGCCGTCCGCCGAGACCGAGAAGAGCAGATCACCGGAGGCCGCGACGCCCTTCACGGCGTTGGAGTGCAGTCGCACGGTCTCCACCTGGCCCAGCCCGCCGCCGTCCGGCGTCTCGGTCAGCACGATCCCCTCACCGGTGTAGGTCCCCACCACGACGTGGCGCCTGCCTTTGCGCTCGAAGGCGACGCCGCAGTTCAGCGGCGAGCGGTGCTGGTGCACCGGGGTCCCGGTGAGAGCGTCGAAGACGGTGCCCAGTTGCCCTCCGGTGATCACCGTGTCCCCGACGACGGTGAGGAAGTTGCACAGACTTCCCGGCTCCGTGTGGACCACGCCGTCGCGCCACAGCGTGCCCGCGTCGCCGATGGTGTACACGGACCCGTTCCGCACCGCCACGGCGTTGAGACCCCAGGTCGGGGATATGTCCTCGCCGTGCCAGAGACCCTTGGCGAAGTCGTACCGGTGGTACCTGTCGCCGAACGTCCCGAAGACGATCTCGGACTCACCGGCGAAGGCGCAGGTCCGCGGCCAGACCACGGGCGGCAGGGCCACGCTGTCGCGCAACTGGGGGAGGTCGGCCGACAGGTCCCACACCCGCATGGTCCGGTCATAGCTCAAAGTGATCAGCAATCCCTGGGACCGGCCCAGCACGACGCGCTTGATTCCGGCGTCGTGGGCGGGTACGTACCGCCGTTCACCACCGCGGATGACGATCAGTTCACCCTCGTCGTTCCCGGCGTACACCGTGCCGTCGCCGCCGATGGCCACGGTGTCGGTCTCCACGCCCCCGAGGTCGAGGTTCTCGACGAGGCGGCCGGTCTCCAGGGACCAGCGCTTGATGGTCCCGTCGTCGCTGGAGCTGATGAGTTCCCGGCCGTCATGGCTCCACTCCACGGAGATCACATCGGCTTCGTGGCCGTGGAAGACGTGCAGGAGGTTCCCGGAGAAGTCGAAGACCCGGACACGGTGGTCGCGGGAGGCTGTGGCCACCTTCTCCATGGTGGGGTGGAACACCGACATCTCCACGTCGTCCTCGTGGCTGCCGAGCACCGACCGCAGCCGCATGTCGGGCACCGACCAGATGCGGGCGCTGTAGTCGCTGGAGGAGGAGACCAGGAACGCGCCGTCCGGACTGAACGCGCACTGATTGGCCAGGTGGTCGTGTGCCACCCGGGCGAGCGCGACGCGAGAACGCTGATCCCAGAGAATGACGTGGTTGTCATACCCGGCGGTGGCGACGTAGGCGTCGCCGTACGCGGCAACGCCGCTGATGGGGCTGGAGTGGCGGATCACGACGGTGTTCCCTTCGATTCATCGCGCGCGGCGGCATTTCGCGCGGCGGCAGGTGACACGGTGGTATTTCGCGCGGTGGTATTTCACTCAGCGATATTGCGGGCAGCGGTATTGCGGGCAGCGGTATTGCGGGCAGCGGTATTGCGTGCGGCGGTGTTTCGCGCGGTGGCACTTCGGGCAGTCGCCTTTCGGTCAGAGTTCTGTGCCGTCGCGTTCGATCAAGGAGCCGGCCGGCCAGTCCTTCCTCCCTCCGGGCCCCAGCGGGAGGATCATGGGATGGGCGGTGGTGGTGACGGCGGTCAGCTCGTCGCCGGGCTCGCAGTGCCGGGTTCTGGTGCCTTCCAGCCGCTGCCAGCCGACTGCCTTGTAGTAACCGAGCACGGAGTCGTGGCAGTTCAGGTAGCCGAACGGGACACCGAGCCCGACCAGGCAGGCACGGACGTGCTCGGCGAGCGACCGCCCCACTCCGGTTCCCTGGAGTGCGGGCGCGACGGCCACGAGGCCGACCTCGCCGATCAGTTGTTCGTGGGACCCGATGCGGAGGAACCGCCGCAGGAGCCCGGCGTGTGCCACCGGGCGGCCGTCCAGCCAGGCGGTCACCCGGCGCTCGGGACGGGCTCCGGCCCAGCTCCGGCCGCCGGTGAACTGTTCCGATGTGTAGGGAAAGGACTCCGTCAGCAGCCGGTGCAGAGAACGATGTCCGGCGGCCGTGATGTCGTTCTCCGGGCTGCGCTCCCAGACGAGTGCGCCATGGACCGATGCGTGGGGCACGTTGATTCCTTTCTGTGTGAGGAACCGGTCAGCCGCGGCGATAGGCAAGTCCGACGCTTCCCCTTTTCCGTTGGTAAGCTATGCCGTCCACCAGAAAATCCATGCGGGGTCCGACGAGAGTGCGCTGCCCGGTCAGCCGCCATGTCCCTTTTCCTGGACCGGTGAACCAGGGGAGCACCGTGCTCTCCAGCAGTTCCGGCGGGGCGGTGACGAGTAGCAGATCCGTGGGGAGGTCGTCGAGCACGGAGAAGTCGTCAAGGTAGTAGAGGATTTCGGCGAGCAAGTAGGCATCGGCCGGAAGGTGCCGCCGCTGAGCCAGTTCCTCGACGGTGTCCGCCGTTGTCTCGGCGGCGCCGCTGATCCGTTCGGCAAGCCTTCTGCGGAATTCACGGTGTGGCTCCGTGGCCTTCACCGTGAAGCCGGCCTCGCAGAGCAGCGCGGTCAGCGCCCCCTCGCAGGCGCCGGGTTCGGCGACGGTGAATTCCGTGCCACCCAGTACTTCCCGGACCCAGCGGCAGGTGGCGGTGAGGCGGGCCCGCTCGTACGCGGAGGTGTCCAGTCCCCATGGGTCGGCCGGTACTCGGACGTCGGTGTGCGTGGCATAGAGCAGATAGTGCAGATGCTCGGCTTGACCAGGGGAGAGAGTGAAGAACTGCTCACACGCGGGAACCGTGGCGGTGATGATCCGCTGCTCTTTCGCCGTACCGGGCGGCAGTTCCGGGGACAGCGCGTTGAGTGCGTCCAGTTTCGCGGTCAGCAGACGGCCGTCCAGCGGCCGCACCCGGTCGACGACGAACTGGGAATGACCCGCGTGACCGACCGAGTGGCGCACGGGGCGGCTGCCTGCCAGCCGCGCCGCCAGTAACCCCGCGTGAGCCTGCGGAGCCCGCCAGTCGGCGGGATTGTGCGTCCACCAGACATCACCCGGTGCCGCGTCCAGGGCGATCTCCGGGACCTGGGGCTGCCTCTCCGCTCCGGCCGGGCCGGCTTCGCGCAGCAGAATATCGATGCGCTCCTCAAGACTTCCCGAAGGAAGCTCGATAACCTTTCCCTCAGGCCCGGTCAGCGCGATACGTAATGGCTCGTCCGACGGATTCAGTACGCTCATGAATTCACTCACGACATCGACCACGGAATGGGCCAGAACGGTATGCAAAACAACCCCCGCCGCTGCGCTCGAACCTGCCGACCCGAACTCTATGCACGCCGTTGTTGCAATGTAAAGCATGCGTAGGGGTGATCAACTCTCCGGGAAGGAGGTCTCGGCAAGGGGGAGATCCAGCCAATCATGCTCCGGGGTCCATTCGGCTCCGAGGGAAGCGGGGCGCTGTTTATGCAGCGTTGTTTCCATATGCCGGGTGGGCGATGCCCCCCTTACGAACGGCCGATTAATAAACATTCCTTCGGAAGTTCCGTGCGGGAACGCGGCGCGAGGGGTGGCAGGACGGCAAGCCCCGGGTGACAGCGTGCCGTACGGCCGGTTCCGGAGAGGTGAGCCACCCGCACCGGACTCCGGGCTCGGCAGGGGCGGTGAACCGTGGCCGGATCAGCACGGTCCGTTGCTGGACGCGGCGAGGAATGTTTATCTCGGACCACGGAACCCGCCGGGGGTTCCCGGAAAAGCGGAAACAGCGAGGTGAGAGGCCATATGTTCACGACCCGCCCTACTCTCCAGGGCACCTTCGGCATGGTGTCGTCCACCCACTGGCTGGCCTCCCAGTCGGCGATGGCCGTCCTGGAGAACGGCGGCAACGCCTACGACGCCGCCGTGGCCGGAGCCTTCGTCCTGCACGTCGTCGAGCCGCACCTGAACGGGCCCGCGGGCGAGGTGCCCATCCTGCTCGCCCCGGCCGGCGGCGAGGTGCGGGTGGTGTGCGGACAGGGCGTCGCCCCGGCCGGCGCGAGCGTGGCGCACTACCGCGGGCTCGGGCTCGACCTGGTCCCCGGCACCGGCCCCCTCGCCGCCGCCGTACCCGGCGCCTTCGACGCCTGGATGCTGCTCCTGCGCGATTACGGCACCAAGACCCTCGCCGACGTCCTCGCCCACGCCGTGGGGTACGCCGAACACGGACACCCGCCGGTGGAGAACATCGGCGCCACCGTGGAGTCGGTACGGGAACTGTTCGAGACCGAGTGGACCTCCTCGGCCGACCTGTACCTGCCGGACGGCAAGGCCCCCCGCCCCGGCGAGCCGCTGCGCAACCCCGCCCTCGCCGCCACCTGGAAACGACTGCTCGACGAGGTCGCCGGAGCCGGGGACCGGGTCGCGCAGATCGAGGCCGCCCGCCGGGTGTGGCGCACCGGGTTCATAGCCGAGGCGCTGGTACGGCAGTCCCGGCGCCCCACCATGGACACCAGCGGCGAGCGCCGCACCGGCACCCTCACCGCCGCCGACCTGGCCGGCTGGTCCGCGACCTACGAGGCACCGGCGACGTACGACTGGAACGGCTGGACCGTGTGCAAGGCCGGCCCCTGGAGCCAGGGCCCCGTCCTCCTCCAGCAACTCGCCCTGCTCCCGCCCCGGCTGCCCGCGTACGGCTCTGCCGACTACGTCCACCTGCTGATCGAGAACTGCAAGCTCGCCATGGCCGACCGGGAGGGCTGGTACGGAGACGCCGCCGACGTCCCGCTGGCCGAGCTGCTGTCGGACACTTACAACGCGGACCGCCGCACCCTCGTCGGCGACACGGCCTCGTACGCGCTGCGCCCCGGCCACCCCGGCGGGCGCGTCCCCCGGCTCGGCGCGCACGCGAGCGTGGCCGCCACCGGCGCCCCGGGCACCGTCCCGATGGGCGCCGGCGAGCCGACCGTCGCGAAACTCCCGACCTCACCCGTCCCGGGGGAGCCGGAGGCCGCCGCCGACGGCGGCACCCGCGGCGACACCTGTCACCTCGACATCGTCGACCGCTGGGGCAACATGGTCGCGGCCACGCCCAGCGGCGGCTGGCTCCAGTCCAACCCCGTCGTGCCCGAACTGGGCTTCCCGCTCGGCACCCGGCTGCAGATGACCTGGCTGGAGGAGGGCCTGCCGAACTCGCTGACGCCGGGGAGCCGCCCGCGGACCACACTGACGCCGTCGATCGCCCTGCGGGACGGCGTGCCCGTCATGGCGTTCGGCACGCCGGGCGGCGACCAGCAGGACCAGTGGCAGTTGCACTTCCTGCTGGCGGTCGCGCTGCGCGAGCCGGTGCGGGGCGGTCTCGACCTCCAGGGCGCGATCGACGCCCCGAACTGGCACAACGACAGCTTCCCCGGCTCCTTCTTCCCGCGCGGCATGCGCCCGGGGAGCGTGACGGTCGAGTCCCGCATGCCCCCGGAGGTCGTCGCGGGCCTGCGCCGCCGAGGCCACGACGTGACGGTCGGTGACGCGTGGTCCGAGGGCCGGCTGTGCGCGGTCGCACGCGATCCGGGGACCGGAATCCTGTCGGCGGCGGCCAACGCGAGGGGCATGCAGGGGTACGCGGTGGGTCGCTGACCCGGTCCCGCCGGGGGCCGGGCACCGCCCCTTGCGCTCCGAACCCGCTGTTCATGCCGATTACGCACGGAGTGCACCGGCCGGGTGGGGATTGTCAGTGCCGCGTGCTCTCATGGAGCCATGATCGAGGACAACGGAACCATCGACGAGTTTCTCGCACGGCACGCCGACGAGGTGGAGGGGGCCGTCCGCAAGGCGGCGGCCCAGGAGATCATGCCGCGCTGGCGCCGGCTCGCCGCGCACGAGGTGGACCAGAAGAGCGCGCCGCACGACCTGGTGACCGACGCCGACCGCCTGGCCGAGCGGTACCTCACGGAGACGCTGGCCGCCCTGCTGCCCGGATCGGTCGTCGTCGGCGAGGAGGCCGTGCACGCCAACCCGGCCTCGTACGAGGCGATAAGCGGCGAGGCGCCGGTGTGGATCGTCGACCCGGTCGACGGCACCCGGCAGTTCGTGCACGGCGAATCCGACTTCTGCACCCTGGTCGCGCTCGCCCGGCACGGAGTCGTCCACGCCTCCTGGACGTTCGCGGCGGCCCGCGGCCAGTTCGCCACCGCGGTACGCGGCAAGGGCGCCTTCCTGGACGGCGAGCGGCTGTACGCCGGTCCGCCCGAGCCCGGCCGCGACCTGCGGATAGCCACCTCCCACCCGGACTTCACCACCGACGAGCAGAAGCACGCCCTGCGCGCCCTCGACGTCCCCGGCGCGGCACCCCGGCCCTGTGGCTCGGCGGGTCTGGAGTACCTGGCCGTCGCCCGCGGCGAGCTGGAGGCCACGGCGTTCTCCTGGGAGGCGGCCTGGGACCACGCGGCGGGCCTGCTGCTCGTGGAGGAGGCCGGCGGCGTCCACCTGACCGCCACCGGCGAGCCCTTCCGCATCACCGGTGGCAACGAGCTGCCGTTCACCGCCGCCCGTGACGCGGCCACGGCCCGCCGCGTGGTGGGCCTGCTGGCGGGCGGGGTGACGGCCTGACACGGGGCGGCCGCGGGCCCGGGGCCTGAGGAGGCAGGCGGCCGGGCATATCCTGAACGAGTGGCCATCGGCTGACGAAAGGGTCCCAAGGTGCCGTCGATGCTGGATGCGGTCGTGGTGGGTGCGGGGCCGAACGGACTGACGGCCGCCGTGGAGCTGGCCCGGCGCGGCTTCTCCGTCGCCGTCTTCGAGGCGCGGGACACGGTGGGCGGCGGGGCCCGCACCGAGGAGCTGACCCTGCCCGGCTTCCGCCACGACCCGTGCTCGGCGGCCCACCCCCTCGGCATCAACTCCCCGGCCTTCCGCGGCCTCCCGCTGGCCCGCTACGGCCTGGAGTGGCTGCACGCCGAGCTGCCCATGGCCCATCCGTTCCCGGACGGTTCGGCCGCCGTGCTGGCCCGTTCGGTCGGCGAGACCGCCGCCTCCTTCGGGCCCCGCGACGCGGGCACCTACCGGCGGCTGGTCGCGCCGTTCCTGCCCCGCTGGGACACGCTCGCCCGCGACTTCATGTCGCTGCCGCTCACCGCGCTGCCCCGCGACCCGGTCACCCTCGCCCGCTTCGGCCTCGCCGGCCTGCCGCCGTCCACCTGGCTGATGCGCCGCTTCCGCGACGAGAAGGCCAAGACCCTGCTGGCCGGGCTCGTCGCACACGTCATGGCCCCGCTCGGCGGTTTCGCCACCGGTGCCATCGGGCTGGTGTTCGCCCTCGCCGCGCACGCCCGCGGCTGGCCGGTCGCCCGCGGCGGCTCCCAGTCCCTCTCGGACGCCCTCGCCGCCCATTTCGCCGACCTCGGCGGCACCCTGCACACCGACTACGAGGTCAAGCGGCTGGACGACCTGCCGCCCGCGCGCGCCTACGTCTTCGACACCTCGCCCACCGCGCTGGCCCGCATCGCCGGATTCGGGCGGTACTACGACACGTACCGGTACGGCCCCGGCGTCTTCAAGGTCGACTACGCGCTGGACGGCCCGGTCCCCTGGACGGCCGAGGAGGCCCGGGTGGCCGGCACCGTGCAGGTGGGCGCGGACCACCGGGAGATCGGTGCCGCCCTGCACGCGGCGTCCCGCACCGACCGGGCGCCCGAGAAGCCGTTCCTGATCACCGTGCAGCCCAGCGTCGTCGACCCCTCCCGGGCCCCGGCGGGCAAGCACGTCTTCTGGGCCTACGGCCACGTCCCGCACGGCTGGACCGGCGACCTCACCGACGTGATCGAACGCCAACTGGAGCGCTTCGCACCGGGTTTCCGCGACCGGGTCCTCGCCCGCGCCCTCGCCGGCCCCCCGGAACTCGCCGCCCGCAACGCCAACTACGTCGGCGGGGACATCGCCACCGGCGCCGCGAGCGGACTCCAGCTCCTGCTCCGCCCCAAACTCTCCCTCCACCCGTACTCCACCCCCCACCCCGCCGTCTTCCTCTGCTCCGCGGCGACCCCGCCGGGCGCCGGCGTGCACGGCATGTCGGGACACAACGCGGCCAAGGCCGTCTGGCGGAGACTGAGGCAGACATGACCGACATCACGCTGGTCCAGGGCGACCTCACCCGCGAGAGCGCCGACGCGATCGTCAACGCGGCCAACTCCTCCCTGCTCGGCGGAGGCGGCGTCGACGGCGCCCTGCACCGCCGCGGCGGCCCGGCGATCCTGGCCGCCTGCCGCGAACTGCGCGCGGGGCACTACGGCAAGGGCCTCCCGACCGGCCGGGCGGTCGCCACCACCGCGGGCGACCTGGACGCCCGCTGGGTCATCCACACCGTCGGCCCGGTCTGGTCCGCCGGGGAGGACCGCTCCGCCCTGCTGGCCTCCTGCCACCACGAGTCCCTGCGCGTGGCCGACCAACTGGGAGCACGGACGGTCGCCTTCCCGGCCATCTCCACCGGTGTGTACGGCTGGCCGCTGGAGGACGCGGCCCGTATCGCCCTGGCGGCGGTGCGGGCAGCGGACACCGAGGTCGAGGAGGTCAGGTTCGTCCTCTTCGACGACCGGGCCCACGCCGCGTTCGCCGCCCGGCTCGGCCGACTCCGGTGACGGGGCCGGCCCCGGTGACGGGGCGGGCCCCGGCGGCCGAGGCACCGGCCGGCCCGAGGGGCGCCGGAACCGGAACGCGGAGTTCAGGTCGGGAGCCGGCATCAGGCACCTCGTGTACACGCGACGTTCACCACACGCATCGGACGGCGTAACCGAACGCTCCACAGGAATCGCAAAGGTGGCCCCTTCTGTTTCCACCACCTCGTCAGGAGCACGCGCCCGCGATGGACAGCCCGACGCCGAGACCCGCCGCCGAGACCAGGGGCCGCACCAGCCTCCCGGGGCCCACCGACCGAACCGATGCCGCCGGCGTCCCGGGTGCCCTCGGCAAGAGCCCGGCCCGGAACCCCTGGTGGGACAATGCCCGGTTCGTGTCCGCAGCCCTGATCGTGGTGCTGCACACCATGGGCAGCATCATGAACGAGTACGGCGCTCTGCACGCCTTCCACGTCGCGGCCTGGGCCTTCCGGGTCCCCGCCTTCGTGGTGCTGGCCGGCGTCTTCAGCAGCGCCGGGCCGCTCGGCCCGCGCCATCTGCGTACCCTGCTGCGGAGCATCGTGTTCCCCGCGCTCCTGTTCAGCGTGCTGTTCTCGGTGGAGTCGTACGCCCTCGGCTCGCCGTTCGCCCTGCACATCACGCAGCTTCCGTGGACGCTGTGGTTCCTGATGTCGCTGTTCTTCTGGCGGCTGCTGCTGCCGCTGGTGGCGCAACTGCGCCACCCGCTCCTGGTGACCACGGCCGTGGCCCTCGCGGTCGGGTACGTGGAGGAGTTCGGCCTCCAGTTCTCGGCCAGCCGGACCCTGGTCTACCTGCCGCTGTTCTACTTCGGCTGGCGGCTGGGGCAGGGAATGCTCCGGGACTGGTTCGAGAGCCGGTGGAGCCTGCCGGTGGCGGTGGCCGGGGTGTTCGCCGCGGGGCTGGTGGCCTGGCAGTGGCACTGGGACATCCAGGGCACCTGGCTGTCGATGCGGCACGCCTACAAGGCGGACACCCCGCTGGGCATGGAGGGCGCCTGGCTGGTACGTCTGGCGGTGCTGGCCTCGGCGGCGGCACTGGTGCTGTGCCTGCTGCGACTGATGCCGAAGCGGCGGTTGCCGCTGGTCTCCGCGCTCGGCGCGGGCGGCTTCACCGTCTACCTGCTGCATCCGCTGGTCATCCTGCCGCTGCGGGAGAAGGGCCTGATCGCACGGGCCGACACCACCCCGGAGCTGATCGCCCTGCTGCTGGGCGGGGTCCTGCTCACGGCGCTTCTCGCGTCACCGCCCGTGCGTCGCCTGGCCCAGCCGCTGACCCGGCCCCCGGTGGGCTGGCTGCTCGCCCCGAACCCCGCCCCGGCACCCGCCCCGCCGCAAGTGACCCTGCCGGCGCCGGGGTCCCACGTTCCCCTGATCCCCCAGCAGGCACGCGGAGAAGAGGCCCGGCTCACGCCGTGAAGCCCGGCCAGCTTTCGCGTTGCCGGGTCACCGCGGAGGCTCTGATCATGTTCAGCGCGGCGACGGCCGTTTCACCGCCGCCGCGCCGGTGAGATGTGGACAGCCCTCAGCGTGACGCCGTGCGGTGGGCCTCCGCCGTGGCCTTCAGCTCACGGAGCCACTGTTCGAGGCCCCCGCCGAGGACCGCCGTCGCGGTGGGAACGTCCGCTTCGACCTGGGCGCCGGTCCAGCTCTCCTCGGTCTGTACGCGCACACCCCCCTTGACCTCGGTGAACTTCCACACGTGGACGCCCTCGTCGATGCGCAGCCCCACACCGACGGCGGGGCCGGCCCACCGGATGCAGGAGTTCCGGTCGAGCTGCCGGACGGTGGAGGTGATCTCCAGGGTGGTGTCGGGGGTGGTGGGGGTGGCGGGCGCCGGGGTCGTCCAGCGGAACCGCGAGCCCTCGCGGAGGGGGCCGGGGTCGAGCCGCTTGATGGAGGAGACCGGAGCCTGCCACGACGGCCAGCGTTCGACGTCGGTCTGCAGCTTGAAGACGATACGCACCGGCGCCTTGATCACGACGTCGGTCCGGTAGCGGATGAGGGCGCCGGGGTCCACGCCCTTGCCCTGGCACTTGAGTGCGCCGGTGTGGTGGGCGGCGCCGGCGTGAGCGGGGGCGGCCTGGGCGGGTCCGGTGCTCGCGAGGATCGCGAAGGCGGCGAGCGAGGCCGCGACCGCAGTGGCGCGTATCCGGGTCCGGGGGGCGCGCGGAAGCGGTCGACCGGAACGGGACGCGGGGCTGGTGCTGGACATGTTGCTCCTTCGGACGTGTTGCGGGTGAGGGGAGGTGAGAGAGGAGAAGGGGGAGGGGGCGGTGATGTGCGGTGTCAGCGGTGCCCGAGCCGCGGCCGGCCCGTGCGGGCGGCGAGGCGGCGGCCTTCGAGTACCGTCGCGAGGGCGTAGGCGCCGCCGCCGGCGAGGGTGAGGACCCAGTACAGTCCGGAGCTGCCGAGGAGAAGTGCCGCGGTGGAGGTCAGGGCGAGCCAGGTGCCGAGGCCGTAGTGGAGCAGGTTGCGGCGTGCGGCGCCCTCGGCGATGTAGAGCAGGCCGACGACGAAACCGGAGCCGGTGGGCCAGAGCAGGGACTGCACGTCGGGCAGGCCGAGGGTGGCGGACAGCCCGGTGATGGCGAGGAACAGGGCGGCGAACGCGGTGACCCAGGCGGCGCCGAGGAGCTTGCCGGTGAGCACGACGCCGGCGTCGGTGGCGGTGTGCTGGGCACGCAGGGCGGCGGCGGTGGCCTGGACGGTGCCGAGGGCGAGCCCGGCGCCGAGCAGCGTCATCGGCAGCCAGCCGGGCAGGCCGAGCAGCGGATCGTCGCCACCGGAGACGGCGGCGGAGCCGTGGCCGAGCAGATAGGCGAGCCCGAAGCTGATGTAGGTGGCACGGTTGTCGACGTCGCCCTGGAGGCGTGCCACGGCCGGACGGTCGGTGCCGACCGGCGGGAGGATGGTGGTGACGGACATGGCGGATGCCTCCGGGAGGGGGTGGGGCGTCGTCAAAGGGACCGTGCGGACGAGTCGGGAGGCGACTGCGTCGGTGTCGTGCCGTGGTGCCGTGCCGTGCGTGCCGTGCGTGCGGTGCTGTGGGTGTCGTGCCGAGCCGTGCGGGTACGGGGCCGCGGTGAACCGGACCGGCGGCGCCGTTCGGAAGGTCACGCCTCGGGAACGATGATGATCTTTCCGGCGACGGTGCGGGACTCGGCGAGGGCCAGCGCCGACGCGGCGTCCGACAGCGGTATCCGCGCGGCGATCTGCGGGGTGAGAGTGCCGTCGGCCACCAGCTCCAGCACCTGGGTCAGGTCCTCGGTCATCCGCCGCTGCCAGGAGGCCCGGCAACGGCGCCGGCCCGCCCAGAAGTTGTAGAAGTGCGCGCTCCTGCCGTTCGGCAGGGAGTTCCACGCGGCGAGCCGCCCGAACAGCTTCAGCACCGGCAACTGCGAGTTGCCCGCCTCGTCCTTGGTGGCCGCGGTGCCGTACGAGACCAGCGTTCCGCCCCGGCGCAGGAGTTGCCAGGACTGCTCCACGCCGGCGCCGCCGACGTGGTCGAACACCGCGTCCACGCCCTCCGGCGCGAGTTCCCGGATCCGGCCGTACATGTCCGGGTCGTGGTAGTCCACCATGCCGGCGGCGCCCAGGCCGCGCACGGTCGCGTGGTGGCGGGCGGACGCCGTGCCGATCACCGTGATCCCGGCGTGCCGGGCCAGTTGTACCAGGGTGGAGCCGACGCCGCCGTTGGCGCCCAGCACCACGATCGTCCCGCCGCCCTTGACCTCGGCGACGCGGTGCAGCATCTGCCAGGCGGTGACGCCGTTCACGAGCACGGTCTCGGCGGCGGCCGCGTCCACGCCGTCCGGCACGGGCATCAGGTCCACGGCGTCGATCAGCAGGTGGCTGGCCCACGCGCCGGTCTTGGTGACCGCGCCGAACCGGCGTCCGACGAGCGAGCCGTGCACCCCGGGGCCGGCCTCCGTCACCGTGCCGACCACGTCGTAGCCGGGCACGAAGGGGAACGGTGGCTGGTCGTAGTACTTGCCGCGGCGCATCTGCTGCTCGGCGAACGACACCCCGGTCGCGTCCATCCGCAGGACGACCTGTCCCTGGGCCGGGGCCGGCAGGTCGCGGGTCCGGAGTTCCAGACCGTCCGGCTCGACCGCGCCGGGCAGGACGATCTCGGTCACGGAGGTGGTGACGGTGCTCTTCATGAGATACCTCTGGGATCTGGGGGGCTTCGACTGTTTGCTTACGGTCGTAAGGCTATACGCGTTAGCTCACGGCGGGCAAGAGGGCGCGGCCGTAAACTTCACTGTGTAAGGCAACGGGTCGGAGAACCTCCGGAGCGCGCCGCCTGTCGGGCCGTCAGTCTCGCGCCCGCCCGCGTCCGCGCGCGTCGGTGAAGTTCGCCTATCGGGCGGTTCGTCGTGACCCCCTGGGCCTGCCCTAACGTATGCGGCATGAAGTCGCCGCACCCTTCTGGTCAACTCGTCGGCAGGCAGGCCGAGATGAGCCGGGTCGAGGAGCTGACCGGCGCCGCGCGCGAGGGGCGCGGCGGGGTCCTGGTGCTGCGCGGTGAGGCGGGCATCGGCAAGACCGCGCTGCTGGAGCACGCCGGGCGGGCGGCCTCGGGGTTCCGGACCGTCCGGGCGTGCGGGTCGCAGTACGAGCAGGAGTTGCCGTTCGCCGCCCTCCACCAGCTCTGTGTGCCGATGCTGCCGCATCTCGCCGACCTCGCCGACCGGCACGGCGAGTCCCTGCGGACCGCGTTCGGACTGGTCCCGGGCGAGCCGGACGTGTTCCGCATCGGCCTGGCGACCCTGGAACTGCTGGCCTGCGCGGCCCGTGAACGCCCCCTGCTCTGCCTGATCGACGACGCCCAGTGGCTGGACGCGGAGTCGTCGAAGGTGCTCGGCTTCCTCGCCCGGCGCGTCACCTGCGAGCCCGTCGCGATGATGTTCGCGCTCCGCCCGCCGGACGGCACCCCGGACGGCCAGGACGGCCAGGACGGACCGGACCGTGGCTCGGGCGAACTGGACGAACTGCCCGCCCTGTATGTCGGCGGGCTGTGCGACGCCGACGCGCGGACCCTGCTGGCGGCCAGGAGCCACACCGTGCTCGACGACCAGGTCCGTCAGCGGATCCTGGCCGAGGCGCGGGGCAACCCCCTGGCCCTGCTCGAACTGCCCGGGGCCGGCGGGTTCGCCCCGCCGGACACGCCGTCGGTGCCGACCCGGATCGAGCGCGGGTTCCGGTCCAGGCTGGCCGGACTGCCCGACGGAGTACGGCTGCTGCTGACCGTCGCGAGCGCCGACCCGACCGGCGATCCGGGCCTGCTGTGGCCCGCCGCGCGCCGGCTGGACCTCGATCCGGCGACGTCCGGCGCGGCCGCGGCCGCCACCGGCCTGATCGAGTTCTCCACCCGCGTCCGGTTCTGCCACCCGCTGGCCCGGTCCGCGGTCTACCGGGCCGCGACGGCGGAGCAGCGCGGTACGGCCCACCGGGTGCTGGCAGAGGCCACCGACCCGGTCGTGGACCCCGACCGGCGCGCCTGGCACCGAGCCCAGGCCTGCACCGGCCCCGACGAGGACGTGGCCGCCGAACTGGAGCGGTCCGCGCGCCGTGCCCGCGCGCGTGGCGGGGTGGTGGCCGCGGCCGCGTTCCTCGAACGCGCGGCGGCCCTGTCGCTGGACACCGGCCGGCGGACCGAACGGACGCTCACGGCCGTGCGGGCCAACCTCGACGCGGGCGCCACCGCCACCGCGGTGGAACTCCTCACCACCGTCGAGCACGCGGCACTGGACGAACTCCAGCGAGCCCGGGCCGAGTCGCTGCGCGGGCGGATCGCCTTCGTACGGCACAACGACGGCGACGGCCCGATGTTCATGCTGCGCGCGGCGCGGCGGCTCGCGGGACCGGACCCGGAACGGTCCCGGGACTGTTTCCTGGACGCGCTGGAGATGAGCCTGGTCGTCGGCCGGGCCGCCGGGGTGATGGACCTGGTGCTGGCGGCGGCCCGGTCCGCGGCGCCCGCACCGCGCGGGCCGGACGTCCTGGACGCGCTGATCCGGCTGGACGCGGACGGGCACCGGGCGGCGGTCCCCCTGCTGCGCAAGGCCCTCGACGGCGACGGCGCCCCGCTGTGGACCCGGCGGCCCGCGCTCGCCGCCATGCTCGCGACCGAGCTGTGGGACCCGCACACCCATACGGCGATCAGCGAGTGGCTGATGAAGACCGGCCGTGAGTCGGGTTCGCCTCTCGTCCTGCGCCTGGGCCTCGCCCAGACGGCGTCCGGTGCCGTGTTCCGCGGCGACCTGGGACGGGCGCGGGCGGCGATCGCGGAGGAGGAGGCGATCGCCGACGCGATCGGCGGGCCCCCGGTGACGTACCACCGGCTGCACCTGGCCGCGCTGCGCGGCCGTCGCCAACCGGCGCTGGAACTGTTCGAGGAGGTCACCGAGGCGGCGACGGTCCGCGGTTCGGGGCAACTGATCGCCAACACGCACTGGGCGGCGGCCGTGCTCCACAACGGCCTGGCCGACTACCCGGCCGCGCTGGCCGCGGCCCGCCGGGCCACCGCGCACGGCGACCTCTTCCTCGCCGGGATCTCGCTGCCGGAGCTGGTGGAGGCGGCCGTCCGGTGCGGGGAGCGCGAGGCCGCCGCCACCGCCCTGGAATCGCTCACCGAGCGCACCGAGGCCGGCGGCACCCTTTCGGGCCTGGGCGTCGCGGCGTACGCGCGCGGGCTGGTGACCGGGGTGGAGGACCACTACCGGGAGGCCGTCGAGCACCTGGAGAAGAGCCCCATGGTGCCCTACCGCGCCAGGGCCCATCTCCTCTATGGGGAGTGGCTGCGGCGCGCGGGCCGCCGGCGCGACTGCCGCCGCCATCTGCGTACCGCCCACGAGCTGCTGTCCGACGCGGGCGTGGAAGCGTTCGCCCGGCGGGCCGCGGACGAGCTGCGCGCCACCGGGGAGCGGGCTCCCGGCCGGTCCGGGCCCGCCTACGACCAGCTCACCGCGCAGGAGATGTACATCGCGCGGCTGGTCGCCACCGGCGCCACCTCCAAGGAGGTCGCCGCCCGGCTCTTCCTCAGCCCGCGCACCGTCGACGCCCACCTGCGCAACCTCTTCCGCAAGCTCGGCATCACCTCCCGCAGGCACCTCCGCGACCATCCCGCCCTCGGGGACCTCGGCGGCCAAGGAGAACATCCATAAGCTTCGCGCTGTAAGGTAACGGTATGGGAGACGACAGCTCAGCGACACATGTCCGCGTCCGCAACCGCCGAGGAGAGGGGTCGAAACTGCGGGAGGAGATCGTGACGGCCGCGGTCGGCCTGCTCGACGAGACCGGTGACGAGAGCGCCATCACGCTGCGCTCCGTCGCCCGCCGGGTCGGGATCGCCGCCCCCTCGATCTACCGCCACTTCCCGGACCAGCCCGCCATCATGCTGGCCGTGGTGCGCAGCGCCTTCGCCGAACTGGACGGGCAACTGGGCGCCGCCCTGGACGCCGCGGCCGACACCCCCCGTGCGCGGCTCCTGGCCCTGTGCCGGAGCTACCTGCGGTTCGCCCAGGAGCACCCCGGGCGGTACCGCACGATGTTCGGCGGGGTCTGGTCGCCGGAGCCGAACGGGACCTCCGTGACCCGGGAGGACATGGCCGCCCTCGGCCGGACGAGCATGCTGCGACTGGCCGAAGCGCTTCAGGACTGCGTCGCCGACGGCTCTGCGACCAGCACCGACGTGCACGCCGACGCGGTCGCGCTCTGGCTCGGCCTGCACGGACTCGCCCACCAGCGGGTGGTCGCCCCCTCGTTCCCCTGGCCGCCGGACATCGCCGACCGGGTGATCGGCACCCTCGCGCACCTCACCGGGGCGGGCGGGGCGGCGCGAGGGGATGACGCGAGGGGGTGACGCGAGGGGCGTGGCGCCGGCGGGCGCCACGCCGTGGGGTGCGGTGCCGGCCGGTCAGGAGGCCGGCGCGTTCCACAGATCGCAGCGGTGCGCCTCGGGGAAACCGGTCCCCGACGTGATCGCCTCGGGGGCGAGCGTCTGCACCTGCGGGAACAGATGCCAGCGGGGGCCGTCCGCCGCGTACGGTACGCCGGTCTTCGCGAAGTTGGTCCAGTAGTCCACCATCGTGGCCGACAGCGCGTTCTGGGCGGGGGTGCCGGAGACGGCGCCGAAGACGTACCGGATCTCCGAGCCGTGCGGGGCGCCGATCGGGAAGCTGATCGGGAGGTTCAGGTAGTCCATGGCGTGGCGGTCGGCGAACTCGTACTGGTACGAGAGGGTGTGCCGGGCCATCAGGCCGGCGGTGCGGGACTGGGCGCAGGCGAACTGGGAGTCGGTGAAGACCGCGCCCAGCGCCTCGGCGGGCGTCCCGTATCCGGAGAGCGGGTAACGGGCCAGGATCGCGTCGGCCCGCTCGCCGTAGAGCGCCCGGACCGCGAGCGGGTAGCCGGCCGCGGTGAGCTGCCGGCCCGCCAGGTCGTAGGTGCTCGCGACGGTCAGCCGGCCCTCGTCGGCGGTGGTGCCCTGGAGGACCGGGACGCGGTGGAACCGGCCGCTCTCCAGCGCCTCCGTCATCTGCAGCGGCAGCACCTTGCCGTCGACGTTGGGCGTCCAGCGGGCGGTGGGGGTCAGGGACGCGGCGAGCACCTCGGCGGCGGGCTTCGCGCGCAGGCAGGCCACGTCGGCGCAGCCGAGCGAGGAGGTGGCCCAGGCCGTGCCGTTGTTCTGCTGCGACTGCTGGGTGGGCAGCGGGAATCCGCAGCCGGACTGGGCGATGGCCCGGTCGAACTGTCCGGCGGTGCGCGGGGAGATCAGGTTGTGGCAGACGCTGCCGCCGCCGGCCGACTCGCCGAAGAGCGTCACGTTGTCCGGGTCGCCGCCGAACGCCGCGATGTTCTCCTGCACCCAGCGCAGGCCGGCCTGCTGGTCGAGCAGCCCGTAGTTGCCGGACAGCCCCTGCGCCGACTCACCGGCCAGGCCGGGGTGGGCGAAGTAGCCGAAGGCGCCGAGCCGGTAGTTGAGGGTGACGACGAGTACGTCTCCCCGCGCGGCCAGTGCGCTGCCGTCGTAGAACGACCCGGAGCCGACAGTGAAGCCGCCGCCGTGCAGCCACACCATCACCGGCCGTTTGAGCGCCGACCGCTTCGCGGGCGTGTGGACGTTCAGATACAGACAGTCCTCGCTGGGGGTGCCGGGGCCCGCGAGGTCGCCCCAGGGACTGGAGGAGTCGCCCTGCAGGCAGGGGTTGCCCGGCACGGTGGCGTCCCGGACGCCGGTCCAGCGCGCCGGCGGCGCCGGCGGCTTCCAGCGCCCGGCCCCGACCGGGGGCGCCGCGTAGGGGATGCCGGCGTAGGTGTGGGCACTCTCGCCCGCACTGCCCCGTACCTGTCCGGAGCGGGTGGTGACGACGGGGGCGTCGGCCGCCGCCGCGGGCAGGTGCGGCAGGCCGACGGCGGCCAGGAGAAGACCGCTCAGCAGCACCGTTAATCGACGAGTCCATGACAATCTTCGGTCTGGGCTCGCCTGTTCTCTTGCGCGCGGACCGGACATCGGCACCTCCGTGGGGAAAGGGCGGAAACGGTCACTGAAGCCTCGCAAGGCGCCGGTCGCCGGCCACCGCGTAAATCACCAGTCTCGGCCACTCCCAACCGACCGCTGCAGCCGTCTTGTCGCTGTGTGGCACGAAGCCCTACTCTCCAGTACTGACTGACCAGTCAGTAACCAGGCGCTCCGGAGGGGACTTCGGGAGGTCAGTCGTGTGCGTCCAAGGCCGCGGCCGCGGCGGCAGGCCGTCACCTCGCCCTCGCCACCGCCGGCCGGTGTCACCCCCACCCCTCGATGAAGCAGGGAGAGCCGCTCATGGAACAAGCTCGCTCGCACAGCGCCCCCCAGCCCCCGCCGCGCAGATCCGGCACCCGGCCGAAGCGCGGCGGAAGCCGGCTGATCGCCCTCGCCGCCGTCGCCGCGCTGGCGTGCGTGGGCGTGCAGGCGGTCCCCGCCACCGCCGCACCCGACGCCGCCCCCGGCACCGCCGTACCCGCCTTCTACGACCCGCCGGCCTCCCTGCCCGCGGCCAACGGCGCGCTGGTGCGCACCGAGCCCCTCAAGCTCGCCCTCAGCCTGCCCGCGCTCGGCGGGCCGCTGCCGGGCAAGGCGACCCGGCTGATGTACAAGTCCACGGACTCCAACGGCCTGCCCGTCGCCGTCACCGGTGCCTACATCGAGCCGACGGCCGCCTGGCAGGGCGGCGGCGCGCGACCGCTGGTGGCCGTGGCGCCCGGCACCATGGGCCAGGGCGACCTGTGCGCCGCGTCCCAGGGACTGGAGCGGCCGATCACCCTGGACGGCGAGACCGTGTCGGTCGGCTACGAGGACCTCTCGATCTACCGGCTGCTCGCCTCCGGCGCCGCCGTGGTCGTCACCGACTACGTCGGACTCGGCGCCACGGACCGGCTGCACACCTACGTCAACCGCCTCGACGGCGGACGGGCCCTGCTCGACGCGGTCCGCGCGGCCCGTACCGTGCCCGGCACCTCGGTCACCGCGGCCTCCCGCGTCGGCCTCTTCGGCTACAGCCAGGGCGGCGGCGCCAGCGCGTCGGCGGCCGAACTCCAGCCCGCCTACGCTCCGGAGATCACCCTCGCCGGCACCTACTCGGGCGCGCCGCCCGCCGACCTCGCCCAGACCCTTGAGGGCATCGACGGCAGCGCCCTGGTCAGCGCCCTGGGCTGGTCCCTGAACGGCTTCCTCCAGTCGGACCCCGAACTGCGGCCGCTCGCCGACAAGTACCTCAACGCCGCGGGCGAGGCCGCGCTGGCCGACCTCGCCACGGCCTGCATAGGCGACGGGCTGCTCGACTACGCCTTCAAGAAGAGCGAGTCCTGGACGACCACGGGCGAGTCGCTCAGCGAGATCGTCGCCAAGGAACCGGTGCTCCAGCAGACACTGGCGGACCAGCGCATCGGCACCCGCAAGCCGAGCGGCCCGGTCCGGGTGGCGACCGGCGTCCAGGACGACATCGTCCCGCACGCCCAGGCCCGCCGGCTCGCCGTCGACTGGTGCGGCAAGGGCGCGAACGTCACCTACGAGCCCGTCATCCTGCCCAACCTCGGTGACGGCCTGCTCACCAACCACCTGGTGCCGCTGGTGACCGACCAGGGCAACGCGATCACCTGGCTGACCGACCGGCTCTCCGGCAAGCAGGCCACCTCCAACTGCTGGTCCATGCCGCTCCAGCCCTGACCCGGAAAGGACACACAAGGCCGAAGCGCCGAAGCGGCACGACCCGAGGTGACGGGTCGTGCCGCTTCGGCGACCGGGGTGCCGGGGTGCCGGGGTGCGGCCCCGTGCCCCGGTAGCACCGTGCTTCCGTGCCCCCGTGCGCTCCTACTCGCCGCGGTCGCGGTCCAGCAGGTGGAGGGCGCGCAGCGACGCCTCCAGGGCGAAGCGGTGGTCGGGGTCGGTGAGCCGGTCGCCCAGGAGGCCGTCCAGGTTCCGCAGGCGGTACCGGACGGTCTGGGCGTGCACGCCCAGGATCTCGCCGACCTGCTCCGCCGGTGCCCGCGTGGAGACGTGCACCCGCAGGGTCTCCACGAGCCGGTCGCGGCGGCTGGCGGGCAGTCGGTCGATCGGAGCCAGCTCCCCGGCCGCGAGACGGGACACCAGGGCCGGGTCCGACAACAGCCACAGGGTGACCAGATGGTCCTCGCAGCGCACCACGGGCGCGTCGGCCACGACGCCCTCGTCGATGAGCTGGAGCACCCGGCGGGCCCAGCGGATGGAGTCGGCCGCCTGAGCCAGGGGCACGGTCAGCCCCACCACGGCGTGCGAGCCGGTCAGGGCCGCGTCGAGCATCGCCAGCCGCTCCGGGGTCAACGCCCCGGGCACCAGCAGATGCGGCTGCGGGATGTCCAGGTCGGCCAGGACGTCGTCGGCCAGCCCCGCCTCCAGATGGTCGGGGACCGGAGCGCGCAGGGCGACCATGGTGACGTCGGCCGGCAGTTGCCAGACGGCCGCCTCGCAGAGCCCGGTGAGCGCCTGGGGCAGCGGCGGTGCCGCGAGGATGAGGTGCAGCAGCCGCCGGCGCTGGGCCGGTACCTCCGAGAAGGCCCGTGACTGCACCTCGACGTAGCCCTCGCGGGAGATCCGTTCCAGTTCCTCGACGTAGGCGAACAGGGCGTCGGCGAAGGCGAGGATGAGGGTGGGGGAGAGCCGGTACTGCTGGCCCAGGGCCTTGGCGCGGCGCAGCGCGATCCGGGCACCGAGCCGGTAAGCGCCCTGGAGGGTGTCCAGTTCACGCCCCTCGTAGGCTTCCACCCGGCCGAACTTGCGCAGCAGTTCGTCGCGGAGCGCGGCGTTCTTGCCCGGGTCGGCGACGCGGTCCACGAAGGCGTACAGGGCCTGCTCGACGCCCTGCCGGATCGCGTCGGCGTTGGGGCCGTTGAGCAGCCGTCCGTACACCGGATAGGCCCGGGTGACCTCGACGCCTATCTCTTTCATCAGGCCGGGCAGTTCCGGTCGCATGAAGGCGGCGAACTCCTTGGGAAGGGGTTCTAGCGGTTCACCGACTTCCGGCGGCCGCGTGGTTGAAGGCATGAGTGCCGTCCCTTGCTCTCCGATGCGCCCATGGGCTACCGGCCGTGCGCCGCTCCCTCACCGAGGGAGCGGCGCACGACCGGACTTGAGGTGATGTGTCTCTGGGCTGCTGAAGCTAAATCAACTTCGCTGGGACGTACACAGCCTGTGCGCATTTCGATGCGGTGAGACGGGGCGGGACTGCCGGGACGGCTGAGAATCGCCGTTGCGCGGCCATTAGTTGACGGCGGAGTGCCAGTTCTGGGCCAGCCGCTTGCCCGCGTCGGGCGCGACCGTGCCGGGGGCGTTCAGACCGGCGAGGTAGGTCTGGGTGTTGTTGAGCGTCAGGCTGTTCTTCCCGGCCGCCGAGGGCAGCCCGGTCTTGGCGTTGACCGCCGCGTCGATCAGCCCGAACAGGCCGAGGCCGCAGCCGCTGGCGCCGGGCACGGCGAAGCTGGTGTCGTTCTGGGTCGCCCCGGTGAGGTTGATGCGGCTCATCTCGCCGTCGTCGGCGACCGTGCCGTCACCGTTGAAGAACGACATGCCGAACTCGGGGAACTGCAGGTTCTTCGGGCGCAGCACGATGGGGCTGGTCTTGGTCCCGATGTAGCACTTGCTCCCGAGGATCGGGTTCTCCAGGTGGATGCGGACCGGTATGGCGACGATCTGCTGGTCGGTGAGGATGCCCGCGGTCTGGTCGAAGTCGTAGGGCGCGCCGACCGACTCCACGGTGGCGGTGATCTTGTTCAGGGTGCTGTCGCTGAGCTGCTCGCAGATGGCCGTGAGGCCGGGGAGGTTGCTCGGGCACATC
Source organism: Streptomyces ziwulingensis (assembly GCF_039542605.1). NCBI lineage: Bacteria > Bacillati > Actinomycetota > Actinomycetes > Kitasatosporales > Streptomycetaceae > Streptomyces > Streptomyces ziwulingensis. The sequence goes on from NZ_BAABIG010000007.1 coordinate 101,492, forward strand.
AGGCCGAGCAGACCGCCGGGGACGGTCGCGGAGTCGGCGATGAGCGCGCCGGCGGCCGGAGCCACCACGGAGCTGGTCCCGTCGGAGTTCTGGATGACTCCGATCTGGAGGTTGGTCTTGCCGGTGGTGACGGTGGTGTTGCCCAGTTTGATGGTCCCGTTCGGCGAGGTGGAGACCACGCACTGCGGGGTCTGGGCCAGACCGTCCGCGGCCAGCATCGCCGGCGCGTCCACGGGACAGCGGGTGAAGGGCGCCCACTCGCCGTTCGGTGCCGCGGCCGCCGCGGTCGCGGTGCCCATGGAGGCGAAGGCACCGAGCGCGGTGCCGAGCGCGACGGTGGTGGTGGCGACTCTGGTGCCGAGGGTGAACCGCATCTTGTGGCCTTCCGGGAGAGGGGTGTGAAGGAGAGAGGAACGAGGAAGCGAAGGGCGGGAGAGCGAGCGGCGGGGCGTGCGGGGCGCAGGCGTGCCGGGGCGGGCTTCAGCGTTCGGCCACGGGGACCTTGAGGGGCTGCAGGTCTTCGGTGCACTCGTCCGGGTTCGGCACGTCGGCCGAGACGAAGCAGGCCTGGCCCTGGATCTGCTTGACGTAGTTGTCGGGGCCGGAGACGGAGGCCGTGAGCAGCCGGTCGAGGTTCTCGCCGTCGGCCGTCGCGCAGCCCGTGAAGGCGGGGATGGTGACCTTGCCGGTCAGCGGGCCGCCGGAGAGCAGCAGATAACCGGTGGCCGGCTCGCCCGTGACCTGTTCGCCCCGGCCGTGCAGGACCAGGTGGTCACCGGGGTACTTCGCCGGCTCCGGGTCCGGCGAGGCGAGGGAGGTCCTGGTCCGGCAGTCCGCCCCCACGTCCAGCGGGGTGCCGTTGATCTCCAGGGACGTCACCCGGAGCACGATCGGCGCCCGGACGTAGGTGTCCGTGCTGGTGAACAGGAAGTCGGTGCTGCCGTGGGAGTCGATGGTCATCGGCCCCGTCTGCTCCAGCACCATGGTGGCCGTCGTCGGGGTGAAGTCGAAGGTCAGGAAGGTCGCCTCGAAGGGAGGGGTCTGCTTGCGCTGCGCGTGGTAGAGGTCGGCGGTCGAGTGCTGGGTGATGGTGGCGCCGCTGAAGTCGGGGAAGAACTCGAACTGCGGCTCGCCCTGGGTGATGAGCGTGCAGAACGGGGGGATCAGCGCCGCGCCGTCGAGCTTGTTCACGTTGGCGTAGCCGGTGATGTAGGCGTTCAGCGACATCGGTCCGGCCGGGTACTTCTCGTCGTACTTGCACGTCGGCGCGGTCCGTTCGGCGGCGGCAGCGCCCGGTGCGGTCCCGTCCACCTTCGGGGCGCGGTCGTCCTGACGGCTCTCCGGCTCCTCGCCGGGCCGCCCCGGCGTGCCGGAGGCGGAGGGCACCTGGGACTCAGGTCCCGACGGCGAGCCGCTCGGGGTGTCCGTACCGCCGCCCTGACCGGTCCCGACGGGGACGGTGGCCAGTTCACCCCCGGCCGGGGCCCCGTCGGCGAGGACGCAGTCGACGGTCAGCGCGGCGGGGTCGGTGGCGCCGCCGTCCGCGGTGGCCGGCGTCAGGTCGACGGCGAGCTTCCCGGCCGAGAAGACCAGTTCGCCCGTGCCCTGCCCGGTCACCGAGGGGACGTCCCCGGTCGCGGTCAGCGTCAGGGGTCCGGACGCCGGGAGGGCCGTCGGCTCCGTCTCGCCGCGCCAGGTCGCCTCGGCGGTGGCCTCGTCCTGGGTGACGCCGACGGCGAGCCGGGTCGCCGCCCGGACCCCGGCCGCGCCCAGTGCGGTGAGGTCCGCGACCGCCGGTTCCGGCAGTTCGACGGTGGTCGTGACGTCGGTGGGTTCGACCGGCTCGGCGGCCGCCACCCGGTCGGGGAAGGTCGCCGAGACCCGTACCGTCACGGGCTGTTCGCCGGACGGGAGGGCGCAGGTGTAGGGGAGTGCGGCGTCGACCTCCTGCGCGCCGGCCGCGACGGCCGCCGCGGGCACGGTCGCGGCCAGCACGACGAACGCGGCGATCGCCGCGCGCCGGGCACGGCTGCGGGCCGTCCGTCGGACGGCGGTACGGGGGCCTGTCATCTGTCACTCCGCTCGGGTGGCTCGGTGGTGCGGGCGGCGGCGGCCACCCGTCGCGGGGTGGGCCGCGGCCACCTGGTGCGGTGCGGACGGACCGGGTGTGCCCGGCCCGCCCGCACCGTTCACCTGTTACGGGTTGGAGCCGACGATCTTGGGGATGGTGGTGGTCCCCGTGACCTTGACCGCGTAGTTGCCCTTGAAGGTGGGCTTGGTGGCGGTCGTGACCACGGTGCCGCAGCCGGTGGCCGAGGTGACGGCGAGGTCACCGCTGACGCTGGCCACGGCCAGGATGCCGGTGGAGTTGGTGTAGGTGGCGGTGGCCTTGCCCGTCACGGTGAACACGCAGGCGCCGGCGGTCACCTTCGCCGAGACGTTGCCGACGTAGCCCTTGGTGACGCCGGTCGCGGCGGTGTAGTCCTGCGCGACGACGGTCCAGGGGGTGGTGGCGATGGTCGTGACGTTGCCCAGGACACTGGAGCACGGCGAGGCGCTGGTGCCGAAGTTGATGGCGTTGATGGACGCCACCGTCGCCGGGTTGCCGGTGGCGCTGGCCATCGTGCCCGAGGCGCTCGACGTCGTACACGTCATCGGGATGTTGGCGGTCAGCACTATGTTGCCGCTGTTCGTCGCCGAGAAGTTGGCCGGCGACGGGGTGACGGTCCAGACGGTGGAGGGGACGGCGGAGGCGGGGGCGACGGCCATGGCGAAGGCGGCGGCACCCGCGCCCGCCACGACGGCGATTCTTGTGAAGGGCTTCTTCATGACTCTGGGACTCTCCTTGTGGATTGACCGGCAGAGGGGGATGACGCCCGAACCGTAGGAGCGGGAGAACGGGCGGTCCGCGGCTCGGAAATCCTCGACCGCGAGCCCCGACGTTACTTGCGGGAAACTTATGCGAACAATGGCGCCGACCATGATTCTTTGTAGAATGTGCAACATCTGTTCCCCGGGTGAGCAGTCCGGAGGGCCGCTTAGTCACCCACTGCTAAGAACGGCCCCGCCGCCCGGCCCCGCGCCGGCCCGCCCCGGCGGCCCGGGTGCGGCTCCCCGGCCCCCGTCCCGGTCCGCTTTGCTCATCTGATGACAAAGTGCGGGCCCGTTTTTAGCTGCGGGATGCCAAATTGCCGATGGCTGAACCGAATCCTTCGGGAAAGTCAGATCCCTCTCTTGCCCGCGTAGGTTACTCGGCCGTAGCGTGCCGGATACGGCGCTGATCTCCTGGTGGGTGCCCCCCCATACCGAGGAGGCGCGACGGATGACTTCCGGCCTTGCCCTCCTTCTGGGGCGGACATCCGTCGGCAGGGTCGCGCGGGAGTCCCTTCCGCGCGGAGCCGCGTGGCCCTGCCCCGCACCGCGCAGACAAAGTCCACGAGGTGAGTTGTCTGCGCGGTGACAAAGAACGGGGAGGCCGGCACGACCCGGTGCCCCACCTATTGTCAGTCAACCGTGCACCGGCTTAACGTGCGCTCCGCGGTGCACACCGACCTCACCCTCTTTGGAGGTGATATGGGAATCGAAGTGGTGGTCGAGGGACTCACCAAGTCCTTCGGCAAGCAGAAGATCTGGCAGGACGTGAGCCTGACCCTGCCGGCCGGAGAGGTCAGCGTCATGCTCGGTCCGTCCGGCACCGGAAAGACCGTGTTTCTTAAGTCGCTCATCGGGCTGCTGAAACCGGAGCGCGGCCGTGTCCTCATCGACGGAGTGGACATGGTGAACAGCCCGGAACGCGATATCTACGAGACCCGGAAAAAGTTCGGGCTCATGTTCCAGGACGGCGCCCTTTTCGGTTCCATGTCCCTCTTCGACAACATCGCCTTTCCGTTGCGCGAGCACACGCGGAAGAAGGAGTCGGAGATCCGCCGCGTCGTCATGGAGCGGATCGAGGTGGTCGGCCTGCTGGGCGCCGAGGGGAAACTGCCGGGGGAGATCAGCGGCGGCATGCGCAAGCGGGCGGGGCTCGCCCGCGCACTCGTGCTCGACCCGCAGATCATCCTGTGCGACGAACCCGACTCCGGGCTCGACCCGGTCCGCACCGCCTACCTCTCGCAGTTGCTCATCGACCTGAACGCGCAGATCGACGCGACGATGCTGATCGTCACCCACAACCTCGACATCGCCGCCACGGTCCCCGACAACATGGGCATGCTCTTCCGGCGCGAACTGGTCACCTTCGGCCCGCGCGAGGTGCTGCTCACCAGCGAGGAACCGGTCGTGGAGCAGTTCCTGGCCGGCCGCCGCGAGGGCCCGATCGGCATGTCGGAGGAGAAGGACGCCGCCACCCTGGCCGCCGAGGTCGTGCGGCAGCGCCCGGAGGGACCCCGGGAGATCATCCCGCAACTGGAGCCGTCCCCCGGACTGCCGCCGCGGCTCGCCGTCACCCGCCGCCGCGAACGGGTCCTCGGCATGCTCGACCGGCTGCCGCCCGCGGCCCGCGCGGCCATCGAGCGCACCTACGCCACGCCCGCCGCCCACCCCGCCGCGCCGACGCTGCCGATGCCCGCCGCCGGGAGCGGCGCATGATCACCGGCGCCCTGCGGCAGACCGGCCGGCTCTTCGCGCTCGCCGCCGAGGTGGCCCGCGCGATCTTCCGACGGCCGTTCCAGTTCCGCGAGTTCGTCGAGCAGTTCTGGTTCATCGCCAGCGTCACCATCCTGCCCGCGGCGCTGGTCTCGATCCCGTTCGGCGCCGTGATCGCCCTCCAGGTCGGCTCGCTCACCCAGCAGCTCGGCGCCCAGTCCTTCACCGGCGGCGCCAGCGTGCTGGCCGTGGTGCAGCAGGCCAGCCCGCTCATCGTCGCCCTGCTGATCGCGGGCGCGGCCGGCTCCGCGATCTGCGCCGACCTCGGCTCCCGCACCATCCGCGAGGAACTGGACGCCATGGAGGTCATGGGCGTCTCCCCGGTGCAGCGCCTGGTGGTGCCCCGGGTGCTGGCCACCATGGGTGTCGCGGTCCTGCTCAACGGCCTGGTCTCGGCGGTCGGCATCCTCGGCGGCTACGTCTTCAACGTCTTCCTCCAGGACGGCACCCCCGGCGCCTACCTCTCCAGCTTCTCCGCCCTCGCCCAGCTCCCCGACCTGTACATCAGCGAACTCAAGGCGCTGATCTTCGGGTTCATCGCGGGCATCGTCGCCGCCTACCGCGGCCTCAACCCGCGCGGCGGCCCCAAGGGCGTCGGCGACGCCGTCAACCAGTCCGTCGTCATCACCTTCCTGCTGCTCTTCTTCGTCAACATGGTGATGACGGGCGTCTACCTCCAACTCGTCCCGCCGAAGGGAGGCTGAGGTCCGTGGCCTCCCCGCTCGTCTGGCTCGACCGCTCCGGCGACCAACTCCTGTTCTACGTACGCTCCCTGCTGTGGATCCCGCGCACCCTGCGCCGCTACCTCACAGAGGTCCAGCGCCTGCTCGCCGAGGTCGCCTTCGGCACCGGCGGCCTCGGGGTGATCGGCGGCACCATCGGCGTGATGATCGCGATGACCCTGTTCACCGGCACCGTCGTCGGACTTCAGGGCTACGCGGCCCTGGACCAGATCGGCACCGCCGCGTTCACCGGGTTCGTCTCCGCGTACTTCAACACCCGCGAGATCGCCCCGCTGGTCGCCGGGCTCGCCCTCTCCGCCACCGTCGGCGCCGGCTTCACCGCCCAGCTCGGCGCGATGCGCATCAACGAGGAGGTCGACGCCCTCGAAGGCATGGGCATCCGCTCTCTGCCCTACCTGGTCACCACCCGCATCATCGCCGGCGTCGTCGCCATCGTCCCGCTCTACGCGATCGGGCTGCTCTCCTCCTACCTGGCCTCCCGCTATGTCACGGTCCTCTTCAACGGCCAGTCCCGGGGCACCTACGACCACTACTTCAACCTGTTCCTGTCACCCACGGACGTGCTGCTCTCCGTCCTGAAGGTGCTCATCTTCAGCGTGATGGTCATCGTGGCCCACTGCTACTACGGCTACCGCGCCTCCGGCGGCCCGGCGGGGGTCGGCGTCGCGGTCGGCCGGTCGGTGCGCAACGCCATCGTGCTGATCAGCGTCACCGACTTCTTCCTGTCCCTCGCCCTGTGGGGCGCCACCACGACCGTGAAGGTGGCGGGGTGACATGAGCGGTGCCCGAAGCGCGACCCTGCGCCGCCGGCTCGCCGGAGTGGTGTTCCTGGTGGTCCCCGCCCTGCTGGTGTGGCTGTCCATCGCGGTCTACGACAAGAAGTTCACCGACTCCGACCCGGTGGTCGTGGAGACCGGCAGCGTCGGCAACGAGATGCACCTGGGCGCCGAGGTGAAGCTGCGCGGCGTGGTCGTCGGCGAGGTCCGCGAGATCGACGCCACCGAGGACGGCGCCCGGCTCACCCTCGCCCTGGAGCCCGGCGCCCTCGCCGGCATACCGGACGACGTACGCGCCCAGATGCTGCCGACCACCCTGTTCGGCGAACGGTTCGTCGCCCTCGTCCCGCCCGCCTCGTCCGCCCGGCCGGCCCTGGCCGCCGGTGCCGTCATCCCGCAGGACCGCTCGGCGAGCGCCGTCGAACTCCAGCAGGTCCTCGACAACGTGCTGCCGATGCTCACCGCGGTCCAGCCGCAGAAGCTCTCCGCCACCCTCTCCGCCGTCTCCCAGGCCCTGGAGGGCCGCGGGAGACGGCTCGGCGAGACGCTCAGCCTGCTCGACTCCCACCTGAAGAAGTTCAACCCCCAACTGCCCACCCTCAACCGCGACCTGAAAGAGCTGGTGAAGGTCAGCCACGTCTACGCCGACGCCGCCCCCGACATCCTCACCGCCCTCACCGACTTCACCACCACCAGCTCCACCCTGGCGGAGAAGGAGAGCGAGCTGGCCGGCACCTTCGGCGCCACCACCAGGACGGCCGAGGACGTGACCGCCTTCCTGCGGCAGAACAAGGACAACATCATCCGGCTCGGCGCCGCCTCCCGGCCCACCCTGGAACTGCTCTCCGAGTACTCCTCGTCCTTCCCCTGCACCCTGCGCACCCTCACCGACTTCGTCCCGGCCATGGACCAGGCCCTCGGCAAGGGCACCGACCGGCCCGGCCTGCGCGTCGACGTCACCACGGTGCCCTCCCGCGGCGCCTACCGCCCCGGCGCCGACAGCCCCTCGTACGAGGCCGGCGGCGGCCCCCGCTGCTACCCCGTGCCCTACCTCGGGGTGGCCGCGAAGCCGGCCGTGCAGGTGCCCGCGGCGGCCGGCCAAGAGCTGGGTCCGGCCAACTCCCCGCAGGAGAACGACCTCGTCAACGAACTGCTCGCACCGGCCACCGGAAAGGCCCCCGCCGACCTCCCGGAGTGGAGCAGCCTGCTCGCCGGTCCGGCACTGCGCGGCACGGAGGTGACCCTGCGATGACGTCCCGGCACACCGCCCACACCCGGCGCCGGCCGCTGACCGGACCGCTGCTCAAGTCCCTCGCCTTCCTGCTGGTGACCGCCCTCGCCACCACCGTCCTCGGCCTGAGCGTCGCGGACACCGGGGTCGGCGACGACGACCGCCTCTCCTACAAGGCGCTGTTCACCGACGTCACCGGCCTCACCGACGGCGACAGTGTGCGCATCTCCGGGGTCGAGGTCGGCGAGGTCACCGACGTCCGCGTCGTCGACCGGCGCACCGCGCAGGTCACCTTCGCCGTCCGCGACGACCGCGCGCTGCCCCGCTCGACCACCGCCGCCGTGAAGTACCTCAACATGGTCGGGCAGCGCTACGTCGCCCTGGACCGGGGCAGCGGCGACCTCACCGGCACCCTCGACGGCGGCGACACCATCCCGCTCGACCGCACCGCGCCCGCGCTCGACCTGACCCTGCTCTTCAACGGCTTCAAGCCGCTCTTCGAGGGACTCTCCCCGAAGGACGTCAACGAACTCGCCGGCTCCATCGTGCAGGTCCTCCAGGGCGAGGGCGCCACCGTCGACAGCCTCCTCACCCACATCGGCTCGCTCTCCACGACCGTCGCCGCCAAGGACAAGGTGATCGGCGAGGTGGTGAAGAACCTCAACACGGTCCTGACCACCCTCAACGACCGCGAGGCCGCTTTCGACGACCTCGTCGACACCCTCCGGAAACTGGTCACCGGCTTCAACGACGACCGCAAGCCGCTGGGCAAGGCGGTCGCCGCCATGGGCGACCTGACCACCGTCACCGCGGACCTCCTGAAGGACGGCCGGGCGCCGCTCAAGGAGGACATCCGGCAGATCGGCCGGCTCTCGGACAACCTCGGCGACGCCACCCCCCAGATCGAGGACTTCCTCGACCGGACCCCCGCCAAGCTGACCGCCCTGGGCCGGCTCTCCTCCTACGGCTCCTGGTTCAACCTCTACCTCTGCGAGGCCCGCGTGGCCGGAGTGACCACCTCGACCGGCTCGAAGCCGCCGACCGGCGTCGCGGTCACCGAAGCGAGGTGCGGCGCATGAGCCTGCTGGTGCGGCCCGAACGCCGCGACGACCCCGCCCCCGCACCCCGCCGGTCCCGGCCCCCGCGGTTCAAGCCGGCCAAGGACCGCGACCCGGTCGCCGTGGCGCTGGTCGGCCTGCTCGTACTGGCCCTGCTCACCGTCTTCGCCTACCAGGCCGACAGCCTCTCGCTCACCGGGGCCACCGGCTACAGCGCCGACTTCACCGAGGCGGCCGGCCTCGACGAGGGCGACGAGGTACGGGTCGCCGGCGTCAAGGTCGGCGAGGTCACCGGCGTCGCCCTCGACGGCGACCGGGTGAAGGTCAGCTTCGACGTCGAGGACGCCTGGATCGGCGACCGGACCACCGCCGCCATCGCCATCAAGACGCTGCTCGGCGACAAGTACCTGGCCCTCGACCCGCTCGGCACGGCGGAACAGGACCCCGGCAACCGCATACCGAGGACCCGGACCACCTCGCCGTACGACGTGACGCAGGCGTTCCAGGACCTCAGCACCACCGTCGACGCGATCGACACCCAGCAGCTCGCCAAGAGCTTCGAGACGATCTCCGCGACCTTCGAGGACTCGCCGCCGCACGTCCGCAAGGCCGCCACCGGCCTGTCCGACCTGTCGCGGTCCGTCTCCAAACGCGACCGCGAGCTGTCCCAGCTCCTCACCGGCAGCGCCCGGTTCACCCAGACGCTGAAGGACAAGAAGTCCAGCTTCGAGACCCTCATCGAGGACGCCGGGCCGCTGCTCGGCGAACTCGAGGACCGGAGGGACGCCATCAGCGCCCTGCTGCGCGGCAGCCGCGCCCTCGGCACCGAGCTGACCGGCCTGGTCGCGGACAACGAGAAGCAGCTCGGCCCCACCCTGAAGGCGCTCGGCCGCGTCACCACCGTCCTGCGGGAGAACAGCGACCAGCTCGACCGGACGCTCGCCCTGGTCGGCCCCTACTACCGGCTGATCGGCAACACCCTCGGCAGCGGCCGCTGGTTCGACAGCTACCTGTGCGGGGTGGTGCCCCGCGACTACCTGCCCGCACAGTCCCAGCCCGAGAAGTCGTGCATGCCGCCGAAGCAGTCGTCGGCGGCCCAGGGGAGCGGTGAGTGATGAGCAAGCGCAGAAAACTCCTCGCCGCCGCGATCGCGCTGGCCGTGGTCGCCGCCGGCCTGGCCGCGGTGCGCGCCCTGGAATCCTCCGGCACCCGCCTGACCGCCTACTTCGACCGGGCCGTCGGCGTCTACGCCGGGTCCGACCTGCGCATCCTCGGGGTCCGGGTCGGCGAGGTGGAGTCGGTGCGCCCGCAGGGCACCCGGGTACGGGTGGAGCTGGCGCTGGAGGACGGCGTCCGGGTGCCGAAGTCGGCGCGCGCCCTGGTGGTCGCGCCCAGCGTCGTCGCCGACCGCTACGTGCAGCTCACCCCGGCCTACCGCACCGGAGCGGCCCTCGCCGACGGCGCCGTACTGCCCGCCTCCCGCAACCGCACCCCGGTCGAGATCGACCAGCTCTACGCCTCCCTCACCGACCTCAGCGAGGCCCTCGGGCCCGACGGGGCCAACTCCTCCGGCGCCCTGTCCGGCCTGCTGAAGACCGGCGCCGCCAACCTCGACGGCAACGGCGAGGCCATCGGCGAGAGCATCGAGCAGTTCGGCAAGGCCGCCAAGACCCTCGACGGCTCCAGCGACGACCTGTTCGCCACCCTCAGCCGGCTCCAGACCTTCACCACCATGCTGAAGGACAAGGACACCGGCGTACGCACCGCGCAGGAGCGGCTGGACACGGTCGTCGGGTACTTCGCCGACAACAAGGACGATCTCGCCGGGGCGCTGGAGGAACTCGGTGCGGCCCTCGCCCAGGTGAAGACGTTCATCAAGGACAACCGGGGCGAGCTGAAGAAGAACGTGGACAGACTGGTACCGATCACGCAGACCCTGGTCCGTCAGCGCACCTCGCTGGCCGAGGCCCTGGACGTCGCCCCGCTGGCCGCGGACAACCTGGCCGGCGCCTACGACCCCGACACCGGCATGATCGACGGCCGCGCCGACCTCAACGAGATCAGCATGGGCGGCCCGCTGCTGCCCCTGCCCGCGACCGGAGGCAGCGCGACCGGAGGCACCGCGACCGGAGGCTCCGCGGCCTCGGGGGCGGGGGAGCGGTGAAGCGCGCCGTGCGACGCCGGGAAGCGGTGGCCGACCGCGAGGGGCCGCGCACCACCGTGCGCCGGGGCGTGCTCACCACCGGTGCCGCCGCCGGCGTGGGGATCGGCGGGCTGCTCGCCCTCGGCCTGGGCTTCGCCCTCGCCCTCGGCGCGTTCTCCGCCGACGCCCCGCGCTTCGACGGGATCGAGAGCCTGCCGCTGCCGGGCGGCGCCGACCTCGGCTCCCACCCCTACACCGTCACCGCCGAACTGGACGACGTCCTCAGCCTGGTGCCGCAGGCCGCGGTCAAGGTCAACGACGTGGCCGTCGGCCGGGTCACCGCCATCCGCCTCGACGGCGACAAGTGGTCGGCCCGGGTCACCATGGAGATCAACGGCGACGTCCGGCTGCCCGGCGACGCGGGCGCCCGGGTGGAACAGTCCAGCCTGCTCGGCGAGAAGTACGTCCAGCTCGTCGCGCCCGCCAGGTCGACCGCCGCGGGCGGGCTCGGCGACGGCGGCGTCATCCCGATCGCCCGCACCGGCCGCAACACCGAGGTCGAGGAGGTGTTCGGCGCCCTGTCCCTGCTGCTCAACGGCGGCGGTGTCGCCCAACTGAAGACCATCACCCAGGAACTCAACAAGGCTCTCGGCGGACGCGAGCCCGAGGTCCGCTCCATGCTCAAGCGGGTCGAGGAACTGGTGTCGAACCTCGACGACCACCGCGCCGACATCACCGACGCCCTCGACGGCGTCAACCGGCTCTCCGCGACGCTGGCCGGCCGCAAGGACGACGTACGCACCGTCCTGACCGACCTCTCGCCCGGCCTGAAGACCCTGCACGAGCAGCGTGGCTCCCTGCTGACCATGCTGCGCTCCCTGGACACCCTCTCCACCGTCGCCGTCTCCACCGTCGAAGCGAGCAAGGACGACATGGTCGCCGACCTCAAGGCCCTCGCGCCCACCCTGAAGGCACTCGCCGACGCGGGCGGCGACCTGCCCGACTCGCTCCAGGTGCTGCTCACCTACCCGTTCACGGACGAGGTGCTGAACGGGGTCAAGGGCGACTACCTCAACGTGTACCTGAGCATGACGGCCGAACCCGGCACCCAGGTGATCCCGCCCCTGGTGCCGCAGGGGACCTCCGCGCCCTCGCCCACCGCCACGGCCCAGAAGGAGCAGGGCGCCACGGCCGGGAGCCGGAAGCGGTCCGGCGGCGCCGGGACCACGGCCGCCGCCACCCCGTCGGCCACCCTGCCGCTGCCCTCGGTGCCGACGCCGTCCGGGAACTCGGGGAACTCGGGGAACTCCGGGAACTCCGGGGACGGAGGCGCACAGGGATGATCACCCTCGCCGTACGCCTGAAGAACCTCTCCTTCCTCGTCATCGCCGTCCTCGTCCTCGGCTTCCTCGGCATCCGCTACGCCGACCTCGGCCGGTACGTCGGTGTCGCCGACTACTACACGGTCAAGGTCGAACTGTCGCGCACGGGCGGCCTGTTCACCCACTCCGACGTCACCTACCGGGGCGTGTCGGTGGGCCGGGTCGGCTCCATCGACCTGACCGCCGACGGGGTGGTCGCGGAACTGCGCATCAAGAAGTCCGCCCCCCGCATCCCCGCCGACACCCGGGCCGTGGTGGCCGGACTCTCCGCGGTCGGCGAGCAGTACATCGACCTGCGGCCCGAGAGCGACGCGGGCCCCTACCTCGCCCAGGGCACCCGGATCGAACGGCCCGACACCGAGGTGCCCGCACCCGTCACCGACGTCCTCACCAGCGTCGACGCCCTCACCCGCTCCGTGCCGCTGGAGGATCTGCGCACGGTGGTGGACGAGTTCGGCAAGACGTTCGAGGGGCACGGCGACGACCTCCAGGCACTGCTGGACAACGGCAGCGCCTTCGTCGAGGCCGCCGACCGCAACCTGCCCGCCACCACCCGCCTCCTCGCCGACGGCGAGACGGTGCTGCGCACCCAGGCCGAGGAGGCCGAGGCCATCCGCGGCTTCGCCGACGGCGCCACGGAACTCGCCCGCACCCTCAAGGGGTCGGACGCCGACCTGCGCCGGCTCCTCGACGTCACACCGGACGCCGCCACCCAGGTCAGCGGGTTGCTCCGGGACCTCGACCCCAGTCTGGGCGTCGTCCTCGCCAACCTGCTCACCACCTCCGAGGTCGCCGTCACCCGGCAGCGCGGCATCGAGGAACTCCTGGTGAAATACCCGGCGGCCATCGCGGCCGGCGCCACCGCCGTCGAGGGGGGAACGATGAAGCTCGGCCTGGCCGTCACCTTCTTCAAGCCGCTGCCCTGCACCGACGGCTACGGCGCCACCCGCTACCGCGGCGGCCTGGACCTCGGCACCGCCCCGGCCCTGAACACCGGCGCCTCCTGCACGGCCTCCGCCGCGAGCGGGGTCGGCGTACGCGGCTCGGCCCACGCCCCCCGGGGCGGCGCGGTGCCCGACCCGGCCAAGCCCGGCTCGCTGCCCTCGGGCAGCACCGCGGCGGCCACACCGAAGTCCGCCCCGGCCCTGCCGGGCGCGCTCGCGCTGCCGGACACGGGCAGCGGTACGGCACCGGGCCTGGCGGGACTGCTCGGCGCGGAGCCGGAGGACGGCCGATGAGGCGGGCCCGCGTCCTCGCCGGGACGGGACTCGCGCTGGCGCTGGCGTTCTGCTCGGCCGGGGCGTGGACGTACGCGCAGGCACGGGGCGACGACTCGCTCTCGTACGGCCGTGAACGCGACGAGGCGCTCGCCGACGGGCGCGAGCGTCTCTCCGTGCTGAACACCCTGGACGCCTCCTCCCAGGACCGTGCGCGGGCGGGCATCCGCGCCTGGCGCGCCGCCTCGACCGGCCCGCTGCGGGAGGAACTGGGAGCGACCCGGCCCGAGGCGGGCGCCTCGGCGCGGGGCACGGTCACCGAGGCCGCGCTCACCGCCCTCGACCCGCGCGCGGGCACCGCGAAGCTCATCGCGACCGTGCGCGTCGAGGTCACCCCCGCCGGGACGAAGACGGCGACCACCGACCGCAAACGCCTGGAAGCGGTCCTGGCCCGCACGGGCGAGGGCGAGTGGAAGGTCAAGGCACTGAGCGCGGTACCGCTCGCGCGGACGGCGGAGGAGGACGGCGACCGATGACACGCCTGCTGCACCTCGGGCGGCAACGGGACACCCCCGCCCGGCCCGACGGCCCCTCCGTGCCCGGCCCCGCCCCGACCGACGACGCGACCCCGCCGCCCGGCCCCGCCCCGGACGCCACCCCCGCATCGGAAGCCGCCCCCGCATCGGAAGCCGCCCTCGCGCCGGAAGCCACCCCCGCCCCCGGCGAGGGCGAAGAGGTGCCGGGGCGGGCGGGGGAGCGGCCGAGGCCGAGTGCCCGTTCCTCCCGCGGCGCCGGTCTGCGGCGGCTCCTGCCGGCCGTCACCGCGGCCGTGCTGGTCCTGGCCGGCTGCGGGTTCTTCTACGGCGCCCGCGAACTGCGCTCCACCCCGTCCGCCGAGAACCACGCGCTGACCGACGCCGACGCGACCACCCGGGTCGCCGGGGACGTCGGCAACGCCCTCGCCCGGGTCTTCTCGTACACGCCGGACGGGCTGGCGGCCACCGAGCGTTCGGCGCGTGCCGTCCTCGCGGGGCGGGCCTCGCGCCAGTACGCGGAGCTGATCGACCGGATCCGCGCGGACCTCGCCGAGCAGCGCGTCACCCTGAGCACCCAGGCCGTACGTACCGGAGTGATCGAACTCGACGGCGACAGCGCGCGGTTGCTGGTCTTCCTCGACCAGATCTCGCACCGCGGCAAGGACGGCACCACCTCCGCGGCGGCCCAGCTCACGGTCACCGCCCGATGGGAGAAGGACCAGTGGCGGATCGTCGACATCAGGACCCGGTGAGCGGGCGCGAGGAGCACGACGAGCACGAGGAGCAGCAGGAGAGGGGCACACGCATGAGACGCGGCATCGGCGGGCCGGCCGGACCCCGGGCGCTGCCGGTCACGGCCCTCGCCCTCGCGCTGGTCCTGATCGCGGGCGGGTTCGCCGCGTGGACGGGCTGGGACTGGTACGACGCGGCCCACGACGACACCGTGTCGTACGCCGAGCAGCGCGACCAGGCGCTCGCGGCCGGTGAGCAGGCCGTGCAGAACCTCAACACCCTCGACCACCGGAAGATCGACACCGGCCTCGACCTCTGGGAGTCCTCGACCACCGGAGACCTGCACGAGCAACTGGCCTCCGGCCGGGCCGAGTTCGCCGACCAGGTGAAGGCGGCCAAGACGGTCACCACGGCCCGGGTGCTCTCCGGTGCCCTCACCGAACTCGACGACCGGGCCGGCCGCGCCCGGGTGCTGGTCGCCCTGCGGGTGACGGTGAAGGCGCCCGGCGACGCGAGCACCGACAAGGACAGCCGCATGCTCGGCGAACTGACCCGCACCGGCGGCCACTGGAAGCTCAGCGCCCTGGGCCAGGCCCCGGTCGGCGCCACGTCGGCCGGCTGACCCGGCCGCAGAAGAGGACGACACCCGATGCCGACGACCCGTCACAGCCTCAACACCCTCCGCCGCCGCCAGGCCCGAGAGGCCCTGCGCCCCCCGCACGAGCCCGCGGACAAGGCTCGCCCGGAGCCCGCGGGCCCGCGCACCACAGCCGAGGACAGCGCCCCCGGGGGGCGCGAGGAACCGCGCGACCGGCCACAGCGCACCCGCACCCGGCGCCCCGCACCCACCGGAACGGCGCGCACCCGCACCCCGCGTTCGGGGCGCCCCCTCGTCGCCCTCTGCCTCCTCACCCTTCTCCTCGGCGCCTTCGCCGGCTGGGCGCACGCCCGCGCGGAGAACCTCCGCGACGACCCCGCCGCACGCAACACCGCCCTGTCCGACACCGCCCGCACCAGCGAGATCAAGGGCCGGACGACCAAGGCGGTCGCCGCGCTCTTCTCGTACGACCACGCCGACCCCGCCGCCTTCGACCAGGCGGCGAAGGAGTGGCTGACGGGACGCGCGGTCGCCCAGCACCGGGACCTGTTCGGCGCCGTGCGCACCCAGGCCGACAAGGAGAAGGCGGTGATCACCACCACGGTCACCGACAGCGCGGTCGAGCGCATCGACGGCGACCGCGCCCGCGTGCTGGTCTACGCCGACCAGAGCAGCGTCAGCACCGCCGGGGACAAGAAGGCCGAGGACGACGGCACCTACGCCGGCGCGATGCTCGCCCTCGACGTCGTGCACCGCGACGGCCACTGGCTGGTCTCCGGCATCGACACCTTCGGCCGCTGACGACCGGCACCCCGGCCGCCGCCCACCGCCCCCCGCGGCCGCCGAAAGAGGCCGCCCACCCTGCCCGTAGAGCACCTCGCACCACCAGGGAGTGAGAGACCATGCCCAAACACCGCGCCCGACGCGTACCCGCCCGGACCCGGCAGGGTCTGCGGGCCACCGCCATCGCCGTGACCGCGGTGGCGGCGCTCACCGCCTCCCAGGCCCCCGGGTCCCCGCAGCAGCGGGGGAACAGCCGGCCGGCCGCGGACGGCGACCGCCTGGCCCCGGCAGCGGACCTCCCCTACGCCGAACTCGCCCCGCCCGGCGACGGCTCCTACCACACCGAACTCCCGCCCCTGGTCTCCCCGGAGGCCCCGCTGCGCGCCGGGCAGGTCACCCGGGCCCGCACCGAGTCCGGTATCCCGGGCACCGTGCTGCGCGCCTACCGCGCCGCGGAGAGTGCCGTCGCCAGGACGGACCCCGGCTGCCGACTGCCCTGGGAACTGCTGGCCGGGATCGGCAAGGTGGAGTCCGGACAGGCGCGCGGCGGCGCGGTCGACCGCGACGGCACCACCCTGGGCCGCATCACGGGCCCGGCGCTCGACGGGGGCGACTTCGCCCTGATCCTGGACAGCGACGGCGGCGTCCACGACGGCGACCCGGTGTACGACCGGGCGGTGGGGCCGATGCAGTTCCTGCCGTCGACGTGGGCCCGGTGGGGCGCGGACGGCAACGGCGACGGCCGCGTCGACCCCAACAACATCTTCGACGCGGCGCTGGCGGCCGGGCACTACCTGTGCGCCGGGGACCGCGACCTGAGCCGGGCGGCCGACCTGGACCGGGCGATCCTCAGCTACAACAACTCGCGCGCCTACGTCGAGCTGGTCCGCTACTGGCTGGACTTCTACCGCCGGGGCGTGCACACCGTGCCCGACGGCAAGGGCGTCATCCCGCTCACTCCCGGGGCCGGCGGCGACACCCCGGCGACGAGGCCGGCCGACGGCGAGGACCGGGGCGGCCCGCACGGGAACGGCGGGAAGGGCGACAGCGGCGGAGACGGCGGCGGCATCATCATCGGCCCCGACCCCGGAAAGCCCAGCCCCACCCCCTCCGGGTCGGCGCCGACCTCACCGTCCCCCCAGCCGTCCACGTCCACGTCTCCGTCCACCTCCCCGTCGGCCTCCCCGTCCACCACGGAGCCCGACCCGACGCAGAGCCCCGAACCGTCCCCGTCCGACCCCACGACGCCGGACCCCACCCCCACGACCCCCACCGGCTCGCCGACCGCCGAACCGACACCCTCGCAGGAGTGCCCCTCCGACCCGGAGACCCCCGCCCAGGACACCGACGCGCCGACCGCCGGCGACCCCACGGCACCCGAGGACGAGCCCACCTGCCCGGCCTAGCGACACCGGTCCCCGACGCCCCTGGTTGACGCCGTAATTGCAACTGGTGTGCAATAACCCAGCAATGGCAGCAACGGCACCAGTGGCACCGAGCGTGGGGGACCCATGAGCACCCGTCGGACCTGTCGGACCCGTCGGACCCGTCGGATACGAGAAGCCGCCGCCGCGGCGGCGGCGCTGACGGTGGGCGCCGGCGCCTGCTCGGCGCCCCAGGGCGGCGGCGGGGACGGCGGGGCGGCCGAGTCCGTCGTGATCGGGGTGGCCTCCGAACCGGACACCCTCAGCCCGCTCCTCGGCTACGGCAAGGACGGCAACTCCAAGATCTTCGACGGACTGCTGGCCCGCGACACCGACCTGCGGCTGAAGCCCGCCCTGGCGGCCGCCCTGCCCGAGATCGGCGACGGCGGCCGCACGTACACCTTCACCCTGCGCGCGGGCGTGAGGTTCAGCGACGGCGAACCGCTCACCGCCGACGACGTGGTGTACACGTACCGCACCGTCCTCGACGAGAGGACCAACAACACCGCCCGCAGCGAACTGGACGCCGTGCGCGGCGTACGGGCCGAGGGCGAGGACACGGTCGTCTTCACGCTGAAGTACCCCTACGCGCCGTTCGCCGCGCGCACGGTGCTGCCCATCGTCCCCGAGCACCTCGCGGGCGGGCAGGACCCCAACACCGGCGCCTTCAACACCGAGCCGGTCGGCACCGGCCCCTACACCCTCGCCGACTGGAGCAAGGGCGAGAAGCTCACCTTCAAGGCCAACCCCGGGTACTGGGGCGGCGCGCCGAAGGTGAAGACGTTCACCATGGCGGTCATCGCCGACGACAACGTCCGCGCCACCCGCCTGCGCTCCGGCGACCTCGACGGCGCGGTCCTCCCGCCCAACCTGGCCGCCACCTTCGAGAAGGACCGCTCCAGGCGGACGTACCAGGCGAAGTCGTACGACTTCCGGGCCGTCACCCTGCCCACGGCGGGGAAGGTCACCGGCGACCCGGCCGTGCGCCGCGCCCTGGACGCCGCCGTGGACCGGCAGGCCATGGCCGACAGGATCCTGGACGGCGCGGGCCGGCCCGCCTACGGGCCGCTGCCCTCCGACGACCCCTGGTACGACAAGCGTGTCGAACGCGCCCAGGACCTGGACCGGGCCCGCGAGATCCTGGACGAGGCGGGCTGGCGGCCCGGCGGGGACGGCGTCCGCGCCAAGAACGGCGAACGGGCCGCGTTCACCCTGTACTACCCCGCCGGCGACAAGGTCCGCCAGGACCACGCCCTCGCCTACGCCTCCGACGCCAAGCGGGCCGGTGTCGACGTCGAGGTGGAGGGCGCCACCTGGGAGGTGATCGAGCCGCGCATGGGACGCGACGCGGTCCTCGCGGGCTTCGGCAGCGTCGGTGACCCCGACTTCGGCCTCTACACCCTCCTGCACTCCTCCCTGGCCGGCGACGGCTTCAACAACATGGCCCGCTACGCCGACCCGGCCGTCGACGAGGCGCTCGACGCGGGCCGCCGCAGCCAGGACCCGAAGCGGCGCGGCCGGGCCTACGACACCGTCCAGCGGGCCCTCGTGGCCGACCCCGGCTACACCTTCCTCACCCACATCGACCACCTCTACGTCCTCGCCGACCGCTGGGCCGGGCTGAGCACCCAGCTCGAACCGCACGAGCACGGCTTCGCCAGCGGCCCGTGGTGGAACATCGAGGACTGGCAGCCGAAGACGTGACCCGTACCCACCGCCGCCTGCCCTGGGGGCCGATGGCACGCCTGGCCGCGCGGCGGGCCCTGTTCGCCGTCCCCGTCCTGGCCGTCGTCACCTTCGGCGTCTTCGCCATCGCCGCGGCCTCACCCTTCGACCCCGTCAAGGGCTACGCCGGCACCGCCGCGCTCGGCGCCGACCAGGAGACCCTGGACCGGCTGCGGACCAACCTCGGCGCCGACGAACCCTTCGTCAGCCGCTGGTGGAACTGGCTGACCGCCGCGCTCGGCGGCGACCTCGGCCACTCCAGCCTGCTGCGCCAGCCGGTGACCGAGGTGATCGGCGAACGCCTGGTGTGGTCCGCGCTGCTGTGCGCGGTCGCCTTCGCCGCCGCCGTGCTCACCGGCACGGTGCTCGGCGTGCTGGCCGCCCGCCGCCCCGGTTCGCTCCTGGACCGGGCCGTCACCTCCCTCGCCTACACCCTGGAGGCGGCCCCCGTCTTCTGGACCGCGCTGCTCGCCGTCTGGCTCTTCGCCCTCCGGCTGGACCTCCTCCCGGCCGGCGGCCTGACCGACACCGCCAGCGAACAGATCACCCCGGGCCAGGTCGCCACCCACCTCGTCCTCCCCGCGGGCGTCCTCGCCGTCTCCCAGCTCCCCTGGTTCACCCTGTACGTCCGGCAGGGCGTCGGCGACGCCCTCGCGGAGGACCCGGTGCGCGGCGCCCGCGCCCGCGGCCTCGGCGAATCCACCGTGCTGCTGAACCACGCCCTGCGCTCCGGACTCCTGCCGGTGCTCACGCTGATCGGCTCCCGGGTCCCCGAACTCATCACCGGCGCCCTGCTGGTGGAGACCGTCTTCAGTTGGCCGGGCATCGCCGCCGCCACCGTCGAGGCGGCCACCGCCGTCGACTTCCCGCTGCTGGCGGCGCTGACCACCCTCGCCACCGCCGCGGTCCTCGCCGGGAACCTGCTCGCCGACCTGCTCTACGGACTGTTCGACCCGAGGGTGAGACTCAGTGACATGTGACACCCCACGGCCGCCCGCGGCCGAACCGGCCCCGCCCTCCCCGGCGTCCGGACCGACCCCGCCCTCCCCGGCGTCCGGGCCGCCCCCGCCGCCCCCGGCGTCCGGACCGGCCCCGGCCGCCTGGCGGTCCCGGGGCCGCCAGGGCCGCTCCACCCACACGCTGCGGCTGCGCGGCTCCGCCGCGCTGGTCGCCGTGACCGTCCTCGCCGTCCTGCTCGTGCCGCCGCTGGCCCAGCTCGACCAGCAGGCCGTCGACCTCGCCGCCGAACTGCGGCCCCCGAGCCCGTCGCACCCCTTCGGCACCGACGACGTCGGCCGCGACCTGCTGCTGCGCTGCGTCTACGGGCTGCGGGTCTCCCTGCTGGTCGGGGTCGCCGCCGCCCTCACCGCGACCGTCGTCGGCACCGCCGTGGGCGCCGCCGCCGGGGCCCTGGGCGGCTGGTTCGACCGGGGTCTGATGCGGCTCGTGGACGCCTTCTCCGCCGTACCGCACCTGCTGCTCGGCGTGTTCATCGTGGCGATGTTCCGGCCGGGGGTGTGGCCCGTGGTCGTCTCGGTCGCCCTCACCCACTGGCTCTCCACCGCCCGGATCGTCCGCGCCGAGGTGCTCTCCCTGCGCTCCCGCCCGTACATCGACGCCGCCGTCTCCGGGGGCGCCTCCCGGTGGCGGGTGACCGTACGGCACCTGCTGCCCGGGGTGCTGCCGCAGGCCGCGCTCGCCGCCGTCCTGATGGTGCCGCACGCCATGTGGCACGAGTCGGCGCTCTCCTTCCTCGGCCTCGGCCTGCCCACTCACCTGGCGAGCCTCGGCAACCTCATCCAGCAGGCCCGGGGTTCGCTGCTGGCCGGGCAGTGGTGGCCCACCCTCTTCCCGGGCCTGTTCATCATCGTCCCCACCCTCGCCCTGGCCGGCCTCGCCGGTGCCTGGCGGGAGCGGATCAACCCCCGGCGCCGATCGGAGCTGATGCTGTGACCGCCCGAGCCGATGCCGGGAGCGCCGATGCCGGGAGCGCCGAGACGGGCGCGGTGACCGAGCGCGCCCCGGTCCTGTCGGTCCGCGGACTGTCGGTGCGCTTCCTGATGCCGGGCGGGCGGCGGATCGCCGCCGTCACCGGCGCCCGCTTCGACGTGCGGTCCGGCGAGTGCCTGGCCCTGATCGGCGAGAGCGGCTGCGGCAAGTCCGTCCTCGCCTCCGCCCTGCTGGGCCTGCTCCCCGGCAACGCGCAGACCGCCGGACAGGCCCTGCTCGGCGACCTCGACCTGCTCACCGCCGACGAGCGCACCCTCGCCCGCACCGTACGGGGCCGCCGGATCGGCCTCGTACCGCAGAGCCCGGCCGCCCACCTCACCCCGGTGCGCACCGTCCGCTCCCAACTGCGGGAGACGGTCGCGGCCCTGACCCCGGTCCGGGGCCGGGCGGCGCTGCGTACCGCCGCCGAGACCGCCGCCGCCCGCGCCGCCTTCCCCGCCGGCCACCTCGACCACCACCCGCACCAGCTCTCCGGCGGCCTCGCCCAGCGCGCCGCCACCGCCCTCGCCCTCGTCGGCGACGCCCCACTGCTCCTCGCCGACGAGCCCACCACCGGCCTCGACCGCGACCTGGTGGACCGTACCGTCGACGAACTGCGACGACATGTCGACGACACCGACGCGGGGGACCGCGCGCTGCTGATGATCACGCACGACCTGGCGGCGGCCGAACGCATCGCCGACCGGGTCGCCGTGATGTACGCGGGCCGCATCGTCGAACTCGGCGACGCGGCCGCCTTCTTCGGCGCACCCGGCCCCCGCCACCCCTACAGCCGCGGCCTGCTCCAGGCCCTGCCCGACCGCGCCTTCACCCCCGTTCCCGGCCTGCCTCCCGAGCTCGGCGCCCTCCCGGCGGGCTGCGCCTTCGCCCCGCGCTGCGACCGGTCGACGGACCTCTGCGCCACGCCGCCCCGGCCGGCCACCGTCCCACCCCCGCCGGCCGTCACCGTCGCCTGCCACCACCCGCACGTCCCCGCACCGGAGGCCGCCGACCGTGCTTGAACTGCGTTCCGTCACCGCCGGGTACGCCCGGGACACCCCGGTCTTCCGGGACGTCTCCCTGACCGTCGCGCCGGGCGAGGCGGTCGGGCTGCTCGGCCCCAGCGGCTGCGGCAAGTCCACCCTGGCCCGGGTCGCCGCGCTGCTGCACCGCCCCGACGCCGGGACCCTCACCGTCGACGGCGAGACCGTACGCCGCTGGCGGCACCGCGCGCCGCGCGCCACCCGCACCGCCTTCGGGGTCGTCTTCCAGCAGGCCCGGCTCTCCGCCGACCCCCGGCTCCCGCTCACCGACCTGATCGCCGAACCGCTGCGCGCCACCGGCCGCCGCGCGCACCTCGCCGCCCGGGTCGCCGAACTCGCCGCCACCGTCGGCCTCACCGCCGATCTGCTCGGCAGGCGCCCGCACGAGGTCAGCGACGGCCAGCTCCAGCGGGCCTGCCTCGCCCGCGCCCTGGTGCTCCGCCCGCGCTGGCTGGTCTGCGACGAGATGACCGCGATGCTCGACGCCTCGACCACCGCCGCCCTGGTCGCCGCCGTCGAGGAGTACCGCGCCGGCACCGGCGCCGGACTGCTCGCGGTCGGCCACGACCGCGTCCTGCTGGACCGCTGGTGCGACCGCACCGTCCACTGGGCGGCCCTCACCGGCGAGCACCCCCGCCCACCCGCTCCCCAGGAACCGACAAACTCCGACGGGGTAATTGATTCGGTTGTGTCCGGGTCCTAGGGTGACCGTGTTTCCGTAGTCGTCCCCTCACCGGCAGTCGCGACGCCCGCCACCGCAACCGCCGTCCGCGCACCGTGCGTTGAGCCGCCACCCGCCCCCCACGGAAGGCCACGGTCATGCCGCACCCGCCCCACTCGCCCGCCGCGCCCCCGGTCGTCAGCCGCCGCCGCCTCCTGGAGGGCGGCACCGCCGTCCTCGGCGCGCTGGCCCTGTCCGCGACCGCCACCGGGGCCGGCGCCGCCACCCCGGCGGCCACCCCCGCCCCCGACGGCCCCCCGGAGTGGAACGACTTCGGCGTCTTCCGGGTCGGCACCGAGCCGCCGCACACCACGCTCATGCCGTACGCCGACGTCGAACAGGCCCTCGCCGCCGACCGCACCCGCTCGCCGTACCGCCTGAGCCTCGACGGCACCTGGAAGTTCGCCTACGCGGACCGCCCCGAGGACCGGGACGCCGACTTCCACCGCACCGACCTCGACGACGGCGACTGGGAGACCATCCCGGTCCCCTCCGTCTGGCAGCTCCACGGCCACGACTTCCCGATCTACCTCAACGTGACCTACCCGTACTGGGGCCCCAACGGCCTGGGCGAGGAACCGCAGCCGCCCACCGCGCCGACCCGCTACCACCCGGTCGGCCAGTACCGGCGCACCTTCACCGTCCCCCGCGACTGGTCGGGCCGCCGCACCTTCCTCCACTTCGAGGGCGTGAAGTCCGCGCACTACGTGTGGATCAACGGCGAACTGGTCGGCTACGACGAGGACTCCTACACCCCGTCCGAGTACGACATCACCGACCACCTGAAATCCGGCACCAACCAGATCGCCGTCGAGGTCTACCGCTACGGCGACGGCGACTGGCTGGAGGACCAGGACATGATCCGGCTGAGCGGCATCTTCCGCTCGGTCCACCTCTACTCCACCCCGGCCGTCCACCTGCGCGACTTCCGCCTCGACACCCCGCTCGACGACACGTACACCGACGCCGAACTGCTCGTCACCGCGAGCGTGCGGGCCTACGGCGGCGGCGACGCCGGGCGGTACACGGTCGAGACCCAGCTCCACGACGCCCGCGGCCACGCCGTCTGGGCCCGGCCGCTGACGGCCACCGTCGAGGTGGACCCGGCACGGGCCGGCCAGGACGCCACCGTACGGGCCGGCAAGGCCGTCACCGCGCCGAAGCTGTGGTCGGCGGAGCACCCGCACCTGTACACGGCCGTCCTGCGGCTGCGCGACCCGGCGGGCAGGGTGACCGAGACCCTCTCGCACCGGGTCGGCTTCCGCGAGTTCGCGCTCCGGGACGGCCTGATGCGCGTCAACGGCAAGCCGGTCTCCCTGCGCGGCACCAACCGCCACGAGATGCACCCCGCCCGCGGCACCGCGCTCACCCGCGCCGACCTGGTCCAGGACATCGGGATCATGAAGCGGGCGAACATCAACAGCGTCCGCACCTCGCACTACCCGAACAACCCGCTGTGGTACGAACTCGCCGACGAGTACGGCCTGTACCTCGTCGACGAGACCAACCTGGAGACCCACGCCATCCGCGACGAGTACCCGGGCAGCCACCCCCAGTGGACCGAGGCGTGCGTCGCCCGCGCCCAGAACATGGTCCACCGCGACAAGAACCACGCCTCGGTCGTCATCTGGTCCCTCGGCAACGAGGCCGGCACCGGCTCCACCTTCACCGCCATGCACGACTGGATCCGCTCCTACGACACCACTCGCGTCATCCAGTACGAGGGCGACGACCGCCCCGGCGTCAGCGACATCCGCTCGGAGATGTACGACACCCCGCAGCGGGTCGAGCAGCGGGCGAAGGACACCGCCGACACCCGGCCGTACGTGATGATCGAGTACGCCCACTCGATGGGGAACTCCACCGGCAACTTCAAGAAGTACTGGGACGTCGTCCGCCGGTACGACGTGCTCCAGGGCGGCTGGATCTGGGACTTCGTCGACCAGTCCCTGTTCTGGCCGGTCCCGCCCCGCATCCTGCTCACCGAGACCGGTCCCCGCTCGCTGCGCGGCGAGATCGTCAACCCCAGCGGGGGCATCGACCCCGCCGAGGGCCTGCACGGCGGTACGGTCTTCGCCCGCGACGACAGCCTGGACCTCACCGGCTCGCTGACCCTGGAAGCCTGGGTCACCCCGCACGTGACCGGCTACCACCAGCCGATCCTCACCAAGGGCGACACCCAGTACGCGCTCAAGCAGGACGGCCGCGACCTGCAGTTCTTCCTCCACTCCGACGGCCAGTGGATCACCGCGACCTGGCCGACGCCGGACGACTGGACCGGCCGTGAGCACCACGTCGCGGGCGTCTTCGACGCGGACGCCGGATCGCTCACCCTGTACGTCGACGGCGTCGCGCGGGCCACCCGCGCCACCACCCGCCGCCCCTCCGTGAACACCGCGCCGCTCTCCCTGGCCACCGACGCCGACAACCAGGTCCGCGAGTTCAGCGGCACCATCCGCCGGGCACACGTCTACGCCCGCGCCCTGCGCGCCGCCGAACTGGCCGACGACGGCCGCGGCCCCGACGACGACGGCGTCCGCTTCTGGTTCGACGCCGCGACCGCCGGAGTCCGCGAAGCGCGCCCGAAGCAGAAGACGTTCCTCGCCTACGGCGGCGACTGGGGCGACAACCCCAACGACGGCGCTTTCGTCGCCGACGGCATCATCACCGCCGACCGCCGCCTCACCGGCAAGACCACCGAGGTCAAGCGCGTCTACCAGGCGATCTGGGCCACCGGCCGGCCCGGCGGCGGCCCCGGCGCGGTCACCCTCACCAACGAGTACCTCTTCACCGGCCTGCGCGAGTTCGACGGCCACTGGGAACTCGTCGCCGACGGCCGGACCGTACGACAGGGACGGCTGACCCGCGAACAGCTCGACGTCCGGCCGCTGTCGGCCAAGGACATCACCCTGCCCGTACGACTGCCCGACGACCCGGCGCCCGGCACGGAACTCTTCCTCCAGCTCTCCTTCACCACCAGGGAGGCCACCCCCTGGGCGAAGGCCGGCCACGAGGTCGCCCGGGTCCAGCTCCCCCTGGACGCGGACATTTCCGCCGCGGCCCCGGTGCCGCTTGGCCGGGTCCCCGCCCTGCGCCACCGCGACCGCGACGGCGAGATCACCGTCGACGGCCGGGACTTCTCCGTCACGGTCGACAGGCGCACCGGGACGCTCACCGACTACCGGGCGCACGGCGTCCGGCTGCTCACCTCCGGGCCGGTGCCCAACTTCTGGCGGGCGCCCACCGACAACGACAAGGGCAACGGCCAGCACACCCGCAACCAGACCTGGCGCGACGCGGGCAGCCGCCGCCGGGTGACCGGCGTCGCCGTGCGGAGCCTCCGCGCGGACCGGGCCGTCGAGATCAAGGTGACCGGCACCCTGCCGACCACCGTCGAGTCGGCGTACACCACCACCTACACCGTGTTCGGCAACGGCGAGATCAAGGTCGACAACACCCTGCGTCCGGGCGCCGCGAGCCTGCCCTACATCCCCGAGATCGGCACCCTGCTCTTCCTCCCGCGCCGCCTGGACCGCCTGCACTGGTACGGCCGCGGCCCCGAGGAGAACCACTGGGACCGCCGCACCGGCACCGACGTCGGCCGGTACTCCGGGACCGTCGCCGAGCAGTGGACGCCGTACATCCGCCCGCAGGAGAACGGCAACAAGACCGACGTCCGCTGGGCCGCGCTCACCGACCGGGGCGGCGTCGGACTGCTCGCCTGCGGCGAACCCCTGCTGGAGGTCAACGCCTCGCACTTCACCCCGGAGGACCTCTCGGCCGGGGTACGGCACGACTACCAGCTCACCCCGCGCGACGCGGTCGTCCTGCGCCTGAACCACCGGCAGATGGGCGTGGGCGGCGACAACAGTTGGGGCGCGCACACCCACGACGAGTTCAAACTCTTCGCCGACCGGGACTACGCGTACACCTACCGGCTGCGCCCGCTCACCGACCTGGGCGAGGCGATGAGCCTCTCGCGGCGCCCCACCGCGGTGGAATAACTCCCCGGGAGCCCGGGGTAACCGGGCTCCCATGGGTGACGTACTGGTCGGAGCGTGTTCCTGGACGGACCGGCAACTGGTCGCGAGCGGCTGGTATCCACGCGGACACAAGGACGCCGAGGGGCGGCTGCGGCACTACGCCTCCCGGCTGCCGGTCGTCGAGGTGGACTCCGGGTACTACGCGCTGCCCAGCCGCCGCAACAGCGAACTGTGGGTGGAGCGCACGCCCGAGGGATTCCGCTTCGACGTCAAGGCGTTCTCGCTGCTCACCGGACACCCCACCCGCGCCGAGGCGCTCCCCGCCGACCTGCGGCCCCCGGGCGGCTCCCCGGCGCGGGGCCCGGCGAGCCCGGCGCTCCTGGACGAGGTGTGGGGACGGTTCGCCGCGGCGGTCGAACCGCTGCGGACGGCGGGCCGCCTGGGCACCGTGCTCTTCCAGTTCCCGCCCTGGCTCGCGCCCGGCCCCCAGGCGGAGGAGACGCTCCAGGCGTGCGCCACGCGGACGGCGGGCTGGCCGCTCGCCGTGGAGTTCCGGCATCCCGGGTGGTGGCAGGCGGAGCGGGCCGACACCACCCGGGCACTGCTCGCCGCCCTCGGCGCGACGGCCGTCGGCACCGACATGGCCCAGGGGCTGACCGCGTCCCTGCCGCCCCTCGCGCCGGTCACCCGGCCGGACCTCGCCGTCGTGCGGTTCCACGGCCGCAGCAGGTCCTGGGGCCGGGGCAGCAAGGAGGACCGGTTCCGCCACCACTACGACACCGCCGAACTCGCCGCCTGGGTACCCCGGCTGCGGCGCGCCGCCCGGCAGACCGGTGAACTCCACGTCCTCTTCAACAACTGCTGCGCCGACGCCGCCGTACGGGCCGCCGAGGAGATGCGGGCCCTGCTCGCCGCACCGGAGCGGAGCCGCTGATCCGGCCGGTGATCCGGTGATCCGGCCGCGCGGCGGGCCTCGGCGGGCGGGCCGGAGGCCGAGGTCGGATTTCCGCCAGCCCAGCGGGCCCCGGTGGACCATCCTGGAACCATGCGGAAAGGGATGCACACCGACACCGAGCGCTGCGTGCGCGCCGTCCGGTCCAAGGACGCCCGGTTCGACGGCTGGTTCTTCACCGCCGTCCTGACCACCGGCATCTACTGCCGGCCGAGCTGCCCGGTGGTACCGCCCAAGGCCCGGAACATGGTCTTCCACCCGAGTGCGGCCGCCTGCCAGCAGGCCGGGTTCCGGGCCTGCAAGCGCTGCCGCCCCGACACCAGCCCCGGCTCCCCGGAGTGGAACCGGCGCGCCGACCTCACCGCCCGCGCCATGCGCCTGATCGCCGACGGCGTGGTCGACCGGGACGGCGTCCCCGGCCTCGCCGCCCGCCTCGGCTACAGCACCCGGCAGATCGAACGCCAACTCCGCGCCGAACTCGGCGCGGGACCGCTCGCCCTGGCCCGCGCCCAGCGCGCCCAGACCGCCCGGCTGCTGATCGAGACGACCGCACTGCCGATGGCCGACCTCGCCTTCGCGGCCGGCTTCGCCTCCGTGCGCACCTTCAACGACACCGTCCGCGAGGTCTTCGCCCTCAGCCCCGGCGAACTGCGCACCCGCGCCCCGAAGAACCACGGGAGCGGCGGCACCCCCGGCACCCTCGCCCTCCGCCTCCCCTTCCGCACCCCCCTCAACCCGGACAACCTCTTCGGCCACCTCGCCGCCACCGCCGTACCCGGCGTGGAGGAATGGCGGGACGGCGCCTACCGCCGCACCCTGCGCCTGCCGCACGGCCACGGCATCGCGGCCCTGGCCCCGGCCCCCGGCCACATCGCCTGCCGCCTCACCCTCACCGACCCGCGCGACCTGCCCGTCGCCATCAGCCGCTGCCGCCGCCTGCTCGACCTCGACGCCGACCCGGTGGCGATCGACGGACAACTGCGCACCGACCCGCTGCTCGCGCCGCTGGTCGACAAGGCGCCGGGCCGGCGCGTGCCCCGGACCGTCGACGCAGACGAGTTCGCCGTCCGGGCCGTTCTCGGCCAGCAGGTCTCCACCGCCGCCGCCCGCACCCACGCCGCCCGGCTGGTCACCGCGCACGGCGACCCCGTCGAGGACCCGGAGGGCGGCCTCACCCACCTCTTCCCGACGCCCCGGGCACTGGCGGCCGTGGACCCCGGCACCCTCGCCCTGCCCCGCACCCGCCGGGCCACCTTCACCACCCTCGTCGGCCGGCTCGCCGACGGCTCGCTCCGCCTCGGCGTGGAGAGCGACTGGCCGCGGACCCGCGCCCAGCTCCTCGCTCTGCCCGGCTTCGGCCCCTGGACGGCCGACGTCATCGCCATGCGCGCCCTCGGCGACCCCGACGCCTTCCTCCCCACCGACCTCGGTGTCCGCCGCGCCGCCCGCGGACTGGGGCTGCCCGCCACCCCGGCGGCGCTGACCGCCCGCGCCGCCGACTGGCGGCCCTGGCGGGCCTACGCCGTCCAGTACCTGTGGGCGACCGACGACCACCCCATCAACGTCCTGCCCGGCCGAGAGGAAGCCCGCCCGTGAAGCGGCACACCGTGACCGACAGCCCCTACGGCCCGCTCACCCTGGTCGCCGCCGACGGCGTCCTGTGCGGGCTCTACATGACCGGCCAGCGCCACCGCCCGGCCGAGGAGACCTTCGGCGACCGCGACGACACCCTCCCGGCCTTCGCGGCGGCCACCGAGCAGCTCGGGTCCTGGTTCACCGGCGCGTCGCGGGAGTTCACCCTCGACCTGCGCCTCATCGGCACCCCCTTCCAGCGCACCGTCTGGGAGCAACTGCGCCGCATCCCCTACGGCGAGACCCGCACCTACGGCCAGCTCGCCGCCGCCCTCGGCACCCCGGCCGCCTCCCGCGCCGTCGGCCTCGCCAACGGCCGCAACCCGGTCGGCATCATCGTGCCCTGCCACCGCGTCATCGGCGCGAGCGGCGGCCTGACCGGTTACGGCGGCGGCCTGGACCGCAAACGCCGCCTCCTGGACTTCGAGCGCGGCCCGGCACTCTTCTAGGGCGTGTGTCGAAGGTCCCGTCCGCCGGCCGGCGGTTTCCGGCCGGAGCCCGGAAGATCCCAGATGCCGCGACGGGCAGCGGTCGGGTACCGTGCGGGCCATGTCGAGTCCTGAGTCGGACGAGGTGGGGGCTTTCGGTCACGCCGTCAGCCCCCTGAACCCCTGAGTTCGTAGCCCTGTCGTCGCGCCGCGTTCCGCGGCCGGGCGAGGTGCCCTGGGGGCTGGCCGCGGTGACGAGATGACCCTCTCGTGCTTCTCCTCACCTCGGAGCCACTCGATGCCTCTCCCGCTGTATCTGCTCGCCATGGCGGTTTTCGCCATGGGCACCTCGGAGTTCATGCTCGCCGGCCTGCTGCCGGACATCGCCTCGGACCTCGATGTCACCGTCGGCACCGCCGGAACGCTCACCTCGGCCTTCGCGGTCGGCATGCTCGTCGGTGCCCCGCTCGTGTCCGCGCTCGCCCGCGACTGGCCCAGGCGTTCCAGCCTGCTCGGGTTCGTCCTCACTTTCGCGGCAGCTCACGCCGTGGGCGCGATCACCACCAGCTTCCCGGTCCTGTTCGGCACCCGGGTCGTCGCCGCGCTCGCGAACGCGGGGTTCCTCGCCGTCGCTCTGACGGCCGCCGCCGCGCTGGTCTCACCCGTCGAGAAGGGACGTGCGCTGGCCGTGCTGCTGTCCGGCACGACGGTGGCCACGATCGCCGGTGTCCCCGGCGGCTCGGTGCTCGGCACGCTGCTCGGCTGGCGGGCCGCGTTCTGGGCCGTCGCCGCTCTCTGCCTGCCCGCGGCTCTCGGCGTCCTGAAGGGAATCCCAGCAGGACGTGAGGAGAGGGAGGCGACCGGCAGGCCGGCGTTGCGAGCGGAACTCGCCCAGCTCACCCGGGAGCGGTTGCTTCTGGTGATGCTGCTCGGCGCGCTGGTGAACTCGGCGACCTTCGCGAGCCTCACCTTCCTCGCCCCCGTGGTGACCGGCAGCGCCCGGCTGGGCGAGCTGTGGATCTCTGTCGCTCTGGTGCTCTTCGGCGCCGGCTCCTTCGTGGGCGTCACCGTCGCCGGCCGGCTGTCCGACCGGCGTCCCGGCGCGGTCGTCGCTGTCGGCGGCCCGCTGCTGCTCATCGGCTGGCCGGCCCTGGCGATGCTCGCCGACGAGCCGGTCGCCCTGTTCCTCCTGGTGTTCGTGCAGGGCGCACTGTCGTTCGCGCTGGGCAGCACGCTGATCACGCGGGTCCTCTACGAGGCCGCGGGAGCCCCCACCATGGCCGGCTCGTACGCGACGGCGGCGCTCAACGCGGGCGCCGCCGTCGGCCCCGTCATCGCCGCGGCCACCCTCGGCACCGGGGCCGGGGACCTCGGGCCGCTCTGGGCAAGCGGACTCCTCGTCGCGGTCGCGCTGCTCATCGCGTTCCCCCTCCGCACCGCCCTCACGGCCGGCCGGAGCACCGAGGCGTTCCGGTGACCCCTGCGCACACGCCCTTCGAGTGGGAGAACCGGCACGACACGCGGGGGTCAGCGTCCGCCGTCGACCGGGACGCCGTTCTCCAGTTCCACCGTGCCCGCGCCCGTCGCCAGGACGTCCAGCGCCGCCAGCACCCGGCCGTGCAGGGCGCCGAGCAGATGGCGGGACAGCTCCGCGGGCTCCACCAGCCGCCAGGACAGCAGCTCCTCCTCCTGGAGCCGGATGGCCTTGAGCTGGTCGGCGGTGAGGATTCCGCCGTCGTACAGGTACGCCACGATCGGTGGCCGGGCCGTCCCCGGCACCCAGTCCACCGCGAGCAGCCGGCCCGGCGCGAGGTCGAGGCCGATCTCCTCGGCCGTCTCCCGGCGGGCCCCCTGGCGCGGGGTCTCGCCCGCGTCGGACTCGATGGTGCCGCCGGGCAGCGCCCAGCCCTCCCGGTAGTTGGGCTCGACCAGCAGGACCCGGCCCTCGGCGTCCCGGAAGAGAGCGGCGGCTCCGGACAGGACGCGGGGGAGTCCGGCGATGTACGCGGCGTAGTCAGCAGAGGTCACCCCGGAAGCCTAACCAGGCCGGCGGGGTGTACTCCCGCCCCGCCCGGCCGCGTTCCAGGGACCGGGCAGGGGCATGACGGCGGGGGTGTGCTCCGGTTATGGTCGCAGCGGCGCGACTGCCTTGACGTGCGCAAGGCCCGAGAAACAAGGGGAGAACAAGGTGGCTGACGCTGCAGTGCACGGGACCCGGCGGGTGCTCGTCGCCGCGGACAAGTTCAAGGGGTCACTGACGGCCGTCGAGGTCGCCGAACGGGTGACGGCCGGGCTGCGCCGCGTCGTGCCCGACGTGCGGGTCGAGGCCCTGCCGGTCGCCGACGGCGGCGACGGCACGGTGGCCGCCGCGGTCGCGGCCGGCTTCGAACGCCGGGAGGTACGGGTCGCCGGACCCCTCGGTGCCGAGGTGACGGCGGCGTACGCGCTGCGCGGGGACACCGCGGTGGTGGAGATGGCCGAGGCGAGCGGGTTGCAGAGGCTGCCGGCCGGGGTGTTCGCCCCGCTGGCCGCGTCCACGTACGGCTCCGGGGAACTGCTGCGGGCCGCGCTGGACGCGGGCGCCCGGACGATCGTGTTCGGGGTCGGCGGCAGCGCCACCACGGACGGCGGCGCGGGCATGCTGTCGGCGCTGGGCGCCCGGTTCCTGGACCGGGACGGTGAGCCGGTGGCGCCGGGCGGCGGCGGGCTCGCCGCGCTGGCCACCGCCGACCTGACCGGCCTGGACGAGCGGCTCGCCGGGGTGGAACTGGTCCTCGCCAGTGACGTCGACAACCCGCTGACCGGCCCGAAGGGCGCCCCGGCCGTCTACGGACCGCAGAAGGGCGCCTCGCCGGACGACGTGGCGACGCTGGACGCGGCCCTCGCCCACTTCGCCGAGGTGCTGGAAGGCGCCGCGGGCGCGCGGGCCGCCGAGTACGCGGCCGCGCCGGGCGCGGGCGCCGCGGGCGGCATCGGATACGGGGCGCTGCTGATCGGCGCGCGGTTCCGCCCCGGCATCGAGGTGATGCTCGACGTGCTCGGCTTCGGGCCGGCGCTGGCCCGGGCCGACCTGGTGATCACCGGGGAGGGGTCGCTGGACGAGCAGACCCTGCACGGCAAGGCCCCGGCGGGCGTCGCCGCGGCGGCGCGCGCCGCGGACAAGGAGGTCGTCGCGGTCTGCGGCCGGCTCGCCCTGCCGCCGGCGGCCCTGGGCCGGGCCGGCATCCGGCGGGCCTACCCGCTGACCGACGAGGAGCCGGACGTGGCGAAGTGCGTCGCGCAGGCGGGCCCGCTCCTGGAACGGGTCGCGGCGGGCATCGCCCGGGACTTCCTGGTCTGAGGCCCCGCTCTCCCGGCGGTCGCGCCGGGGCGGGGCCGCACCGGCCCCGCCCCGGCGCGGTGCACCGGAACCGCTCAGACCCCGGCCCGCCGGTACCAGTCCTCGCCGACCACCATGTCGTTCACCCCGCGTGCCTCGCAGTAGGCGACGAGGTCGGACATGCGGTTGATGAAGCCGTGCCCGTTGAAGTTCAGGCTGGTGTTGCAGAGCACCCCCAAGCCCGTGTGGGCGGAGAAGGCCCCCAGCAGCCGGTGCAGCTCCGCGTTCGAGCGCGCGGAGACCGTCTGGACGCGGGCCGAACCGTCCACATGGGTCACGGCCCGCAGCCGGGCGTCCCGGACCTTGCGGAAGTAGAGCATGTAGGGGTCCTCGAAGTCCTTGTCGAACGCGCTCGCCAGGTCCTCCACCCGCGCCACGGGGGCGATCGGCCGGTAGTCCTCACGCTGCTTGATGTGGTTCAGCCGGTCCTTGCTCGCGGCGGAGAACGGTTCGGCGAGCAGGGAGCGGTTGCCGAGCGCGCGCGGGCCAATCTCCCAGCGGCCCTGCACCCAGGCCACCACCCGCCCGGCGGCCAGCGCCCCGGAGAGCGCCGCGTGGTCCAGCGGGCGCCGGGTCCACCGGGCGGGGTCGGGCGCCTGGTCGGTCACGAACTCCAGGCCGCTGTAGACGTTCCACTTGATGTACGGGCTGCCGGTCAGGGCCGTGAGCGCGTCGACGGCGGTGCCGATCGCCGAGCCGGAGTCGTTGGGGCACGGGGGTACGAAGACCTCCGAGAAGTGGTCGAGCTCGGCCCACTGCGCGTTCCAGTCGCAGTTGAGGCCGCAGCCGCCGGAGATCCGCAGCGGCAGCCCCGGCGGCAGCTCGCGGACCGCGGTCTCGGCGAAGGTCCGGAACATCCGCTCGGTGAGCAGTGCGGCGGCGGTGGTGCCGACGTCGGAGGTGACACCGCAGTCGAACAGCGGGGTGTCGCGGAACTCCTCCTTCGGCACCGGGTACGCGGTCTCGATCTTCAGCAGCCGGTCGATCGCCGCGGTGATCCCGGGATCGGCGTCGCGGTGGTCGGCGTGGGCCGCGAGCGCCATCAGCTTTCCGGCGTCGCTGAGCCGGGGAATGCTGCCCCTCGCGGCGAAGGTGGGGTCGCAGAGGGCGAACAGCGCCGCGTACTTGGCGCCGGGCTGCTCCATCACCTCGATGGTCCGCACCACCTGGAACCTGTCGTCGACCAGGTAGAACTTGCCCGTCATGCCCTCCCACACGAGCACCGCCTGGAGCGGGTGCGGGGCCGGCGGCGCCATGCCGATGGCGCCCAGGATGTGGGAGCGGTCGTGGGAGGAGGAGAAGTACCGCACGTTCTTGCCGAAGAACCGGCTCTCCCGCATGATCACGGAGTCGGTGCCGCCGTACCCGGCGCCCACCGTCCCCCGGATGTTGATCCCCTTCTCCTGCCAGCCCCCGACGGCGACCACGTCGGGGATCTCACCGAGCCGCTCGGCCAGGTCGAGCATCGTGGTCGGGGTGAGGAAGGAGTACCGGGCGAAGGAGTCCTTCTCGGACTCCAGGGAGTACAGCAGTTCACCGTCCTGGATGGCCGCCATGCATCCGTCGTGCCCGGGCTTGAACGCCACTACCAGCATCGAATCCTCCAGAGGGGGTGCGTCGGGGGCTGAACAAGGGGGAGTGCGGGGGAGTGCGGGTGGTGCGGGATGACAGGAAGAGGTGCGAGGGAGCGCGTCCGGGTCACCCGGGTGCCGCCTGCCGGATCGCGTCCAGCGTCTTCGCCACCGCCAGGGACTGGTCCAGCGGTACGAGGAACGCCGAGCGGTCTCCGGCGGCGGCGCGGGTCATCTCGGCCGCCATGAGCGCGTACGGGTCGACGGGCGGGTAAGGGCGTACGTCGACGCCCTCGGCCGTCCGCACCCGCAGTCCGGCCGGTTCACGGCCCGCGGTGAACGGCCGGTCCAGGCAGAGCGTCCCGCCGGTTCCGGTGATCGTCAGCGACTCCTGCCCGGTGCCGGTGAGGGAGGCCAGCACGCAGCCGGTGCCGCCGGGAAAGCGCAGCTCCGCGCGGGTCCGAAGGTCCGCCGAGCCGCCCGGCCAGGTGTCGCGGCGCACCCCGGTGACCACGGGGGCCGCCCACCCGTGGGCGGCGAGGACCGCGCCGACCGCGTAGCAGCCCACGTCGAGGAGGGCGCCGCCGCCCAGCGCGGCGTCCCGCCGGTAGTTGTGCGGGTCCGGGTCGGCCCCGTCGAAGACCGCCTCGACGTGCCGGACCTCGCCGACGACACCCTCGGCCAGCAGCCGCGCGAGGTCCCGGGTGCGCGGATGCCAGCGGTTCCAGGTGGCCTCCACCAGCAGCCGGCCCGCGGCGTCCGCGGCGTGGATCATGGTCTCCACCTCGGCGGCGCGCAGACCGAGCGGCTTCTCGCACAGCACGTGCTTGCCGGCCCGGAGCGCCCGCACCGCCCACTCGGCGTGGGCGCTGTTGTGCAGGGCGATGTAGACCACGTCCACGGACGGGTCCGCCACCAGGTCCGCGTAGTCGGTGAAGGTCCGCTCCGCGCCCAGGGCGCCGGTGCGCCGCGGCTCCCGTCCGGCGGCGGCGCGCAGGACGGCCCCGTCCAGGCCGCGCACGGCCGGTCCCACATTGGCCGTGGCGATGTGACCGGCGCCCAGAAAGCCCCAGCCGACGGAAGCCCCGGTCGCCGGCGCCACCCGCGTGTCCCCTTCGTCCGGTCGCCTCACGTCATGTCCTCCGCGTCCATCAGGTCCAGCACGAGTGAGCTCCAGCCGAAGGAGGTGGCGCCCTGGCCCGCCCCGGTCACCGGGTCGTAGCACTCCCGCATGCCGGACAGCGCCGCCATGCGCACGGTGCGGCGGGCCAGTTCGCGGGCCGGGCCGGTACGGCCGCGGGCGCGCAGGCCCCAGTACAGGTACCAGTTGAGGTTGATCCAGCTCGAACCGCGGAAGAGGGCACCGGTCTCGAAGTGCGGATCGAACGTCGGCTCGTCGGCCGCGACGCTGGGCAGCGGGTGGGGGAGCCAGAACCGCTCCGGGTTCAGCAGGTGCTCGTCGATGACGCGCCCGGCGAGCCGGCCGGGGATGTCGGGCAGCAGCAGCGGGAAGAGCGAGGAGACGGTGAGCACCTTCTGCTGCTCGCCGGTGCGCAGGTCCAGGTCCCAGAACGCGCCCGCCGCCTCGTCCCAGCACTCCGTCACCAGCGCCCGCGCCACCCGGCGGGAGCGCCGGGCGTAGCGGTCCGCCGGGTGGTCCGGCTGCGGGCAGTCGGCCAGCAGCCGGGACAGCGCGGCCAGCCCGTCGGCGTACACGGTGGCGAAGAGGACGTCGACCCAGCGGAACCCGCCGGCCCCCGCCGGAGCGGAGTGGGGCCGGCGTCCGGCCGAGTAATGCCCGAGCAGCTCGCGCATGGCCTGATGCCAGCGGGGCGAGACCTCGGTGGCGGGCACCCCCGCGATCCCCAGCGCCGCGTCGTACTTGCTGCTGGAGTCGAGGCCGGACTCGTCCGGCTGGTGGATGACCGGCAGCCCGTTGGGCAGGGTGCGCCGGTGGTGCAGCCAGTCGAAGACGGACGCCACCCGGGGCAGTACCGAGGCCAGCCACTCCCGGTCCCCGCCCGCCTCGTGGACCCGCTCGACGGCTCTGGCCAGGACCGGCGGGGCGAGGGTGATGGAGGTCCAGCCGTCCCACAGGGCGATCCGGAAGTCCTCGGTCGCCCGGGCCCGCAGATGCCTCTGCCACAGCAGCATGTGCGGCAGGAAGCCGTCCGGCGCGACGCCGTGCAGCAGGGTGTCGATCTCGGCGGCGGCCCGGGCCGGGTCGACCCGGGCCAGGGCGATCGCGTGGTAGGCGCTGTCCCAGGCCCACTGGAAGGGATAGCTGTCCGGCGAGGGGCAGGTGAAGTCGTACGCCACCCCGTGATCGGTGCCCGTACGGCGGTTGGCCACCAGGGTGCGCAGCGCGTGGGCGGCGGCGTCGGACGTGTCCGCGGGGGCCTCGCGGACCCGGGTGGCCGTCGGGCGGGCGGCGGTCACAGCAGCGACCCGCTCTTCTGCCGGACGTCCAGCTCCGCCGGGAGGGCCGCGGCCCCGGCCGGCGCGCCGGGCGGGCCCGCGGTGGTGAGGGAGGGTTTCATGGCGCCCCCCGCGCCGTAGTTCTCGAACGCGTCGCGCACCGCGTCCGCGTCGTCGAAGTCGATCCGAGAGGTCACCACCGCCTCCGCGTCCACCACACCGTGCAGGACGAGGTGGAGCGCGACCCGGGCGACGTGGGCGGAGCGGGTCATCGAGAACGCCCGGACGTCGAACGGGGTCGCCCTCAGCCGCAGCCCCTTGGCGAGGATCGCCCAGGTGTTGAGGGACTGGGGCAGCCCGGTGGCGCCGTAGACGACGTAGTCGCCGCCCGGCCGCAGCAGACCCATGGCGAGTTCCCGGGCGTCCGGGCCGACGTGGGCGTCCAGATGCGGCAGGGCGTCGAAGACGAAGTCCGCGTAGTGGTCCTGGTACTCGGCGATCAGCGCCTCCACCTCCGGCACCTGCCGGGTGAGGTCGAAGACGGTCGTCGCGCCGGCCGCCGTGGCGCGGGCCAGCCGGGCGCCGTCCAGGTCGAAGACGGTCACCGAACGCACGCCGAAGTACCGCAGCATCACCTGGAGGGCGAGCATCCCGCTCGGCCCCGAGCCCAGCAGCACACAGTCGTCACCCGGCCGCGGGGGGTTGACCAGCAGCGAACGCAGCACGGAGGTCAGCGGTTCGATGACGGTGGCCAGGTGCCCGGGCAGTTCCGGCGGGACCACGACCGCCGCCGCCTGGTGCGAGTCGTGGAAGTGCCTGCTGGTGTACCAGTCGGTCTCCCGGACCGCGCCCGCGTCCGCGAAGAGCGGGCGGATGGCCCGGTAGTCGGCCATCCCGCCGAAGTCGGTCTGGCCCCAGTAGCAGATCCGGTCGCCCTCGCGCACCGTACCGCGCAGCTCCGCCCCGACCTGCACGGCCTGGCCCACGTACTCGTGCCCGGGGACGACCGGCCAGGCGTCGGGGAACAGATGGCCGCGGTAGTAGGAGATGTCGGTCGAGCAGATCGACACGGCCTCCGTCCGCAGGATGACCTCGTCGGGGCCGCACACCGGATCGGGAACGGTCGCCGGCCGCAGACGTCCGGGGCCGGACAGCAGGTAAGCGCGCATGGAGCGGTTCCTTTACGAGAACGTGGTGGGTCGGGCCGAGCGGATCAGGACGTCTTCGTCCGGTGATCGCGCAGGACCCACAGAGCGAGACCGGCCGAGCAGACGGCCGACACGGCGAACGGGACACGGGTGTCGACGTCCACGCCGATACCCGTCAGCCACACCATCGCGGTGGTCAGGGCGGCGGCGCCGACACCCAGCGAGGCGTTGAGCGGGCCGTGCCGCTCGACCGGGGTCCGGCCGAGCAGCCAGCCCTGGTACACGGGGATCAGGGGCGCGGCACCGAGGGCGAAGACCACCACGCCCACCCGGGCCACACCCGCGGGGCCCGCACAGAGCAGCACATCGCCGACGACGGTGAGCAGCACCCCGGACAGCAGGACGGTGGTCACGGAGGTGCGTCTGACCAGCGCGTCACCGAACAGCCGGGCGGGGGTGTACGTGATCCAGAGCAGCGCCAGCAGGAACGACGCGTCGGAGAGCGACAGCCCGTACCGGTACCGGCCGAGCGTGGTCACCCAGGAGACCACGACGGTCTCCGCGGCCATCAGCGTCGCGTACACCACGAGGTGCGGCAGCCAGGTCCGTACCAGCGCCGCGGTCAGCCGGGCCTCCGGCGCCCGCCCCGGCTCCCGCGCGCCGCCCGTGCCCGCGCGATCCGCCCGGCCCGGTCCGCCCCCGGCCCGCGACCGGTTCAGCAGCGCCCCCGCGACGGCCGACACCACCAGCGCCGCCGTGAACACCCCGTACACCGCGCGGTAGTCGCCGTCGCCCGGCACCAGCACACCCACCAGGAAGGGCGCGACGAAATTGCCCACACTGAAGGTCGCGTACAGGGCGGAGATCCGGTGATGGCGGGCCGGCAGCCGGTAGAGGTGCGAGACGGTGGCGAGGCTGCCCAGCGAGAAGGCCGCGCCGTGCAGGAACGCCCCGGTCAGCACGCCCGGGTAGCTCCGCACCCCGATCAGTACCGCGCACCCCGCCAGCCCCACCAGCAACGCCAGCATCGTCGTCCGCGCGATCCCGGCCCGCCGCAGCACGACCGGCCCGGCGAACATCGCCGCGATCAGCCCCACGTCCTTGAGGTTCTGGACGTTGGCGATCTGGCCCCCGCTCAGGCCGTACTCCTCGCGGAAGGTGGTGACCAGGGCGGGGACCAGCCCCATGCCGAGGGCCACGACGCCATGGACCACGAAGAGGTGGACGACGGTCAGGGCGTGGCCGCCGGAGGCGGGGGAGTCCGTGGCGGGGGAGCCCTCGGCCGCCGGTGCCGGACCGGCGGCCAGTGTGCCGGCGGGCCGGGCCGCCGCGTCGGTGGTGCCCGTGTCGTTCACCGGACCGTCGGCGGGGCCGCGGCGTCGGCCAGCTCGGCCGCGGTGGCGTGCGCGGCGAAGGTCTCCGGGTCGAGTTCGCGGGCCTCGCGCAACTGGGAGCGGCCCAGGTCCGGGCTGCCGTCGGCGGTCACGGTACGGCCGATGCGCAGGAGGTAACGGCACAGTGCCGCCCGGCCGGTCCGCGCGTCGGCGGCGCCGCGCGCCACGGCCGAGGCGATCGCCTCCTGAAGTCCCGCGCGCTCGTTGACGCAGCGCATCCGGTTGAACGCGTCCACCCCGCCGGACTGCCTGCGCGAGGCGCTGCCGCCCTCCTTCGGCACCCGGTAGCGGGTCGGGACACCGGGCACGTGGTCGATCGCCGCGCCACTGCCCAGATAGCGGAAGAGGGTCGCCACGTCCTCGCAGAACGGCGACGCGGGGAAGGGTACCCGCCGTGCCAGGTCGGTGCGCAGGTTCATGGCGGAGGGAATGGCGATGTTGTCGCGTTCGACCGCCTGCTCGAACCACCGCTCACGCCCGCGCAGCTTGGGCAGCTTCTGCTGCTCGTCGAGCATGCGCAGGCCGGGCAGCAGCCCGTCCGGGTCCCACGCGGCGCCGTGTTCGTCGATGAACTCGACGTCGTTGTACGCGAAGTCCAGCTCCGGGTCGGCGGCGAAGGCGGCGCGGACCGCGGCCACCCGCCCGGGGTGTGCCAGGTCGTCGGCGTCCAGATAGGCCAGCAGGGGGTGCCCGTCCCGGTGCGCGGCCTCGATCCCGAGGTTCCGGGCCTGCCCGGCGCCGGCGTTGCGCGGGGCGCGCAGCACCGTCACCCGGCCCGCCGGGGAAGCGGCGAGGCCGGCCAGGAACTCGGCGGTGCCGGGCGCGGGCGAGGCGTCGTCCACCAGGTAGGCGCACCAGTCCGGGTCGGTCTGCCGCTCCAGGCTGTCCAGGGTCAGACGCAGGCAGTCGCGGCGCCAGGCCGAACCGTCGTCGTAGTACGGGATCACGAAGGCTACGGCCGGCGAGCTGCCGGTGGTGGAAGGCATGACCATCCTCGGGGGAGTTCCGTCCGGTAGTGCGGTAGTGCGGTAGTGCGGTAGTGGGTGATGCGGTGATGCGGTGATGCGGTCGTCCGGTTGGTCCGGCCGGGGGTCAGGGAGTGCCGGAGAGGGC
The DNA here is from genome assembly GCF_039542605.1 of Streptomyces ziwulingensis. Taxonomy (NCBI): domain Bacteria; kingdom Bacillati; phylum Actinomycetota; class Actinomycetes; order Kitasatosporales; family Streptomycetaceae; genus Streptomyces; species Streptomyces ziwulingensis. The sequence goes on from NZ_BAABIG010000007.1 coordinate 142,255, forward strand.
GCCGGACGCGGAGGAGCCCTCGGCCGGCGGCTCCGGGGCCGGGTTCGGGTCCAGGTCCGGAGCGGTCTCGACCGTCAGTCCGTCCGGGGCCCGCCGGACGCGCAGCGCCGCCACACCGGGGACGACCAGGTCGGCCCGGAGCCGGGCGGCCGGATGGGTGGTGGTCACCGCGATGCGGCGCATCCCGGCGGCCCGCGCCGACTCCAGGCCGGCGGGCGTGTCCTCGACGACCAGGCAGTCGCGCGGGGCGACCCCCAGCCGTGCGGCCGCGCGGAGGAAGGGCTCGGGGTCCGGCTTGCCCCGGGTGATGTCGTCGGCGGTGACGAGGACCGGCGGATCGATGCCGACCCGGCGCAGCCGGGCGTCGGCCGTGCGGCGGCTCGCGGACGTCACCACCGCCCAGCGCTCGCGCGGCAGCGCCCGCAGCAGCCCGGCCGCCCCGGGCACCAGTACGCATTCGGCGTCCTCGGCCTCCAGGTCGTCGTACCGCCGGACCGCGGCCGCCACCCGGTGCGGAGGCAGTACCTGGGCGACCACCTCGGCGACCGGCCGGCCGAACATCGCGACCGGGTCGAAGGAACCGGCCGGTACGCCGTGCTCCGCGGCCCACCGCGCCCAGCAGCGCAGGACGGCGGGGGTGGAGTCGACCAGGGTGCCGTCGTTGTCGAACAGGATCGCTTGCACCTTCATGCCGTCTTGCTCTCCTTCGGACCCGAGCACGGGGCGGCTCATGCCGCCGCCCGTGAAGAAGCCCCCGGCCCGGATGTCCGGACCGGGGGAGCGGGGGCACTTCCAGCATGGTCGGTGGTGTGCGAGGCGGTCTCCGCGCTCCTCGGTCCGTGCACTTCGGGACCGGGCCGCTGCCCGACCGGGAGCGATCCGGGCCGGTGCGATTGCCGTCGCGGGGGAGCCGCCCCCGGGCCACGCGAAGGGCCCCGGACCGTTGCGGTCCGGGGCCCTTCACTCACGTCTGGGCGGCGTTACGGCGACTGCGCCGTGCGCGCCTCGCGACGGTTGTCACGGAAGTTGTTCACCCGGCGGGCCGTGGCGAACAGGGGGATCACCGCGCCCATGACGAGCTGCAGCGCGCACCCCGTCTGGAGCAGCAGTTGCCCGCTCGGCGCCTCGAACGCCCAGCCGGCCAGCAGCCCCATCGACAGCACGATCCAGACGAGCATCGCCACCGCGAGGCGGCCCCGCGGCTTCGGGTACTCCACGCGGCTGACCATCAGCCACGCCGTCCCCAGAATGGCCAGCACCGTCGCCACGAAGGGCAGCTCCAGCAGCACGATCGAGACGATCGTCAGCGCGCCGAACGGCGACGGCATGCCCTGGAAGGTGCCGTCCTTGACGGTGACGCACGAGAATCTGGCCAGCCTGAGCACCACCGCGAGCAGGACGACGATCGCCCCGACCGCCGCCAGCCGCTGGTGCGCGTCGTCGGCGACCATCCCGTAGACGAGGACGAAGTACGCCGGCGCCAGGCCGAAGCTGATCAGGTCGGAGAGGTTGTCCAGCTCCGCACCCATCGGGGAGCTGCGCAGCTTGCGTGCCACCAGGCCGTCGAAGAGGTCGAAGACCGCCGCGCAGAGCATCAGGATGACCGTCGTGGCCGCGCTGTGGCGGGCCATGCCGGACTCCTGGCTGCCCTGGAGGTGCGGGATCAGAATGCCGGTGGTGGTGAAGTACACCGCCATGAAGCCGCAGGTCGCGTTGCCGAGAGTGAGGGTGTCCGCTATCGACAGACGGAGCGAGAGCGGCATCTCCTCCTCGTCCTCGTCGGCCTCCGGCACCCAGCCGGTCTTGGTATCCGGATCAACCACGGTCAATTCGAGTCACCCCAGCCACGGTCTTCTGACCGACCTCGACCGCCACCTCCACGCCCTCGGGCAGGTAGAGGTCGACACGGGAGCCGAAGCGGATGAGTCCGACTCGCTCACCCTGCTCGACCTTGGTGCCCTGCGGCACGTACGGGACGATGCGGCGAGCCACCGCACCGGCGATCTGGATCATCTCGATGTCACCCAGCTCGGTGTCGAAGTGCCACACCACCCGCTCGTTGTTCTCGCTCTCCTTGTTGAAAGCGGGAACGAAGCCACCGGGGAGGTGCTCGACCGAGGTCACCGTGCCGGCCAGCGGCGCGCGGTTCACGTGGACGTTGAGCGGGCTCATGAAGATCGCCACGCGGGTGCGCCCGTCCTTCCACGGCATGATGCTCTGCACCACACCGTCGGCCGGCGAGATGAACCGGCCCTGGGTGATCTCGCGCTCCGGGTCGCGGAAGAACCACAGCATCCCCGCCGCGAGCGCGGTGACGGGAACGGCGACGGCCTTGGCGGCACCGGAGCGACGGGCACGCAGCAGGCTGACGGCCGCGGTGGCGACGGTCGGGAGGAGCCACGGCGATGCTCCGCGCGCGAGGCGTACGCCGGCAAGGCTGTCGCGGTGTGCAGAGGTCTGGCTGTGGGGCATGGATGACCTTCGTAGCGGATGATGCCGCGCTTCGGAAACGGGGGACGGCGGCTTTCTCGCGATCGTAGCGGCTCCGGGCCGCAACTGGGTAAGCCAGAAAGCCGAGTCGACGGCCGGAGCACGCCTACGGGGTGTGATCTTCTTCTCCATGAAAACACCCCTTATCCGGACATCTAGCCTTGGAATCGATACTCTTCGAGCAGCCTGCGACCGATGATCATTTTCTGGATCTCGGCGGTCCCTTCACCGATCAGCAGCATGGGTGCCTCGCGGTAGAGGCGCTCGATCTCGTACTCCTTGGAGAAGCCGTAGCCGCCGTGGATCCGGAAGGCGTCCTCCACGACCTCTTTGCAGTACTCGGAGGCGAGGTACTTGGCCATCCCCGCTTCCAGGTCGTTTCGTTCCCCTGAGTCCTTTTTGCGTGCAGCGTTCACCATCATCGCATGCGCCGCCTCCACCTTGGTAGCCATCTCGGCCAGCTTGAACGCAATAGCCTGGTGCCCCGCAATCGGCTTTCCGAACGTGTGGCGCTGCTGCGCGTATCGCACGCCGAGTTCGAAGGCGCGCTGGGCGACACCGCAGCCCCGGGCGGCGACATTCACCCGGCCGACCTCCACACCGTCCATCATTTGGTAAAAACCCCGGCCGGTGGTGCCGCCGAGCACCCGGTCGGCCGGAATGCGCAGTCCATCCATGATCATCTCGGTGGTGTCGACGCCCTTGTACCCCATCTTGTCGATCTTCCCGGGGATGGTCAGGCCGGGGCGGACCTCGCCGAACCCGGGTTCCTTCTCCACCAGGAAGGTCGTCATCGACTTGTGCGGGGCGGTGCCCTCCGGGTGACCCTCGTCACTGCGCACCAGCACGGCCACCAGGGACGAGGTGCCGCCGTTGGTCAGCCACATCTTCTGGCCGGTCAGGGCGTACTCCCCGCCGCTCCCGGCCGCGCCCGAGCCGTCCCCGTCGACCCGCACCGCCTTCGACGTGATCGCCGACACGTCGGAGCCGAGCCCCGGTTCCGACATCGAGAACGCGCCCCGGACGTCACCGGTGGCCATCCGCGGCAGGAAGTGGTCCCGCTGCTCCTGGGTGCCGTGCTGCTTGAGCATGTACGCCACGATGAAGTGCGTGTTGATGATGCCGGACACCGACATCCAGCCGCGGGCGATCTCCTCCACGCACAGCGCGTAGGTCAGCAGCGACTCGCCCAGACCCCCGTACTCCTCCGGGATCATCAGGCCGAACAGGCCCAGTTCCCGGAGTCCGTCCACGATGGCCTGCGGGTACTCGTCGCGGTGCTCCAGTTCGGTCGCGACCGGGAGGATCTCCTTGTCGACGAAGTCCCGGACGGTGGCAAGGATCTCCCGCTGGACGTCGGTGAGACCGGCGGTCTGGGCGAGTCGCGCCATCACTTCTTCCCCTGTTCCCTCAGGTGGGGGCGGCCGGGCTGTTCGCCACCGCGCTCCTTGATGTACGTCCCGGTGGGCACCATCACCTTGCGGCGGAAGACGCACACCAGCGTGCCGTCCTGCTTGTAGCCCTTGGTCTCCACCTGCACGATCCCGCGGTCGTCCTTCGACCTGGAGGGCCACTTGTCGAGCACGGTCGTCTCGCCGTAGAGCGTGTCGCCGTGGAAGGTCGGCGCCACGTGCTTGAGCGACTCGATCTCCAGGTTGGCGATCGCCTTGCCGGAGACGTCCGGGACGGACATGCCGAGCAGCAGCGAGTAGATGTAGTTCCCCACCACCACGTTCTTGCCGAAGTCGGTCGTGGACTCGGCGTAGTTGGCGTCCAGGTGGAGCGGGTGGTGGTTCATGGTGAGGAGGCAGAAGAGGTGGTCGTCGTACTCCGTGACCGTCTTCCCGGGCCAGTGCTTGTAGACCGCGCCGACCTCGAACTCCTCGTAGGTGCGTCCGAACTGCATGGCGCTCAGCCCTCCGGGATCTCGAACTTGCTGGTGCGCCGCAGGCCGGCCGCGCGCCCCTTGCCGGAGACGACCAGCGCCATCTTGCGGCTGGCCTCGTCGATCATCTCGTCGCCGAGCATCGCCGAGCCCTTCCGGCCGCCCGCCTCGGAGGTGCAGTACTCGTAGGCGTCCAGGATCAGCTCGGCGTGGTCGTAGTCCTCCTGGGAGGGCGAGAAGACCTCGTTGGCCGCCTCCACCTGGCCGGGGTGCAGCACCCACTTGCCGTCGAAGCCGAGGGCCGCGGCGCGGCCGGCCACCTCGCGGAAGCCGTCCACGTTCCTGATCTGGAGGTAGGGGCCGTCGATCGCCTGGAGGTCGTTGGCGCGGGCCGCCATCAGGATCTTCATCAGGATGTAGTGGTAGGCGTCGGCCGAGTAGCCGGGCGGCTGCTCGCCGACGACCAGGGACTTCATGTTGATGGAGGCCATGAAGTCGGCCGGGCCGAAGATGATGGTCTCGGTGCGCGGGGACGCCTCGGCGATCGCGTTGACGTTGTTCAGGCCCCGCGCGTTCTCGATCTGCGCCTCGATGCCGATCCGGCCGACCTCGAAGCCCATCGTCTTCTCGATCTGGGTGAGCAGCAGGTCCAGGGCGACGACCTGCTGGGCGTCCTGGACCTTGGGCAGCATGATGCAGTCCAGGTTCGGGCCGGCGCCCTCCACGACCGTGACGACGTCCCGGTACGTCCACTCGGTCGTCCAGTCGTTCACGCGCACCACCCGGGTCTTGCCCGTCCAGTCGCCCTCGTTCAGGAACTTGACGACGGTGTGCCGGGCCTCCGGTTTGGCCAGCGGCGCGCAGGCGTCCTCCAGGTCGAGGAAGACCTGGTCGGCGGCGAGGCCCTGGGCCTTCTCCAGGAAGCGGGGGTTCGAGCCGGGCACGGCCAGACAGGAACGGCGGGGGCGCAGTCGGTCGACGGGCTTCGTCATGCGGGAACCTCCAGGGGGTCGAGCTTGTTCGCTTTCCGGATCTCGTCCACGATCCGGCCGATGATGCCGGTGATGTCGAAGTCCTTCGGGGTGAAGACCGCGGCCACTCCGGCGGCCCGCAGCCGTTCGGCGTCACCGCTTGGGATGATGCCACCGACGATCACCGGTACCTCTGTGGCACCGGCCACACGCAGCCGGTCCAGCACGTCCGGGACGAGCCGCGCGTGCGAACCGGACAGGATGGACAGGCCCACCGCGTGCACGTCCTCGGCCAGGGCGGCGTCCACGATCTGCTCGGGGGTGAGCCGGATGCCCTGGTACACCACCTCGAAGCCGGCGTCCCGGGCGCGCACCGCGATCTGCTCGGCGCCGTTGGAGTGCCCGTCCAGGCCCGGCTTGCCGACCAGGAAGCGCAGTCTGCCGACGCCGAGGTCGCGCGCCGTCAGCTCCACCGCGCGCCGGATCTCCGCCAGCGCCGAGCCCTGCTCGGCGGCGACCGCGACCGGCGCCGACGACACCCCCGTGGGCGCCCGGAACTCGCCGAACACCTCGCGCAGGGCCCCGGCCCACTCGCCGGTGGTGGCGCCGGCCCGGGCGCACTCCAGGGTGGCCTCCATCAGGTTCCCGGTGCCCTTGGCGGCCTCCTTCAGCCGCTCCAGCGCCTTGCAGGGGCGCGGGTGGTTGAACGGCGGCTGGTAGCGGGTGTCGCGCCAGTGCTGGAGCGCGCCGACGACCCGCGCCTCCACCTCCGGGTCCACCGTCTGCACGGCGGTGTCCAGGTCGGCGGTGAGCGGACTGGGCTCGCTGCCCTCGAAGGCGTTGACGCCGACGATCTTCTCCTCGCCGGACTCGATCCGGGCCCGCCGCTCGGCGTGCGAGGAGACCAGCCGCGCCTTGAGGTAGCCGGACTCGACGGCCGCCAGCGCGCCGCCCATCTCCTCGATCCGGTCCATCTCGGCGAAGGAGTCCGCGACGAGCTGCGCCACCTTCGCCTCGACCACCTTCGAGCCCTCGAAGAGGTCGTCGTACTCCAGCAGGTCGCTCTCGTACGCCAGCACCTGCTGGATGCGCAGCGACCACTGCTGGTCCCAGGGGCGGGGCAGGCCCAGCGCCTCGTTCCAGGCCGGGAGCTGTACGGCCCGGGCGCGGGCGTCCTTGGAGAGGGTGACGGCGAGCATCTCCAGGACGATCCGCTGGACATTGTTCTCCGGCTGCGCCTCGGTCAGGCCGAGCGAGTTGACCTGGACGCCGTAGCGGAAGCGGCGGTGCTTGGGGTCCTCGATGCCGTACCGCTCCCGGGTGACGCGGTCCCAGATGCGGCCGAACGCCCGCATCTTGCACATCTCCTCGACGAAGCGGACGCCCGCGTTCACGAAGAAGGAGATACGGCCGACCACGTCGCCCATGCGCTCGGCCGGCACCTGGCCGGAGTCGCGGACGGCGTCCAGCACCGCGATCGCCGTGGACATCGCGTACGCGATCTCCTGGACCGGCGTGGCGCCCGCCTCCTGGAGGTGGTAGCTGCAGATGTTGATCGGGTTCCACCTCGGCAGGTGGGAGACCGTGTACGCGATCATGTCGGTGGTCAGCCGGAGGGAGGGCCCCGGCGGGAAGACGTGCGTCCCGCGGGACAGGTACTCCTTGACGATGTCGTTCTGGGTGGTGCCGCTGAGCCGGGTGAGGTCGGCGCCCTGCTCCTCGGCGACCACCTGGTAGAGCGCCAGCAGCCACATGGCCGTGGCGTTGATGGTCATCGAGGTGTTCATCTGCTCCAGCGGAATGTCCTGGAACAGCCGGCGCATGTCACCGAGGTGCGCGACCGGCACCCCGACCCGGCCGACCTCGCCGCGGGCGAGGATGTGGTCGGAGTCGTAACCGGTCTGCGTCGGCAGGTCGAACGCCACCGACAGACCCGTCTGCCCCTTGGCGAGATTGCGCCGGTACAACTCGTTGGAGGCCTCGGCCGTGGAGTGACCGGCATACGTGCGCATCAGCCACGGCCGGTCTTTCTGACGTTCGCTCATCTCTTCGACCTCAGACGTTTTCAGACGTTCCGGAAGCGGTTGATGGCGTCGACGTGCTGGGCGCGCAGCTCCTCGTCGCGCACGCCCAGGCCCTCCTCGGGAGCGAGGCAGAGCACTCCCACCTTGCCCTGATGGCGGTTGCGGTGAACGTCGTACGCGGCCTGTCCGGTCTCCTCCAGGGAGTACACCCGGGACAGGGTCGGGTGGATCTTGCCCTTGGCGATCAGCCGGTTGGCCTCCCACGCCTCCCGGTAGTTGGCGAAGTGGGAGCCGATGATCCGCTTCAGCGACATCCACAGGTAGCGGTTGTCGTAGGCGTGGTCGTAGCCGGAGGTGGAGGCGCAGGTGACGATGGTGCCGCCCTTGCGGGTGACGTAGACGGAGGCGCCGAAGGTCTCGCGGCCCGGGTGCTCGAAGACGATGTCGACGTCCTCGCCGCCGGTCAGTTCGCGGATGCGCTTGCCCAGCCGCTTCCACTCCCTGGGGTCCTGGGTGTGTTCGTCCTTCCAGAACCGGAAGTCCTCGGCGGAGCGGTCGATGATCAGCTCGGCGCCCATTCGGCGGCAGATCTCGGCCTTCCGCTCGCTGGAGACCACGCAGATCGGGGTGGCGCCGCCGGCCAGCGCGAACTGCGTGGCGTAGGAGCCGAGTCCGCCGCTCGCGCCCCAGATCAGGACGTTGTCGCCCTGCTTCATCTGGGCGCCGTTGCGGGAGACGAGCTGCCGGTAGGCGGTGGAGTTGACCAGCCCCGGGGCGGCGGCCTCCTCCCAGCTCAGGTGGCCGGGCTTCGGCATGAGCTGGTTGGACTTGACCAGCGCGATCTCGGCGAGGCCGCCGAAGTTCGTCTCGAACCCCCAGATGCGCTGCTCCGGGTCGAGCATCGTGTCGTTGTGGCCGTCGGACGACTCCAGTTCCACGCTCAGGCAGTGCGCGACGACCTCGTCGCCCGGCTGCCAGGAGTTGACGCCGGGGCCGGTGCGCAGCACCACGCCCGCCAGGTCGGAGCCGATGACGTGGTACGGGAGGTCGTGCCGCCTGGTCAGTTCGCTGACCCGGCCGTAGCGCTCCAGGAAGCCGAAGGTGGACAGCGGCTCGAAGATCGACGTCCAGACCGAGTTGTAGTTGACCGAGGAGGCCATCACGGCCACCAGGGCCTCGCCCGGGCCCAGTTCGGGCACCGGGACGTCGTCCAGGTGGATCGACTTGCGGGGGTCCTTGTCGCGGGTTTCGAGGCCCGCGAACATCTCCGTCTCGTCCTTGTGCACGGTGATCGCGCGGTACGACTCGGGGAGCGGCAGGGCGGCGATGTCGGCCGGGCTTGCGTCGGGCGACTGGATCGCGTCCAGGATGTCCTTCACGGTCACGGTATTGCCTCCGGCGGTGAGCGCCCTGAGGGAGGGGCGCTGAGGGCTACGTCGGTGCTGAGGGTCGGGTGGGTCGCCGCCGGTTCGGCGGCTGAGGCGGGTGCGGCTGCGCGGGTGGCGCGGGAGGTTGCCTGTGACGCAGGCGTCCGGACGCGCGGGGTGTGGCCTGCGGGGACAGCCCGGACACGTTCAACGTATGACACTGCGTGTCACCCCGCAAGGCACTGGGTGCCAGAAACTGGGCTCAGATGAAATCTTTACGTAACAGATGAGCGATGATCGATCGAACGCCTCTCCAGGTCCGGTCGAAAAGGAACGTAGGCATGCAAAAACGGCCACCCGGTGGGTGGCCGTCGTCACAGGAGAGGCAGGCGGCCGAAGGCGCCCGGGGGAGGTGCGGGGAGGTGGGTGGAGTGCCTCAGCGCTCCTTGAGCGCCTGCTCGATGGTGCGCATCACCTCGTGCAGCGGGGCGTCGGTGCGGGCGACGGTCACCAGCACCTCGCCCTGGGCGGTGGCCGTCGCCGAGGCCCGCTGCGCTGCCGTACCGCTGCGCCCGGCGCCGATGCCCGAACCGAAGGTCCTGCGCACGATGGCGAAGGCGTGGTCGAGCTGGGCCTCCACGTCGCCCTGGCCACCGGCCCGCAGCCAGCGCCGCAGGACGTGGTTGTGGGCGGTGACCACCGCGGAGGCGGCGACCTCGGCCAGCAGCGGGTCGTCGTTGGCGTCGTCGTCGTGCGCGTGCTCGTCGAAGTGGCCGAGGAGGTAGCGGGTGAACAGGCGCTCGTAGCGGGCCACCGACGCGATCTCCGCCTCGCGCAGGGTGGGCACCTCACGCGTGAGCTTGTAGCGGGCCACCGAGATGTCCGGGTGGGCCGCGTACATCTTCATGACCTCCTTGATGCCCCGGCACACCGTGTCCAGCGGGTGCTCGTGCGCGGGCGCGGCGTTGAGCACCGCCTCCGCGCGCACCAGGGTGTCGTCGTGGTCGGGGAAGATCGCCTCTTCCTTGGAACGGAAGTGGCGGAAGAAGGTGCGGCGCGCCACCCCGGCGGCGGCCGCGATCTCGTCCACGGTGGTCGCCTCGTACCCCTTGGTCGCGAACAGCTCCATCGCGGCCGCCGCCAGCTCCCGGCGCATTTTCAGCCGCTGGGCGGCGGCACGGCCGCCGGCGGCGCTCTCCGGCGCGTCGGACGCGGCTGGGGTACGTGGGGACCTGGCGGGCTGGGGCATGACTCGAACGTACTGCATTCGGGCGGCTCGGTGCGCGCGACCTGGGGTTCCCCCGCCCCGGGAGGGCGGGGGAGGGTCCGCCGGGTCGAGCAGTCCGCCCCAGTCCGCACCGGGCCGGAACCAGTCGCCGGGGCGGGGATCAGCGCCGGGCATATTCGCGGAAGCCGCGGCCCGTCTTGCGGCCGAGGCAGCCCGCGGCCACCAGGTGCTCCAGGAGCGGCGCCGGGGCCAGCCCCGGGTCGCGGAACTCACGGTGCAGCACCTTCTCGATGGCCAGCGACACATCGAGGCCGACCACGTCGAGCAGTTCGAAGGGGCCCATCGGATAGCCGCCGCCGAGCTTCATCGCCGCGTCGATGTCGTCGAGCGTCGCGTAGTGCTCCTGCACCATCTTCACCGCGTTGTTCAGGTACGGGAACAGCAGCGCGTTCACGATGAACCCGGCCCGGTCACCGCAGTCCACGGCGTGCTTGCGGACCTTGGCGCAGACCTCGCGGACGGTGGCGTGGACGTCGTCGGCGGTCAGCACCGTACGCACCACCTCGACCAGCTTCATGGCCGGCGCGGGGTTGAAGAAGTGCATGCCGATCACGTCCTGCGGACGCGAGGTGGCGCGGGCGCAGGCGACGACCGGCAGCGAGGAGGTGGTGGTGGCGAGCACCGCGCCGGACTTGCAGACCTTGTCCAGGGCGGCGAAGAGCTGCCGCTTGACCTCCAGGTCCTCGGCGACCGCCTCCACCGCCAGGTCCACGTCGGCGAAGTCCTCGTAGCTCCCGGTCGCCGTGATCCGGTCCAGGGTCTGCGCGGCCGCCTCGGCGGTCAGCCGCCCCTTGTCCACCGAGCGCGCCAGGGACTTGCCGATCCGGGCCTTGGCCGTCTCGGCCTTCTCCTCGCTGCGGGCGGCGAGGACCACCTCGTACCCGGCCTTGGCGAAGACCTCGGCGATCCCGGAGGCCATGGTGCCCGAACCGGCCACCCCCACCGAGCGGACCGGGCGGCCGGGCACCGGGGAGTCGCTCCGCCGCGGGGTCAGCGCGTCCGGCACCACGACCGCGCTGTCCGGTGCCTCGTAGGTGTAGAAGCCGCGCCCCGCCTTGCGGCCGGTCAGGCCCGCCTCGCTGAGCTGCTTGAGGATCGGCGCCGGGGCGTGCAGCCGGTCCCGGGACTCGGTGTACATGGCCTCCAGGACGGTGCGCGCGGTGTCCACGCCGATCAGGTCGAGCAGGGCCAGCGGGCCCATCGGCAGCCCGCAGCCGAGACGCATCGCCGCGTCGATGTCCTCACGGGAGGCATAGCGCGCCTCGTACATCGCCGCGGCCTGGTTGAGGTAGCCGAACAGCAGGCCGTCGGCGACGAATCCGGGCCGGTCGCCGACCGCGACGGGCTCCTTGCCGAGGTCGAGGGCGAGGTCGGTGACGGCGCCGACGGCGGCGGGCGCGGTCAGCACCGAGGAGACCACCTCCACCAGCTTCATCGCCGGCGCCGGATTGAAGAAGTGCAGGCCCAGCACCCGTTCCGGGCGGGCGGAGTCGGCGGCCAGCCGGGTCACGGAGAGCGCGTTGGTGCCGGTCGCCAGGATCGTCTCCGGGCGCACGATCCCGTCCAGCTCGCGGAAGATGCGCTGCTTGACCTCGTACGTCTCCGGCGCCACCTCGATCACCAGGTCGGCGTCGGCCGCGGCCCGCAGATCGGTGGAGGTGCTCAGCCTCGCGAGGACCTCCGCGCGCTCCGGTTCGGTCAGGCGCCCGCGCTCGACGGCACGGGCGGTGGAGGTCTCCAGCGCGGCGACGGCCCGAGCGGCCTGGGCCGCGTCGATGTCGACGCCGACGACCGTGCGGCCGGCCCGGGCCAGCACTTCGGCGATACCGGCGCCCATGGTGCCGAGGCCGACCACGGCGACGGTCCGCAGGGCGGAGAGAGGGGTTTCGGAGCGGGGAGCGGCCATCGAGGGACTCCAGGAATGAGGGTGACGACGGGACAGGCGCCCCGGTGCGCCGAGCGGCGCACCGGGGGCGTGAAGGAGGAAAAGAGGTGCGGGTGTTGTCGCCGGGCTGACTCGCGCACACGCCCGGTGGCGATGCCGTCGTGACCGGGGCGCGCACACGCCCGCACGGCGGCGGAGAACCGGCCGGCCCTGTCCCGGGACCGGATCGCACTGCGGTACTCGCGTACCGGATCATCTGCTCCCGAGGCGGCCGCGTCACCAGACCGCCGCGGGAGAACACGAGTGGGTGACTCGCTCGATTGAGCTTAACCCGCGGGTAACGAGCGCGCCAGCCCCTTGTCTTGACCAGGTACGCCCCCGATGGCCGGCAACGCCTCTAACCTCGTGTCATGGACGAAGAGTTGCGGTCGCTCACGGAGCGTTCACGGGCGGAGGCGGGGGGCTCCGTGGCGCACGAGCGTCTCGTGGCCACCAAGGACGCCGAGGAACTGGCCGCGGTCCTCATCGAGCCCGGACAGCCGCTGTGGGCCCGGGAACTGGCCGCGTTCAAGCTGGGGACGGCGGGGGACCGGCGCGCCTTCGAGGCGCTCGTGCTGCTGCTCAACCACCGTGACCCGCCGCGCTGCGCCACCGCCGCCCGCGCCCTGGCCCGCCTCGGCGACCCCCGCACCGCCCGCGCCGCCGCCGCCCTCGCCACCAACGAACTCCGCGTCGCCTACGCCCTGCACCCGGTCCGGCTCCTGACCGAACTGCGCGCCCCGGAATCCGTCCCCGCGCTGATCACCACGCTCCGCCGCCGCCTCACCCCGCACGACCCCTACCGCCGGGTGGCACTGGCCTGCGTGGAGGGCCTGGGCGCCCTCGGCGACGCCCGGGCCCGACCCGTCCTCGACGAGGCCCTCGCCCACCCGGCCCTGGCACAGGCGGCGGTACGGGCCCTGTCCCGCCTGCCCCGCCCGAAGTGAGCCACCGCCCGCTCACGCGCCCCTCGTGGACGACGGGGCCGACCACGCCCGCCGCCGGGGCCGGTCGTCAGCCGCGGAAGCCCAGCAGACCGTGCAGGACCGCGCCGCGGGACGTGGTGGCGGCGGCCTTGGCGCGGAGGGGGCCGGGGGCGGGCAGGGCCGGGCAGACCGCGTCGGCCGCGGGCCCGGCGGGCGGCAGGGTGCCGTCGGCCAGGTAGGCGGTCAGATGCCCGTCCAGACAGGCGTTCCCGCTCAGCGTGATGCCGTGGTTGCCGCCGCCCTCCTCCACCACCAGGCGGGAGCCGCGCAGCGCGCGGTGGAGCGTGGCACCGCCCTCGTAGGGGGTGGCGGCGTCGTCCGTGGCCTGGAAGAGCAGCGCGGGCGGCAGCACGCGGTTGGTCACGTCCACCGGACGGCGCGGCCGCGCCGGCCAGAACGCGCACGGCGCGTTGTACCAGGCGTTGTTCCACGTCATGAAGGGCGCCTTCTCGTACGCGTCCCAGTTGTCCTCGCGCCAGTCGTCCCCGTCGCGCGGCCACCTCGCGTCCCGGCACTGCACCGCCGCGTAGACGCTGTAGCCGTTCTCGTCCGCCGCGTCGACGGCCCCGAAGTTCCGGTACGCCTCGACCAGCGGCCCGGCGTCCCGGTCGGCGACGTACGCGGCGAACGCCGCGGCGAGGTAGGGCCAGTAGCCGTGGTAGTAGCCGCCCGGCACGAAGGTGTCCTCCAGCTCGGCGGCGCCCACCGCCCCGCCCGCCGGCCGCTTCGCCAGCGCCGCCCGCATCGCGTACCAGGCGGCCTCGACCCGCTCCGGGTCCCGGCCCAGCCGGTAGGCCCCGTCGTGCTTCGCGACCCAGGCGAGGAAGGCGCGGTGGCGGTCGTTGAAGGCGAGGTCCTGGCGGAGGTTGGCCCCGTACCAGACCTCGGTCGGATCGACCACGGAGTCCAGCACCAGGCGGCGTACCCGCTCCGGGTGGAGCCGCGCGTAGACCGCGCCGAGATAGGTGCCGTACGAGTAGCCGAAGTAGTTGATCCGTTCCGCGCCCAGCGCCGCGCGGATCGCGTCGATGTCCCGCGCGGCGCTCACCGTGTCGAGATGCGGCAGCACACCGGCGTACTTCCTGCCGCAGGCGGCGGCGAAGGACCTCGCCCGCGTGAGGTTGGCCCGCTCGACGGCGGGTGTGTGCGGCAGGGAGTCGGGGCGCACCGGCGCGAAGTGGCCCGGCCGGCAGTTCAGGGCGGGCCTGCTCGCGCCCACGCCGCGCGGGTCGAAGCCGACGACGTCGTACTGCGTGGCCACCTTCTTCGGCAGCGACGACGCCACGAAACCGGCCAGCCGCAGCCCGCTGCCGCCGGGCCCGCCGGGGTTGACCAGCAGCGGCCCCTGGAAGGTCCGGGCGGTGTGCGGGATTCGGGAGAGCGCCAGCGTGATCCGTCGGCCCCCGGGACGGTCGTGGTCGAGCGGCACCGGCAGGGACGCGCACTGGAGCGTCGGATGCTCGGCCGTGGCGCACTTCCGCCACTCCAGGAGCGCGGCGGGCGCCCCGCCCCCCGCACGCGGCGCGCTCGCGTCGGCCGGGACGGCGGTGAACGCCCCCGCCAGGACGGCGGCGGCGCCGCACAGCACCGCTGCGCGTGGTCTCATGGGGCCCTCCCGGGGCTGCGGGCTGCGGACCGCGCGGTCGGGGTCCCGGCGGGATCGTCCCGGCGAACACCCGGGGAGGAACACGCTCCGCCGGAATGTGACCCGGTTGGGCCGCTCGTTGCCCTCGAACGCCCGCCGACGCACGCGCACCGATGCACGCCCACCGGTGCACGCCCGCCGACGCACTCGCGCCGGCCGCTGGGCCGGCCCCTGGAGGCCGCCGGGCGCCCGCTCCCGGTCCGCCGCTCCCGGACTGTCGCTCCCGGTCTCTCGGTCCCCCTCTCTCAGAGGAGCGAGAGCTGAGTCGGTCCCGCCTCCTCCGGGGCCCGGACCGGCCGCGGGACGTTCCGGGCGGCGCCCGCCCGCTCCGGCCCGATCCCGTACTCCCGGGCCAGGTCGTGCACCTGGCGGGTGATCCGGCGCTGGTACCACTTCGGGGCGTAGGCGCCCTCGGCGTACAGCCGCTCGTAGCGGCGCACCAGGTGCGGATGGTGCTGCCCCAGCCAGGCCATGAACCACTCCCGCGCGCCGGGCCGAAGATGGAGCACCAGCGGCGTGACGGAGGTGGCCCCGGCGGCGGCGATCGCCCGGACCGTGTCGCGCAGCCGGGCCGGCTCGTCGCTCAGGAACGGGATCACCGGGGCCATCAGCACCCCGCACCCGATGCCCTGTCCGGCCAGGGTCCGTACGACGTCCAGGCGGCGCTCCGGCGCGGGGGTGCCCGGCTCGACGGTCCGCCACAGGGCGGGATCGGTGAAGCCGACCGAGACGGAGATGCCGACCTCCGTCACCCGCGCCGCCCGCGTCAGCAGGTCGAGGTCGCGCAGGATCAGCGTCCCCTTGGTGAGGATCGAGAAGGGGTTGGCGTACTCCGTGAGGGCGTCGATGATGCCCGGCATCAGGCGGTACCGTCCTTCGGCCCGCTGATAGCAGTCCACGTTGGTGCCCATCGCGAGGTGCTCGCCCCGCCAGCCCGGCGCGGCCAGCCGGCGGCGCAGCAGTTCGGCCGCGTTCACCTTCACCACGATCTGGCTGTCGAAACCGAGGCCCGTGTCGAGGTCCAGATAACTGTGGGTCTTGCGGGCGAAGCAGTACACACACGCGTGCGAACAGCCCCGGTAGGGGTTCACCGTCCACTCGAACGGCATGCGCGAGGCGCCCGGCACCCGGTTCACGATCGAACGGGCCCGCACCTCGTGGAAGGTGATCCCGCGGAACTCGGGGGTGTCGAAGGTGCGGGTCGTCACCGCGTCCGCGCCGAACAGCGCGGCGTCCGCCGCCCGGCCGGGCCCGGTGCCGGTGTCCGGGTCGGTGAGGTTGTCCCAGCGCATGACGCCTCCTCGGTAGTACCGGACCACAGAATAGAACACACGTTCCCTTGATCGTGCGGGCGCGCTCCGGAACGTCGGCGCTGACCACTCCTCGCGCCCGGCGCGCGACCCTGGATTTGGTGGCCGGGCGGCGGGGTGGTTGGCTTGCCCCGACCCCGAGGAACCAGCCCTGGAGGAAACCGATGGCGCAGGTCGAGGCCACGACCGAGCGGATCGTCGCCGCGGACGCGGAGACGGTGTTCGACGCGCTCGCCGACTACAGCGGCACCCGCGCGAAGCTGCTGCCCGAGCAGTTCAGCGAGTACGAGGTCCGCGAGGGCGGCGACGGCGAGGGCACCCTCGTCCACTGGAAGCTCCAGGCCACCAGCAAGCGTGTCCGCGACTGCCTGCTGGAGGTGACCGAGCCCTCCGACGGCGAGCTGGTCGAGAAGGACCGCGACTCCTCCATGGTCACCACCTGGCGGGTCACCCCGGCGGGCGAGGGCAGGTCCCGCGCCGTCGTGACCACGGTGTGGAACGGCGCCGGCGGCATCGGCGGCTTCTTCGAGCGGACCTTCGCGCCCAAGGGCCTCGCCCGGATCTACGACGCCGTGCTCACCCGGCTCGCCGCCGAGGTCGAGAAGTAGCCAACGCCCGTACCGGGGGCGGCTGTTGGCCGCCCTCACCGGTTCGGGTGATCTCCACACGTCCGCGCGGGACGCCGTAACCCGGCGTACGCGTTCGCAGTTGTCGCTTGGCGCGGGTTGTCAGGCAGTGCGACGAGCGGAGCGGTACGTGGGCGGAGTCACCCTGGTGAAGGACGAGCCGGCCGCGGCCGCGCCCCCGGACGTCCCGGCGCCCGGCCCGGAGCCGGCCGCCGCGCTGAGCCCCCGCCGGGTCCGGCTGGTCTTCTGCGGACTGATGCTGGCGCTGCTGCTCGCCGCCCTGGAACAGATGATCGTCGCCACCGCGCTGCCGAGAATCGTCGGTGAGCTGCACGGCCTGGACCGGATGTCCTGGGCGGTGACCGCCTACCTGCTCACCTCCACCGTCGGACTGCCGATCTACGGCAAGCTCGGCGACCTCTACGGCCGCAAGGGCGTCTTCCAGTTCGCGATCCTCGTCTTCGTCATCGGCTCGGCACTGGCCGGCCGGGCGCAGACCATGGACCAGCTCATCGCCTACCGGGCCGTGCAGGGCGTCGGCGCGGGCGGCCTCATGATCGGCGTCCAGGCGATCATCGCCGACATCGTGCCGCCCCGGCAGCGCGCCCGGTTCATGGGCCTGATCGGCGGCGCGTTCGGCCTCGCCTCCGTCGCCGGCCCGCTGCTCGGCGGCTACTTCACCGACCACCTCTCCTGGCGCTGGTGCTTCTACTTCAACGTGCCCTTCGGCCTGCTGACCATGGCCGTCGTCGCCGTCGTCCTCAAGCTGCCCAGGCCGCGCGCCAAGGCCCGCCTCGACCTGCCCGGCGCGCTGCTGCTGGCCACCGCCTCCACCTGCGCGGTGCTGCTGACGAGCTGGGGCGGCACCGAGTACGCCTGGGACTCACGGGTCGTCCTCGGGCTCGGCGCCGGCGCGCTGGCGGCCACCGTGCTCTTCCTCATCGCCGAACGCTTCGCCGCCGAACCCCTCATCCCGCTACGGCTGTTCCGCGACTCCGTCTTCAACGTCACCGGCCTGATCGGCCTCGTGGTCGGCGTCGCCCT
The DNA here is from genome assembly GCF_039542605.1 of Streptomyces ziwulingensis. Lineage (NCBI taxonomy): Bacteria > Bacillati > Actinomycetota > Actinomycetes > Kitasatosporales > Streptomycetaceae > Streptomyces > Streptomyces ziwulingensis. The sequence goes on from NZ_BAABIG010000007.1 coordinate 159,815, forward strand.
GTTCGGCGCCGCCAGCTACCTGCCCACCTTCCTGCAGATGGTCGACGGCGCCTCCGCCACCGAGTCCGGCCTGCTGATGCTGCCGATGATGGGCGGCATCGTCGGCGCCTCGATCATCGCCGGGCAGCTCATCAGCCGCACCGGGCGCTACCGCCTCCACCCCCTCCTCGGCGGGGTGTTCTCGGTGGTCGGCATGTGGCTGCTCTCCCACCTCGACGCCGACACGCCCCGCCTGCACTACAGCCTCTGGATGGCGCTCCTCGGCGCCGGTATCGGCATGGTGATGCCCGTCCTCGTCCTCGCCGTGCAGAACTCCGTACGCCCCGCCGACCTGGGCACCGCCACCAGCGCCAACACCTACTTCCGGCAGATCGGCGGCAGCGTCGGCGCCGCGGTCTTCGGCACCCTCTTCGCCGGGCGGCTCACCGACGCCCTCGCCGAGCGCCTGCCCGCCGGCGCCGGGCTGCCCGACCCGGAGGCCGTCACCCCGCAACTCGTCCACGCCCTGCCGCCGGCGCTGCGCGACGCCTACGTCCAGGCGTACGCCGACGCCATGCCGCGGATCTTCCTGTACCTGGTGCCGGTGCTCGTCCTCGGCCTCGTGCTCGCCCTCTTCCTCAAGGAGACTCCGCTGTTGAACCACGCAGCCCCGCCCCACGCGCCCGCGCCCGGGACCGACCCGGGCACCACCCCGATCCCGCACGCCCGCACGGCCTTCCACGGCGGCGTCCCCGTCTGCGGCACGGTCCAGCACCACGACGGCACGGTCGTACCCCGCGCCGCGCTCACCCTCATCGACGCCGCCGGACAGCAGATCGGCCGCGGCGCCAGCGGCGACGACGGCCGCTACGCGCTGGCCACGCCGGGCGTGGGAGCCTACGTCCTGATCGCCGCCGCGGGCGGTCACCAGCCGCAGGCCGTCTCCGTCACGGTGGGCGAGCGGCCCGTCGAACTGGACGTCGTCCTCGGCGGCGCCGGCCGCCTCGCCGGCAGCGTGCTCACCGCCGACGGCAGCCCCGTCCGGGACGCCGTCGTCACCCTCACCAACGTCCACGGCGAGGTGGTGGCCGCCACCCGCAGCGGCCGGGAGGGCGGGTACGTCATCGCCGAGCTGGTGGCCGGCGAGTACACCCTGGCCGGCAGCGCGCCCGCGTTCCGCCCGGCCGCGCTCCCGGTCACCGTCCAGGCGTCCCGGGAGACCCGGCAGGACATCGAGCTGGCCGGCGGGGCCGTGCTCAAGGGCACCGTGCGGGCCGGCGGCGGACGGCCCGTCGAGGACGCGCGCGTGACCCTGCTGGACGCCGCCGGCAACGTGGTCGACACCCTCACCACCGGCGCCGACGGCACCTTCCGGTTCATCGACCTGTCCTCCGGCGAGTACACCGTGATCGCCGCGGGCTACCCGCCGGTCGCCACCGTGCTCCAGGTCGCCGGCGGCGGCCGCACCGAGCGCGACCTGCAACTCGGGCACGAGGACTGACGGGGTGCGGGAGTCAGCGACGCTTTCAGGGGCCCGGTGTCCCACCGGTCTCGCCACCCGGACGTCCCTCGTGGCCCGGCCGGCCGGCCAGGCTGGCGTACCGGCCCTGGAAGAAGAGCAGGGGGCCGCAGTCGTTGCCGACGGCGAGGTCGCGTACCCGCCCGAGAACGAACCAGTGGTCGCCCGCTTCGGTGACCGTGCCGATGTCGCACTCGATCCAGGCGCTGGCGCCGTGAATGACCGGTGCCCCGTTTCCGGCCCGGTGCCAGGGCACGGCACGGAACTTGTCGCCTCCGCTGGTGGCGAAGGCCTGACATATCTCGCGCTGGTGGTCGCCGAGGACGTTGACCACGAAGGCGCCGGCCTGCTGGATACGTGGCCATGTGGTCGAGGCCTTGGCGGGGAAGAAGCCGACCATGGGAGGGTCGAGCGACACCGATGCGAACGATCCGACCGCGAATCCGACGGGGGTGTCCTCGTGTAGGGCGGTGACCACGACGACCCCGGTGGGGAAGTGACCCAGGACGCGGCGGAAGACGAATGGATCGGCCCGCGGCGGCGGCGGTCGCCTCAGGGGGTGGCTGTCCGCGGCGTGCTGCGCGGTGGCAGCCGTCAGGTTGGCCATGGGACTCCCTTCGCTGATCCGGGTGGTCAGTCTGCTTGTACGGCGAGGTCCCTGATGTTGCGATTCCCCTCGGCCCAGATGACGGACATGGTCAGGGCCTCGATGCGCCAGCCGTCGGGCGTGCGCAGCAGGCCGTAGCGGTACTCGCCCGCCAGTGTCCACAGCGGGCCGCCGAGCTGGTTCGGCAGCAGGTGGGTCGCCTGGAACATGGCGGTGGCCGCCGCCCTGTCGCCGTCGACTTCGACCAACTGGTTGGAGATCAGGTGCTGAGTGGCGGCGAGGCCCTCCCGGTTGCCGCGCCACTTCGCGATGACGTCCTTGCGCGACAGGACGACCGGCTCGCCACCGTTGAGGCTGGTGTAGTCGAGGCGGATGTCGTCGGTGAACAGGTCTGTCAGCCGGTCCCACTGGCAGTGGTCGAGGTGCCATCCCATGCGGGTGCACAGTTCGACGATGTCGTGGCGGTCGCGCAGATGCTGATCGGTCACGGCGGAGATCTCCTTCTCGGCGGCTGTTGTGGGTGGAGTATTCGCGGATCCGCGGCTCCCCTGCCAGAGCGAACTTCTCCTGTGGGCGGGGAGGGTGGTGGTGGTGACACCAGGTCTGGCGGGCGGTCACGGGGGTGCCGACCGGGTGTGGATCTCACGCAGCGTGACTGAACGTAAAAAACCTTCCCAAAGGTTTGACACTGGATGAGGCACCTGTCTAGCGTCATTCGAGTGGTGAAAGAATCAGTGGTTGACAGTTCCGGAAGGCAGCGCGAGGCGCTTCGGCACTTCCTGCGGTCCCGCCGAGCACGGCTTTCACCCGACGATGTCGGGTTGCTGGCCACCGGCCGGCGGCACACCCCCGGGCTGCGGCGCGAAGAGGTCGCGGTCCTCGCCGGCGTAAGCGCCTCTTGGTACACGTGGCTTGAACAGGGGAGGGATATCAAGGTCTCGGACAGCGTGCTGGATGCGATCAGTCACGCCCTGCGGCTCGACGACACCGAACGAGTGCACCTGTACCGGCTGGCGGGCACCAACCCGCCACAGCCCGCGTCGCGGAGCGCCGCCCCGAAGGAGACACAGCGACTGCAGCCGGTCGTCGACGGCTGGCTTCCCGCTCCGGCCTTCGTCATCGACCGCTACTGGAACGTCCTGGTCGCCAACAGCAAAGCGCGGTCGCTGCTCGGCGTTCCGGGTCACGGTCAGAACTACCTCACCGCCTTCTTCACGGAACCGTCGGCGCGCGTCCGTTTTCCGGACTGGGACAACATGGCCGCCCGGCTGGTGGGCCAGTTCCGCGTCCAGGGGGCGCGCTTCCCCGGGGACGCCCGCTTCGACATGCTGGCGCAGGAACTCTGCCGTGCCGACGAGGCGTTCGCCGATCTCTGGGCGCGCCACGAGACGTGCAACGCGGCCAGGACGCGCGTACGAGTACGCGTGAAGGGTCAGCAGGGCGCCCGCTACGAGCACCTGATCCTGTGGCTGCTCGAGAACCCCGACCTGCGTCTGATGCTCTACACGCCCATGCCGCACGCCCAGGAGGCGGGTCTGGAGCTGGTGGCGAGCTGACATCCGGCCGCTCCCGCTGCCCCTCACCTCACGACCGGGCTTGCGCGTACACCGTATTCCCGGCACTCACTTACTGAAGGAGCACTCAGCATGTCGACAGCCACCACCCCCCTGCGCATCGGGATCCTCGGAGCGGGCAGTATCGGCCGCCCCATCGGGCGTCACTGGTCGGCGGCGGGGCATCGGATGACCTTCGGATCCCGCAACCCGGAGCGTCTTTCCGAGTTCGTCGCCGGTTCCTGCCCCGAGGCCCGGACGGCCGGGCTCTTCGAGACCGCGGAGACGAACGACGTTCTGTTGCTGTCCGTTCCCCACCCGGCGTGGCCGGAGCTCCTGGAGAGTGTCGGGAACTCCCTGGCCGGCAAGCTGGTCATCGATGCCACGAACCCCATGGGTCTCTCCGACGACGGTCACATCATCTCCACCCTGGGCCCGGGGCTCACCCAGGGCAGGCACGCCTCCAAGTCGCTTCCCGACACGACGATCGTCCGTGCCTTCACGCACGTCATGGACGAACTGCTCTGGTCCCGCGGCACACAGCAGAGGCACTTCTGGGGCATGGCTTACGCCGGCGACGACACCGATGCCAAGGACACCGTGCGCGGCCTGATACTCGACGCCGGGTTCACTCCCGTGGATCTCGGGGGGCTCGACGATTCCGCCCCGCTCGACCCGGGCGGCCCGCTCTTCCCGCACATGTTCACGCCTGCGGACCTGCGGACGGCCGCAGGCCTCAGCGTATGAGCACGGACGAGAACATACCGGGTTCGGCCGAAGCTCTCTTCGAGCCGCTCACCGTGGGTTCCCTGACGCTGGACAACCGCATTGTCATGGCGCCCATGACCCGCGAGCTGTCCTCGGGCGGCGTCCCGGGACCGGAGGTGGCGGCGTACTACGCGCGCCGGGCGCGCAACGGGGTGGGGCTGATCATCACCGAGGGCGCCGCCATCGGGCACGTCGCCGCCGAGCGGCGTGAGTCGGTTCCCCGCCTCCATGGCCGGGACGCGCTGGCCGGCTGGTCAGCCGTGGTGGAGGCGGTGCACGCGGAGGGCGGCCGGATCGCGGCGCAGCTCATGCACGCCGGGCTCGACCCACTGCTGTGGGGCATGGGCGCCGAGCGGGTCGGCACGATCCTTCCCCGGGGATTCGAGCTGGAGAGCCCTTCCGGTGCGGACCCCTCCCGGCCCGAGGCGCCGCCGCTGGGCCGGGTCATGACGCGGGACGACATCGACGGCACCGTCGCCGCGTACGCCCGGACGGCCGCCGACGCGCGCAGAGCGGGGTTCGACGCCATCGAACTGCACGCCGCGCACGGATACCTCATCGACCAGTTCCTGTGGCCGGTGACCAATCGGCGCACCGACGCCTACGGAGGCAGCGCCCAGGCCCGCGTGCGCTTCGGCGTGGAAGTGGTGCGGGCCTGCCGGGAGGCGGTGGGCCCCTCCTTCCCGATCATCCTGCGTTTCTCTCAGTGGAAGGTCGGTCACTACAGCGCGCGGCTCGCCGACACACCGGCGGAACTGGAGGCGCTGCTGCTGCCGTTCGTCGAGGCGGGAGTGGACATGTTCCATGCCTCCACCCGCCGGTTCTGGGAGCCGGCGTTCGCGGGAAGCGAGGTGAATCTGGCCGGGTGGTCCAAGAGGGTCACCGGCAAGCCGGCCATCACGGTGGGCTCAGTGGGCCTGAAGGACAGTGACTTCCTCACCTACCTGGACGGCAAGGGCGCCGGGGTCGGTGACGTCACCGAGGTGACCGCACGGCTGGCGCAGGGCGAGTTCGATCTGGTCGCACTGGGCAGGGCGCTGATCGCGGACCCCGCCTGGCCGAGCAAGATGCGAGCGGGGCAGGCCCGTGACCTGGTTCCCTTCGCCGCGGACATGCTCGCCACCTTGTACTGACGGAACACGTCTGGGCCGCTCCCGGGGGAGCGGCCCAGGCTTTCTGTGTCCGCGCGCACGCCTGGGACCCGGGTCGGGCCGGCCAAGGGGAACGCCGCCGCCACAGAGGGCGCGAACCCCCTGTGCCTTGTCGCCAGGCATTCCGCACTCCAGGCATTCCTATTTTTCCCACCACCAGTATGCGCGATGACATCAGAATTACGCTCTGGACATCCCTCCGCGCCTCCCGGATAGTCATCGATGCACACACCGGTTACACCAGCGGGAGATCTACTGGAGGGTGCATGCCAAAGAGTACGACTGCGCCATCAAAGGTATTCCACCGGTCCGTGGACGATGTACTCGGGCCACGGAGCAAACGATTCTTCGGTGAAGGTTACAAACGCGCCGAGCATAAACTCCGCGACATTACCGTTACGCAGGAAAAGGGCCAGCCGGCCCGGGCCGATGCGGCCGTGCGGGTGCGCTACCCCTCCAACTGGTCACGCAAAGGCGATACGGACCAGCGGCCGCACCTCTCGACCGTGGACGTCCTCGTCATCGGCGCGCAACTGTGCGAGATCCTCCTCGCGGACGCGGTGGGACTCACCGCGCGGGAGCAGTCGGAGGCGGTCCTGCTCCGGGTCAGGATCAAGGCGGGCACCACTCCGGTGGAGGAGGACCTGGCGGGATTCCCCGCGAGTGCCCGACTGGCCGGCACCGCACCCGCCGCCGGCGAGAGCGGCCGGTTCGTCAGCACGATGGAGTGCCGGGTGGGAACTCTCCGCATGACCTGCGCTGTTCGGCACGGGCGCGCTGCACGGCCTGCTTCGCTTCCGGTGCGCTGCTCATCGGAACGGACCACGCTCGGTGCTCCGCACACCCGCCTGTTCGGTACGGGTTTCACCACGCGCCGGCAGTTCGTCGAAGACGTGGAACTCGATCTGGCAGCGGGCAGCGCGAGCGCCGCGGTCCGCATCGACGAGGCGGTGCACGCCCCTGCGGCGGGGCTGGAGGCGGGTCTTCGAAACTGCGCGTCCCCCATCGACGCGTTCGTTGTCGGGCTGCAGCTCGGGCAGGTGCTGCTCTACGCGCTGGACCAGGTGCCCCGGTCCCGCTCGAACACGCTCTGGATGCGCGAGACCGTTCTGGACCTGGATCCGGCGCGTGCCGCGCTGTCCGCGTCCGACGACACCGCCGTCCGGCTGGAGCGCAGCCGGCGGCTGACCAACAGCCGGGGCGAGGTCTGGCGCTCCGCGGACATTGTCGGCGACTTGCGTGGTATCGGGATGCGCTGCTCTGTCGCACACCGTCTTCCGTAGCCCCTTCGCGAATACACACATCCCACAGATCCACACATCCCACAAATCCACGAATCCCGGAATCCAAGAAGAGGGAAACGATATGAATCTGGCCATTTCCGGCACCTATTCGGTCGGCAAGACCCTGACGACCATGGCCGTGTCCCATCTCACCGGCCTGGCGCGCAGCTCCGCCAAGACCATGCGTGAGCTGCTGCCGATCTCCGTGCCGGGCAAGACGCTGGAGGAGTGCACCGCGGCGGAGATCATCATGCTGATCATGCGCCGCAACCAGGAACGCGCCGTCAACGAGAGTCACTTGCGCCACGGGTTCGTCTCGGACGGCTCCTCCCTGCACGAGTGGTCCTACGGAACCGTGCGGGTGCTGGTGGGCATCAACCCCAACGAGTCGGTGAACCTCGAGAACGTCGAGATGACCGACGAGATCCGCTTCTACGCACAGGTCATGGAGAAGATGGGCATCCCGGCCCGGCAGCACGCCAAGGCGTCCTACGACTCGTTCGTGCACCTGCCCGTGGAGTTCCCCATCGTCGAGGACGGGCACCGGCCGGTCAGCGAGCGGTTCCGCCTGCTGGCCGACGAGATGCTGCTGAAGAACATCAACGAGCTAGGGATACCGGTGCACATCGTCGGGGGCACGGTTCCCGAGCGCCTGAAGAAGATCGTCGACATCTACGGTTTCACTCCGCAGATGTCGATCGAGGAGGCCATTTCGCGTGCCAAGGCGGACTACGCGAAAATCGACACGACCAGCGAGACCGACCGCGCGCCGGTCGCGGTGGCATGACCGCGATCGCGGCCCTGGCCGGTCTGGGCACGGCGCTGCCCTCCCGGCGGGTCACCAACGAGGAGCTGTCCCGCACGCTGGACACCGACGACCAGTGGATCCGGTCGCGCACGGGTATAGCGCAGCGCTTCTGGAGTGCGGGCGTCGCCACCAGCGATCTCGCCGTCGAGGCGGGGCGCAACGCCCTGAGGTCGGCGGGGAGCGACGCCGTCGACATGGTGATCGTGGCAACGACCACGCCCGATCACGCGTGTCCCGCCACAGCACCGGACGTGGCAAGCCGGCTGGGGCTCGGTACCGTTCCGGCCTTCGACGTCGCTGCCGTGTGCAGCGGTTTCGTGTACGGGCTGGCCTGCGCCGCCGCCCACATCGCCGCCGATCTGGCGGCGCGTGTCCTGGTGATCGGCGCCGAGACGTACTCGACGATCCTCGACCCCGGCGACCGGAGCACCTCCGTCATCTTCGGCGACGGTGCCGGTGCCGCGGTACTCCGGGCGGCGGGACCCGGTGCGCCGGGCGGCTTCCTCGGTTTCGATCTGGGCAGTGACGGTTCACTGAAGGACCTCATCATCATCCCCGACGGCGGCTCTCGGCAGCGGACCTCGAAAGGCGACCCGGCGGGTTCCTACTTCACGATGCAGGGAAAGCCGGTGTTCCGGCACGCGGTCGACCGGATGACCGAATCGGCCGAAGCCCTGTTGGAGAAAGCGGGATGGACCGCGGGAACCGTCGACTGGTTCGTGGGCCATCAGGCCAATGCCCGGATCCTGCGCGCGGTGGCTGACGGTCTCGGGGTGAAGAGCGACCGGGTGATCATCGACATGGACCGCGTCGGCAACACGTCGGCAGCCTCCATACCGCTCGCCCTGGCCCGTGCCGTCACGGACGGCAATCTGGTCCCCGGGGACCGCGTACTCCTGAGCGCTTTCGGCGGCGGTGTCACCTGGGGGTCGTCCGCACTGGTGTGGCCCGACGTTCCGGCTCTGTAGACCGCAGGGAAATAAACGACGGAATGACATCCATTTGTGAGGCGAGATGATTACTACGCAGCAGATCAGCGCGCTGATCGGAACGTATTTCGACGTGGAGGGCAAGGAGATCTCCGGAGCGACCGACTTCGAGTCCCTGGAGTTCGACTCGCTCGTCCTGGTCGAACTCGCCGTGATCCTCACACGCGACTACGGCGTGGAGGTCACCGACGAGGAACTGGCCGAAGCGGAGACCATCGAGGCGACCGCGGCTCTGGTGAACAGCAAGACACGGGCGCTCGCGGTCTGACAGACACAACAGAGCCGGCACCTGTCCGGGCGGGAGGGCGGCATACCTCTCCCGCCCGATCGCGAGGGGGAGCACTGATGAACCTCACGAGGCGCGCCACTCGCGCCGCGGCCTTCTTCGATGTCGACGGCACCCTGGTCGACACCACAACGATGTTTGATTTTCTCGCCCATCATCTGGACGTTCGCGGGCGCTCCGAGGAGTACCCGGTCTTCCGGAGCCGGCTCGGTGACATGGCGCGGAGCGGCGCGGACCGGGCCCGGCGGTGTACTGCCTATTACGAGATGTATGCCGGTGTCCCGGTTTCCGCTCTCGCCGAGGAAGGGGCCGAGTGGTTCGCGCGCCGGACCGGCCGTCCTGGTTTCTTCGTGCAACCGGCTCTCGCCGCATGCCGTTCCCATGCCGCCGCCGGAGATCTGGTGGTGCTGGTCTCGGGGTCGTTCCCCGCATGTCTGGACCCCGTCGCGGAGCATCTCGGGGCCGATGTGCTGCTCTGCTCCCGGCCCGAGGTGAGGGCGGGGCTGCTCACCGGTGCGATCGGCACACCGATGATCGGCGCGGCCAAGGCCGACGCCGTACGCCGCCTGGCCGGCCGGCGCGGCCTGGACCTGGAGCGGAGCCATGCCTACGGCGACCACATCTCCGACGTGCCCTACATGGAACTGGTCGGGCATCCGGTCGTCGTGGGTGACGACAGCGAGCTGGCGGGCCATGCGGCACGACACGGGTGGCGCCGGCTGCCGGGCGGCCGGCGGCCCGCTACCCTCACAGACAGGATTCGACCGTGACAACGGTGCGGTACAAGGGCCCGCGGGTCGCCTTCGTCGGCGCCTACGGCAATGGCAAGACCACCCTGACGACCCGCCTCGCGCAGACCACGGGTCTGCCTCGGACCCATGGCAGTGCCATGCGTGATCCTCTCGGGGCGTCAGGGAAGTCGCTGGAGGACTGCGGTGAAGCGGAGTTGCTCCAATTGACGGTGCGCCGGTTCACCGAACGCCGGGTGGGTGAGGCCCTCCTGCCGCGAGGGTTCCTCTCGGACGGCTCCGTTCTTCACGAGTGGGTCTACGCGACGGTGCGGCTGGCACTCGGGCGTTTTCCCGACGGGCACGCGTGTCTTGCGGCCGTCCGCCGGTCCGGGACGAGGACCGCGTTCGAGGAGGTCGCCCACCAGCTCGGACAACTGGCCCTGTGCCATGCCCAGGAGAACTACGATCTGGTGGTGCACCTCCCGGTGGAGGTGCCGTTGGCCGACAGGCCGAGCCCGATCAGTGAAGCCTTCCGCGAGATCTCCGACCGGTTGCTCCTCGACGAGCTGAGCCGGGCGGACATTCCGGTCCATGTCGTCGCGGGCGGCCATGAGGAGCGGCTACAGGAGTGCCGCCGTCTGATCGCCGCCTGCGTACCTCCGGAACGCGGACTGCGCTGACCTCGGCCTCGGTGGCTGCGGGCCGGTTCGACGAGGCCGCTTCCCCCGGCCGCCGGGCGGGCCACCTTGCGGCGTCGAAGGCGGGCACGGTCCGCGTGGTGAGGCCCGGTCCGCTGTCGCGGACCGGGCCCCACCCGTGTCGGGCGGGAGCGCGCCCCGGGCGGAGCGGCTCAGACGGCGGTCGCGGCCGACCGCCGCTCGGGGCGCGCGATGAGCCGCCAGGCGCCGAGGCCGCCCAGAAGGTAAGCGATGGCCACGGCGAGGAAACAGAGCGCGGCGCCCTGGTTCCAGTCGGAGAGGGAGTTGAGGACGACGCCCATGACGGCGATCCCGACCAGCGAGCCGATCTGGCGGTTGGCGTTGAGCACCGAGCCGGCCACATTGGCGTGTTCCGGGCCGGCGGCGTCGACCAGCGCCGCTGTCATCCCGGGCGAGATGATGCCCGCGCCGATGTTCGCGACGCCCACGGCGACGGCCAGCACCCAGTAGGGAGTGTCCGGGGAGATGGTGACCATCGTCAGCGAGGCGAAGCCCGCGAGCAGCAGGAACGCCGTCAGGAGAGCGCCGTTGGAGAATCGGGCGGAGATGCGCGAGTAGACGATGTTCGCCACCGGGAAGAAGATCGTCATCGGGAGCAGTTCCAGTCCGGCCTCGAACGGGGACGCCCCGCGGGCGTGCTGGAGGTAGAGCCCGAGCATGAACGTCGACCCGAACAGGGCGAAGTTGAAGAGGAAGCCGACGATGTTGGCGCCCGCGAAACCGGGATGGCGAAAGAGCAGCCACGGCATCACGAGGTGGGTCGCACGGCGTTCGCGGACCAGGAGGGTGGCGGCGGCCGCCGCGGCGACCACGTAGGCGGCGGCCAGCGCCCCTGCGGTCCAGCCCAGTTGAGGGCCTTCGATGAGGGCGAAGCTGACGGCGGCGAGGAGCACGATCCAGGTGAGGTGACCGGGGACGGCCAGTCGCGTGGCGCGGGTCTCGACGGGTGCGATGTAGCGGTAGGTCATGTACATACCGATCACACCGATCGGCAGGTTCAGCAGGAAGATGGACTCCCAGCCGAACGCGCTCACCATCAGTCCGCCGACGGTGGGGCCCAGTCCGGACGAGGTGGCCACGATCGCCGACCACAGGCCCAGCATCTTCGTGCGCTGCCGCTTCTCCGGGAAGGAGAAGACCAGCAGCGACAGGGAGCTGGGCATGAAGAGGGCCGCGCCGGCGCCCTGGACCAGGCGGGCCGCGATCAGGGTTTCGGGGTTGGGCGCCAGGGCGCAGGTGAGCGAGGCGACGAAGAAGACCGCCATCCCCCACAGGTAGATCTTTTTCGCGCCGACCCGGTTGGCCAGGCCGCCGGCGAGCATCAGGAGCGAGGCGAAGGTCAGCACGTAGCCGTCGACGATCCAGGTGAGCTGCGTCAGGGTGGTCTGCAGCTTCTCCTGGATGGTGGCGCCGGCCACGTTGACCACGGTGACGTCCAGGGTCGCCATGACGAATCCCGTGGCCAGTGCCGTGATCTTCAGGCCGCTTGGTGTCTCGCGTTTCTCCGGCACCGGAGCGTGGGTCACTGCGGGGTGAGCTGAGGGCATCTGTCTTCTCCTGCGGAGGTCGGGGCGGGGTGTGCCCGCGTAGGGGCCGTGGGGGAGCGGCGCAACCGCTCAACTGCACGACGCGTGGGCAGACTTGGGCCTTCCGGCGCGTACCTCGACCACTGAACTCCATACGTTGACGACTGTCAACCTTTGATATATGTCAACGTATTACGGAGGCCGTAGTAGGATGGGCGGAGCCGAGGTAGGAGGTGCGCAGCCGTGACCGCACGGACCGCCACAGAACGCATCACGGACCATCCCGACGCGAGCGCCATCACCCTGCAAGGTGTGCTGGAAGCACTAGTGGACCCGGTGCGCCGCAGCATTGTGCGTCAACTCGCCCAGAAGAGCGGCGAGATGGCATGCGGCACCTTCGACATCTCGGTGTCGCGCTCCACCGGCACCCACCACTTCAAGGTTCTGCGCCACGCCGGTGTCATCCGCCAGTACTACGTCGGCACCTCGCGCATGAACGAGCTGCGCGCCGACGATCTCGCACAGCGCTTCCCCGGACTGCTCGAGGCCGTCGTCAGCGCGTCGTCGGCCACGGAGAGCTGAGGGGGGCCCGCGGGCCCGTCAGGCGGTCGATCCGGCGTCCCGACCGGTCGGAGAGACGCAGCGCGTCGAGCAGATGGTGCACGGCCAGTCCGTCGGCGAAGCTCGCCGCCCGGCTCCCGCCCTGATGGATGTCCTCGGCGAAGGCCGCGTACTGGGCGGCGATGTTGTACCGGGCGGCGGCGTGCGGCCCCGGCCAGTTCGCCTCCTCGGGCGTTCGGGGTTCGAGGCGCGCGGCCGTGCCGCGGGCCGCGCGCAGGGTCAGAGCGCCGATCTGCGGGCCCCGATCGGCGTCGGCGCCCGCCGATTCGATGACGAGTTCGCCTTCCGTCCCGGAAACCTCGATCCATGTGCGGGCGCCCGACGCCTTGGCGTCGTGCACATGCGCCACACACATCGCCCCGTTGGCGAACGACGCGTGCAGGCCGAGGTGGTCCGGGCTGGTGGCCTCCACCGTGTGCCCGTCGTCCAGCAGGATCCGCCGGTGCTGCGTGGCCAGTCTCGCCGACACCGACACCAGTTCGCCCAGCAGGAACTGGAGGGTGTCGAGCAGGTGGCCGCCGGCCACCTCCAGGGCCCCGGCCGCACCGGCCGCGTCCACCGTGTAGGCCAGCTCGCGGGGCAGCCGGGCACCGGCGGCCACCGAACGGGCCGCGTAGGCGGTCACGGACACCGGTCGCCCTATGTGCCCGCAGGCCAGCAACTCGCGCGCCCGCACCACCACCGGTGCCCATCTGCCCTGGAAACCGACGGCCGCGCGCACGCCGGCGAACGCCGCGAGCGACGTGAGCCGCGCGGCTTCATCCGAGGTCGCCGTCAGGGGCCACTCGCAGAAGACGTGCTTGCCCGCCTCGAGAACCGTGGCGACCAGCTCCAGATGGTGAGGAACCTTGACGACGACCGCCACCACGTCGACATCGGGATGCCGCGCGAGACGGCTCGCATCGGTGAAGGCGTGGGCGGCACCGTATCTGCGCGCGGCTTCTCGCGCGCTGTCCGCACGCGTGGTGGCGACGGCCACCACCTCGTACTGGGGCAGCGTCAGCAGCGCGGGCAGGTGCGCCGCCGCCGCCCAGCCGCGGTCGGGTGAGGCGCCGATCACTCCGACGCCAAGGGGGTGGTGGGTCATGTGCTCGCCATCCGGGCAGCAGGGTCCGCCCCGGTGGGCGCCGGGGCGGACCGGGGCGGACTACGGGATGAGCTGCGGGAAGAGGTCGCGGTTGTCCTGGTACCAACTGACCGCTTCGTACAGTCGCTTGGTCGAGCCGCTGAAGTGGGGAGCCACATGGCGGGCCAGCAAGTCGTAACTGCGCTTGGTCTTGTCCCAGTCGGCCCAGTCCTGGGCATAGACCAGCAGGGTGCCGAAGCCCCCGACCTCCTCGCGCAGCCGCTGGATCCCGCCGATCACGTCGTCCACGGAACCCACCAGGACACTGCCGGCCTCGATGGCGCCCTCCAGTGCCTGTGCCCGGTCGACCCCCGCCACGCTCACGTCCAGACCGCGGATGCCGCCCCAGTATCCGTAAGCCCAGCGGTCGTAGCCCGCGCGGACGTCGCGCAGCGCCTGTTCGCGACTCTCGGCGACGTAGACGGGCAGCGTGATGCGCCAGTTCTTGCGGTCGACGCTCTTCCCGTGTTCGGCCGCGGACTCCTCCGCGTAAGCCCACTGGGTGTGCATGTCGGGGCGGGGGTGGCCGGGCCTCGGTGCGCCGAACGAGACGGTGCTGATCCCGTGGCGCCCGGCCAGCCGCATGCTGTTGCCGGACGCGACGCTGGCGGCGGCGATCTCCAGTCCTTCCGGCCCATAGGGCGACAATTGCAGCTTGGCGTCCCGCAAGGTGAACCACGAGGTCTTCCTCGTCACCCGCTCCTCGCCGTTGACGAGTGCGACGACCACCTCCAGTGCCTCGCCGAAGGCGCCGCGCAACTCGCTCATCTCACGGCCGATCATGCGGGCGTCCGTGGGGATGCCGCCTGCGCCCACGCCCAGGACGAACCGGCCCCGGGTCAGGTGGTCGAGGTGCACCGCGCGGCTGGCCACCATGAAGGGGTGGTGATACGGAAGGGTGGTCACCCCGGTCGCCAGGGTGATACGGCTGGTGCGGCTCGCCGCCGCCGCCACCATCAGTTCGGGGCTGCCGATCGTGTTCCAGCCCATCGAGTGATGCTCGCCGACCCAGAATTCCTTGTAACCCAGCCGGTCGAGGTGTTCGGCCAGTTCGAGGTCCCGCTCGAACTGGAGGGTCGGATCTTCCCCCATGGGGTGCATCGGGGAAAGGAATGCGCCGAACTCAAGGTTTTCGGGGTACACGAATCCCTCCAAAGGGAGATGAATATCAGGACGCCATACGGTGCTGCCGATTTCGGGCATCCTCGGACGCCACGGGTGCACACTCCGCGAGTATGGTCGCGAGACGCGTGAAGAACGCGTTCTTCGATTCTGCGGAGTCGCGCGTGAAGAAATGACCGCCAGGCATCTGGTGAACGCGGCAGCCTGCCCGGGTGTGCAGCCGCCACGCGGCGGCCTCGGCCGCCGTGACCATCGTGTCGGTCTTTCCCGTGAAGACCTCGATGGGGCAGGCCAGCGGGCGGCTTGCGGCCGGTGGGGACGCCACTGTCCCGCCACCCGGTACGGATGCGGCGCCGTCACAGATTCCCAGATGTGAACGGAGCCGCGCCACCGTGCTTCGCTCCAGCGCCTCGCGCACCGCCCGGGAGCGGTGTGCGGGCTGCGTCGGCAGGAGTGCGCGCAACTCCTTGTCCGGCAGGCGGGTCGCCCCCGCCAGCCGGTGGGGAAGATGCGGCCCGGGATAGGCTCCGACCAGCAGCCGCTCGGGCAGCGGCAGGGCCAGCTTCTGACGCAGACGCGTCAGCCAGTAGGCGATCAGCGCTCCCATGCTGTGCCCGTAGAAGACATGGGGTGTGCCGGCGCCGGGGCTCATCTCCGCGTTGATGCGCTCGATCATCCGTGCCACGTCCGGAGAGTCGGCGCCGCGGCCTGCGGGTACCAGGACGTCGTCGCGCGGCAACCTGACGGGCACTATCTCAGCCAGGTCCCCCAGCGTTCGCTGCCACCCCATAAAGGAAGTCTTCTCGTGGCCGCCCGCATGGTGGAAACAGAAAAGGCGCAGCGGTTCACCAGAGCTCTTCGCGGCTCGCGCGACGGCCTCCGTGAGGCTGGTCGATACCATGCACCGAACATATGCTCATGGCGCTCACGGCAAAAGAGTCAGCTTCTCCTAGTAGTAACACCACCAGTTTCACGGGAATTGGGCGGGTCGGCTTCGGTGGCCCGAGGGCTCCTTCGGCCTCGGGGGCGTCCTGCCGCCGCCAGTGAATCCGCATCCGAACGCGAGAGGCTCGATGTATCAGAAGCGACTACGGGACCCGGCCCCGGCCCGGCCCGCCATTCCACGCCGGCTGGCCTTTTTCGACGTGGACGAGACGCTCATATCAGGCAAAAGCATGATCGACTTCCTCCGTCACGCTCCGGACGGCCTCTGGCCGTCGCCCCGCGCGCACACCGGCGCCCCCGCGGGGTGGACGCGCGGCCGGGCCGGCGTCGAGGAACTGGCCGAGCTGGACCGGCGGGGAGCCGGCCGGGCCGAGATGAACCGCGCGTACTACCGGCTCTACGCGGGCGTCTCGCTCACCGCTCTGCGGGCAGCCGGGCGCGCTTGGTACACGGACTTCGCCTCCCGGCCCGCCCCCTACGTCACCGCCGGGGTCGAGGCACTGGCCGGGCACCGCCGCGCCGGGCACACCGTGGTGCTCGTCTCCGGGTCGGCCCACCCGTTCGTGGATCCGGTGGCGGAGGCCCTGGGCGTCGGGCGGGTGCTGTGCACAGAACTGGAGGTGGACGACGACGGCCTGCTCACGGGCGGCGTGACCCGCACGATGATTGGCGCGGACAAGGGCCGGGCTGTCACAGAGCTGAGGGAGCGCCTCGGTGTGGCGGCGGAGGACTGCTTCGCCTACGGGGATCACGCCAGCGACCTGGCCATGCTGCAAGCGGTGGGCAACGCGGCGGTCGTGGGTGAGGACCCCGTGCTGCTCCACCATGCCCGGCAAGGGGGGTGGCCAGTGCTTTCGGACAGCTTCGGGGACGGGCGCCGGATGGTCCGTCCCGTCGCCGGCGACCGCCGCGAGGAGCATGTCGGCGTGGCGGCATCGGGAGGGAACCCGCCGGCCTGAGCGGGTCGGGCCGGGCCGGGCGGCGGGAGGTCGCCGCCCGGCCCGGAACCGGGCCGCGAGGGGGCGGGCGTGCGACGGCCTTCCGTGCAGCCCGCATGCCCCACCCGGGCGGGCGCTCGGGCGGGGCGGCTGAGCATCAGGGGTAGCGGGGCCGGTGCGTGGACGAGGCCTCACCCAGATAACATTCCTTCAGGCATGTTACCTGGAGACGCAGCTTCCGGCACGGAAGGAATCCGGCATTGATCAAACAAGCGAGAGCCATCCGAACCCGAGACCAGATCATGAACGCGGCCGCCGAAGAGTTCGCGCTGCACGGGTACGCCGCGACCAATCTCGCCATCGTCGCCACCCGCACCGGGATGACCAAGGGGGCCCTCTACGGGCACTTCCCCTCCAAAAGGGCACTCGCCGATGCCCTGGTCAGCGAGTCGGCCAGGACCTGGGCCACCCTGCACCGCTCCGAGTCGGCGGACGAACTGTCGCTGAAGGACCTCGCTGTGGCCGTCGGCCGCCAGATGCGGATCGACACCCGCTTCCGTGCCACGGTCCGGCTCGCCGCCGACTGTTCCCGGGCCACGGGCGGCGCCCCCGAACTGCTGGCTCACATGCGCGGTACCATCACGGCTGCGGCGGACCGGGCCCGCAGCGAGGCTCCCCGGACTTCGCCCTTGGCCGCTCAGTCACCGCAGATCGTCGCGCACCTGCTTCTGACGGTCGTCTACGGGCTGGCCTTCGCGCCGCAACGGGGGCAGGGCCTCCAGGATCGGCCCCTCGACGCGGGCGACCAGGTCTGGCAGCTCGTGATGGAATCACTGGGGCTCGGCGAGAGCACCTGACGGATGCCTGGCGAGCCATGAGGCGGCTGCTCAGGCGCGCGGCAGTCACCGCGGGGCAGACTCCGGGCGGCTCGCCGCGCCGGCGGACCGTGGTCGGCGCGGCACCGACCCACGCGCACGGAGCGCGGGCCGGGGTGAGCGGGGGGTCGCGAGGGCCCGCTCCTTAGGCGCCGGGCCGGCCACCGGCGCGCGGAAGCGGGGAGCATCACGCCCCAGGCGGCGCCGTCCGGTCGAACACCGCCTGGGCGTACGCTGTCGCCGCCATCTCGAACCCCAGCGTGGCGTGCCCCGCCGCCGCGGTGACATCACGCCAGTGGCGTTGCACGGGATCACCTTCGGCCTGGCCGCGTACTCCCTGTACGCGAAAAAGTCTGTCGACGGCCCGGGCGCACCATTCAGCCGCCATCGCCGCGTTTCGCTGGTTCTCCGCGATGTTCAGCGCCGTGGGCGTCTCGTGGTCCGCGCGGTGGGCCGCCTGTTCCAGGAGCAGTTGCGCCGCCTGTATCTCGCCGGAGCTACGGGCCAGCGCCCGCTGGAACTTCGCGGATGCCGGCACCTCCTGGCTGCCGGAGCCTTCGCGTTCCCTGCTGCCGCGGACCCAGGCCTGCAGCGCCCCGCGGGCCGCACCCAGAATCGGGGCCGCGAACTGCAGCCCGGCGACCATGGGAAAGGGCACCGCGTGACAGCGGGCGCCGCCGGCCGACGCGGGGATGAGGTCCGTCAGGAGCAGGGAGCGGTGGGCGGGCACGTGGGCCCCGTCCGCCTGGACCGCGTTGCTGCCGGTGCCCCGCAGTCCGAGGGTGTGCCAGGTGTCCACAATGGTGAGGTGCGCGCGCGGCACAGCGAAGATCCGGTGTTCGCGCTGTCCGTCGGGGTGCGCACCGCAGGGGGCGCTCCGCGTCCAACTGGCGAGGAGCACCCAGTCGGCGTGGGCGACCCCGCTCGCGAAGGACCACCTCCCCGAGAGCGACCAGCCGCCCGGTACGGCGGTCGCGGTGCCCTGCGGCGGCACGACCGACGCGGCTATGCGCACGTCGGGGGTGTGGGCCCAGAGGTCTCGCTGCGCTTCCTCGGGCAGGTAGGCGGCAAGGCGCGCATGGGCCGCGTACAGGGCGGCGCACCAGGCGGTCGAGGCGCACGCCTCCGCGACGCTCGCCGTCGAGCGGAGCAGCGAGGTGAAGTCGCCGGCGGCACCGCCCCATCGACGGGGGACGAAGTGACGGGTGAAGCCCGCTCGCGTGATGCCTTCGGATAGATCGTCGGTCAGTTCGCGGCGCTCCTCGACGAGCGCCGCGTCGCGCCGCGCGCTCTGGAGGAGCGCTGTCAGCCCGTCGTTAAGGTCCGGGGAGGCGCGGGTACCGGCACTCAGCATGTCGCACCACGTCCCGCGCCGCGCACAACGGCGGATGCCAGAACCCTGCCCTCCTGAAGCGCCATGACGTCGACACCGCGACACTCGTCGCCCGCTTCCCCCGCCGCCGCACGTGCGTGGAGCGTCACGGGGCGGTCCAGTTCGCCGAAGGACGTGAAGGTGGCACTCAGTCGCAGGAAGGGACCGGTCACTCGGGGCGCACCGGTGAGCGCCGCCTGGCGGAACGCCTCGAGGAGGAGCATGCCGGGTATGTGATCCGACTGGTGGTCGAAGAGGACGGGATGATCGCGGTTCATCCGCAGTCGCCAGGACGTGTCGGGGCCCTGGACACCGTCCGGTTCCCGGCCCAGCAGCACGTCCCGGTCGTGGCAGTGACCCACCCACGTCGGAGGAAGCGGTGTCACCTGCGGCACCTCGCTCGTGGAGCCTTCGCTTCCCGTCGGGACGCCGCGGAAGCGCACCCGCTGATAACTCTTGGGTGCCATCGCCTCCCAGTGGAGGCCGGCCCGCCCGACGCGCAGGCCGGCCACATGGACCGTCGTCTCCAGACGCCTGCCGAACCGGCGCGGGTTGCCGGTGGTCGGGACGCAGACGGCGTCGAGCAGGACGGGGAGCGGGGAGCCGCCCTGGGGCGGTAAGGGGTGTTCGAGGTCGAAGTCGAGGCCGCACAGGACGAAGTGATGGTCCTCGGGGATGCCGTAGAAACGGTGCGACAGGAGGATCGAGGATTGGCGCACCGATTCGACCAGGAGGAACGGGTCGCTGGGGGCGTCCGCGCCGCGGTGGCGCAGGAAGTGGTCACGCCGCCATAAGGCCGCGATCATGAAGCGGTCTTCACCGGTCCGTCTCGCATCCGTCAGGAGCACTTCCGCATCGGCGGCCTTGTGCACGGCGGTTCGCGGCAGAGGGCCGGTGAAGGACAGCCGGGCCTCCGGTACGGACCGGGGAGCGGTGCCCCTCTGGCAGCGCGCAGTGGCGGGCGCGACCGTATCGTGCATGTGATTCCCCTCCGCAGGACGGAACCGAGCGCACAGGCGCGTCGGCTTCCCTTGATCGACGGTCTGCCGCACGAAAATATACCCGCCGGAAGGTATATTGCAATGGTCGCCCGAAGCCGCTCCGTGCCCGCCGCGACGCAAGGAACAGAACATCCAGAAAGGGTAGAAACCGATGACGAACAGTCCGGCTGCGACCCCAGACAGCACGCCCCTTTTCGCGGTGAAGCAATTTGCCGGACGCCGTGGACCGACGCCCCAGCAGGACCGCGCGGCCCGTACCAAGTCACAGGTTCTCACCGCCGCCGCCGAGCTGTTCGCGGCCAACGGCTTTCGCCACACCTCCGTGAAGGACGTGGCCGAACGGGTCGAAATGACCAAGGGAGCCGTCTACTTCCATTACCCCAGCAAAGAAGCGCTCGCGGTCGCCGTCGTCGAACACCTCTACGCGAAGTGGCCGACGCTCCTGGCGGACATCAGGGCGCGGGGCCTGACCGCCCTGGACACCGCGGCGGCCATGCTAGACCAGGCTGCTCTCGCCTTCCGGGACGACATCGTCGTGCAGGCCGGCGCCCGGCTCCAGTTGGAACGCCCGCACATCGAAGCGGAACTCCCGCCCCCCTACGTCGACTGGACCTTGCTGCTCACCGATCTCCTGGCCGACGCGCAGCGCGACGGCCAGATCAAGGAGTGCGTCGATCCGGCGGCTGCGGCCCGAGCCCTGGTGGCCGGGTTCTTCGGGATGCAGCACATCTCCGACGTGCTCGAACACCGCGCCGACATCGTCAACCGATGGCAGGAGGTGCGCGATCTGCTGTTCGACGCGATCCGTGCCTGACACGTTCGGCGTCCCGATGCCACCTCTCGCCGATCCCGCACCTCACACCTCGCACGCGCGAGTTCTACGACACCGGTGAGGCCGTGCACCGGCCGGGTGGTCGACGACCTCGTGCGCACCCGTCGCCGTGACGCCTCTTCATCCGGGCGTTCAAGAGGCGCCACCGGGTGACACCGGCGCAGTTCGCGCACCGGCCGGCACGATCGCGATGTCGTCGGACGGGCTGCAGGCGGCGTTTTCGTGAGACCTGCGTGGACGGGGGTGGCTCGGCGGACGCCGTTCCTGCCCCTGTGGCCGAGACGCCACCACCGGCCCGCCGAGACCTCGGCCCGGTGAGCAGGTCTCCTGGCTGACACCGGTGCCGGGCCGCACGACGGCAGCGGTACCGGGCCATGGCCGGGGTGTGGTCTCTGGCCAGCCCATTCGGCGGCCTGTAGCGTCCTCCACATGAAGATCCTGATCAGTGCCGACATGGAGGGGGCCACCGGCGTGACGTGGCCGGACGACGTGCGGCCGGGTGCGGTGCAGTGGGAGCGGTGCCGGTCGATGTTCACGTCGGACGTCAACGCCGCCGCGCTGGGTTTCTTCGCCGGCGGCGCCGACGAGGTGCTCGTCAACGAGGCGCACGCGACCATGCGCAACCTGCTCCTCGAACAGCTCGACGACCGGGTCCAGATGCTCACCGGCCGGCACAAGCCGCTGTCCATGGTGGAGGGCGTGCAACACGGCGACGTGGACGGAATTGCCTTCCTCGGCTACCACGCGGGCGCCGGTATGGAGGGTGTGCTCGCCCATACCTACCTCCCCAACCAGATCACCGGCGTCTGGCTGAACGACGTACGCGCCAGCGAGGGACTCCTCAACGCGTACGTCGTCGCCGAGTACGGGGTGCCCGTCGTGCTGGTCACCGGCGACGACGTGGCCTGCGAGGACGCGCTCGGGTACGCGCCCGGGGCACCGAAGGTCGCGGTCAAGGACCATGTCTCGCGGTACGCGGCGGTCTGCCGGACCCCGTCCCGTACCGCCGCCGACATCCGGGCCGCGGCCGAGCAGGCCGCCTCGCTCGCGGTGCGGCACGAGCCGGTGCGCGGCGGGCCGTTCAGCGTGGCCGTGGAGTTCGACGCCGAGCACCTCGCGGCGGCCTCGACGGTGGTGCCCGGCGTGGCGCGGACCGGCGAGCGCAAGGTCGGCTACACCCACGACACCATGTACGAGGCCATCCGGACCTTCAAGGCGGTCACCACGATCGCCTCGGCGGCGGTGGAGGAGCAGTATGGCTGAGCGCGTCGGGGACCCGGACGGGCAGGCGCTGGAGGAGGTCGTCCGCTTCACCTCCGACCTGATCCGGATCGACACCACCAACCGGGGCGGCGGCGACTGCCGGGAACGCCCGGCCGCCGAGTACGCCGCCGCGCGGCTCGCCGAGGCCGGCCTCGAACCGGCCCTGCTGGAGCGCACCGAGGGCCGCACCAACGTGGTCGCCCGCGTCGAGGGCACCGATCCGGGCGCGGCCGCCCTGCTGCTCCACGGCCACCTCGACGTGGTCCCCGCCGAGGCCGCGGACTGGAGCGTGCACCCCTTCTCCGGGGAGGTCCGCGACGGTGTCGTCTGGGGGCGCGGCGCGGTCGACATGAAGAACATGGACGCGATGATCCTGGCCGTCGTGCGCGGCTGGGCCCGGCAGGGGGTACGGCCCCGGCGGGACATCGTGCTCGCGTTCACCGCGGACGAGGAGGCCAGCGCGGAGGACGGGTCCGGTTTCCTCGCCGACCGGCACCCGGGGTTGTTCGAGGGCTGTACCGAGGGCGTCGGCGAGTCCGGGGCGTTCACCTTCCACGACGGCACCGGACGGCAGCTCTACCCCATCGCGGCCGGCGAGCGCGGCACCGGCTGGCTGCGGCTCACCGCCCGCGGCCGGGCCGGCCACGGCTCCAAGGTGAACCGGGAGAACGCGGTCACCCGGCTCGCCGCGGCCGTCACCCGTATCGGTGAGCACCGGTGGCCGCCGCGGCCCACCCCGACGGTGGACGCGGCGCTCGCCGCACTCGCCGCCCTGTACGGCATCGACACCGGCGCCGACACCGGCCCCGATGACGTCGAGGTGCTGCTGGAGAAGCTCGGCCCGGCCGCCAAGCTGGTGGAGTCCACCGTCCGCAACAGCGCCAACCCGACCATGCTGGACGCCGGTTACAAGGTCAACGTCGTGCCCGGCGAGGCATCCGCCCACATCGACGGACGTTTCCTGGCGGGCGCCGAGGACGAGTTCCGCGAGACCCTCGACCTGCTCACCGGGCCCGACGTGGACTGGGAGTTCGTCCACCGCGAGGTCGCCCTCCAGGCGCCGCTGGACACACCGACGTACGCGCGGATGCGGGCGGCCGTCGAGGAGTTCGCGCCGGAGGGGCAGGTGGTGCCGTACTGCATGTCGGGCGGTACCGACGCCAAGCAGTTCTCCCGGCTCGGCATCACCGGCTACGGCTTCACGCCGCTGAAGCTGCCCGCGGGGTACGACTACCAGGCCCTGTTCCACGGGGTGAACGAACGGGTCCCGGTGGAGGCGCTGCACTTCGGTGTCCGGGTCCTCGACCGGTTCCTGCGCACGGCTTAGGAGAGTGGGGGAGAAAGTGCGGACCCTGGCGTACGGATCGTGGCCCTCGCCCATCGACGCGGCGCTCGCCGCCGCGCACGACGGGCGCCCCGACGACGTGGGCTTCGTCGGCGAGGAGGTGTGGTGGACCGAGCCGAGGCCCGCGGAGGGCGGGCGGCGGGCGCTGGTGCGGCGGACCGCGGACGGCACCCCGGTGCCGGTGCTGCCCGCCCCGTGGAACGTGCGCAGCCGCGTCATCGAGTACGGCGGCCGGCCCTGGGGCGCGGCCGTGACGGCCGCCGGCCCGCTGGTGGTCTTCGTGAACTTCGCCGACCAGCGGCTCTACCGCCTCGACGGGGACGGCGTACCGCGCCCGCTCACCCCCGTGTCGCCGGTGGGCGGCGGGCTGCGCTGGGCGGAGCCGCAGCCGCTGCCGGAACGTGGCGAGGTGTGGTGCGTGCTGGAGGAGTTCACCGGCGAGGGCCCCACCGACGTACGCCGGGTCCTCGCGTCGGTGCCGCTGGACGGTTCGGCCGCCGGGGACCGCGCCGCGATCCGCGAACTGACGCCCGAGCGGCACCGGTTCGTCACCGGGCCCCGGCTCTCCCCGGACCGGCGGCGCGCGGCCTGGCTCGCCTGGGACCATCCGCGCATGCCCTGGGACGGCACCGAACTCCTCGTCGCCGAGGTCGGGGACGCAGGCGTCCTCGGGGAGCCGCGGACGGTCGCCGGCGGACCCGGGGAGTCCATCGCCCAGGTCGACTGGGCGTACGACGGCGCCCTGCTGTACGCCTCCGACCGCACCGGCTGGTGGAACCTGTACCGCGACGGCCGGCCGCTGTGCCCGCGCGAGGAGGAGTTCGGCGGGCCGCTGTGGAAACTCGGCCTGCGCTGGTTCGCCCCGCTGGCCAGCGGTCTCATCGCCGTCGTGCACGGCCGGGGCGCCACCGCCCTCGGCGTCCTCGACCCCGAGACCGGCGAGGTCGTCGACGCGGCCGGGCCCTGGACCGAGTTCGCGCCCGGTCTCGCCGCGGACGGCGAGCGGATCGCCGCCGTGGGCGCCAGCCCGCGCAGCGCCTACGAGGTGGTGGAACTGGACTCCCGCACCGGCCGCGCCCGGGTGATCGGCGCCGCCCACCACGACGCGGTGGACCCCGCCCACTACCCGGAACCGCAGATCCGCACCTTCACCGGGCCCGAGGGGCGGGAGATCCACGCGCACGTCTACCCGCCGCACCACCCCGACTGCGCCGCCCTCGGCGACGAGCTGCCGCCGTACGTCGTCCGGGTCCACGGCGGGCCCACCAGCCGGTCCCCGCTCGTCCTCGACCTGGAGATCGCCTACTTCACCTCCCGGGGCATCGGCGTCGCCGAGGTCGACTACGGCGGGTCCACCGGGTACGGCCGCGCCTATCGGGAGCGGCTGCGCGAGCAGTGGGGTGTGGTCGACGTGGAGGACTGCGCGGCCGTCGCCCTGGCCCTCGCCGACGAGGGCACCGCCGACCGGGCGCGGCTCGCGGTGCGCGGCGGCAGCGCGGGCGGCTGGACCACCGCCGCCTCGCTCGCCTCGACCGACGTCTTCGCCTGCGGCACGATCCTCTACCCCGTCCTCGACCTGACCGGCTGGGGCACGGGGGAGACCCACGACTTCGAGTCGCGGTACCTGGAGTCGCTGATCGGCCCGTACGCCGAGGTGCCCGCCCGGTACGCGGAGCGCTCGCCCGCCACCCACGCCGACCGGATCACCGCCCCGTTCCTGCTGCTCCAGGGTTTGGACGACGTGATCTGCCCGCCCGTGCAGTGCGAGCGGTTCCTCGCCCTGATCGCCGGGCGCGGCGTGCCGCACGCCTACCTCGCCTTCGAGGGCGAGGGGCACGGTTTCCGGCGGGCGGCCACCATGGTCCGCGGCCTGGAGGCGGAACTCTCCCTCTACGCCCAGGTGTTCGGGCTCGACGTGCGGGACGTGCCGGTCCTGGAGCTGACCGAGTGAGCGCGTCCCGTTATCTCGCCACCGGCCCCCGCGTGGGGTTGCGCCACTTCACGCGGGCGGACGGGCCCGAGTTCACCGCCCGGGCCCGGGAGAGCAAGGACCTGCACCATCCGTGGCTCTTCCCGCCGGACGGTGTCACGGCCTACGCGGGTTACGCGGGCCGGCTGATCGAGGACCCGACCAAGGCCGGGTTCCTGGTCTGCGAGACGGACGACGACTCCCTCGCCGGGTTCATCAACATCAACAACATCGTCGGGGGCGGCTTCCTCAGCGGGGCGCTCGGCTACGGCGCCTTCGCCCACGCGGCGGGCCGCGGCCTGATGCGCGAGGCGCTCGGCCTCGTCGTCGGCCACGCCTTCGGGCCGATGAGGCTGCACCGGCTGGAGATCAACGTCCAGCCGGGCAACGCCGCCTCCATCGCCCTGGCCCGCGCCTGCGGCTTCCAACTGGAGGGCTTCTCCCCGAAGATGCTGCACGTCGACGGAGCCTGGCGCGATCACCAGCGCTGGGCGCTCACCGCCGAGCACGCCACGCCCGGCTGACCCGGGGCCACCCGGCACCGGCCACGGACCGATCCGACGGGACCGACGGGACCGAGGGACCGAGGGACCGGCGGGCTGGCGGTCCCTCGCCTCAGGCCCGGCGGTCGGCGTACTCGTACACCGAGCCGTCGGGGTGACGGGCAATCAGATTGCGTCCCACCGGCGTCGGGACGGGTCCCGCGATGATGTCGGCGCCCAGCGCCGCCAGGCTCCGCGCGGTCTCCTCGACGTCGGTCACGGCGATCGTCGCGACGATCTTGCGGAGCACCTCCAGCTCGGTCTCGGGCCCGCTCATCAGCAAGAAGCAGCCGATGGCCGCGGCTTGGACGCCGGCCCGCTCGAAACGCTGGGCCGGGCCGCCGGCGAGTCCCTCGTAGAAGGGGATCGCCTTGTCCAGGTCGTCGACACAGATGCGCAGTGTGGCTCCCAGAATGCTCATACGGGCGAGCCTAGTTGGTGACCCGGACCGGCCGCCCATGGAAGGCCGGGCAGCGGGTATCCGGCAGCCATGGACCGCTTGGAACACTTGGAGCATCTGGACAGGCACCTAGTCGACGAGTTGACCCAGGTGGCGCGCGAGACCATCCGCGACGAACTGCGCGAGCAGACCCGCAAGCAGCGCCGCAAGGCCGCGCTGTACGCCGCGTCCGGCGCCACCGCGCTGTACGCGGGCGCGGCCGTCGCACTCGCCGTGGGGCTGGCGCTCGCCCTCGTGCTGCCCGGCTGGGCCGCCGCGCTGATCACGGCCGCGCTGCTGGCCGTCGCGGCCTATCTGCTGCGCGGCGCGGCCCGGCCGTCCGGTCCGGGCACCGGGCACGCGCCCGCCGCCGGCCACGGCACCGCGGCCGGCGGGACCGCGCCCGGCGCACCGGGCGGCGGCGCCGGCCTGCCGTACCCGCCGAGCACGCCCACCGCCCCCGGCACGCCCACCGCCCCCGGCACGCCCACCGTGCCCGGCGCCGCCGGACGGGCCGCCGGCCCCCGGCCGGACGGCCTCGGCCCCGAGGAGACCCCGCACGACCGCGCCTGACACCGGCACACCCGTACGAGAAGGCGGGGGACACGACACCGGTCGCGTCCCCCGCCTTCCGGGTGCCGGATCAGGCCGCCCGCTGAAGCTGCGGCAGCACCTTCGTGCGGTAGAGGTCGAAGAAGCCGCGCAGGTCGGGGCCGATCTGGTTGACGTAGACCCGGTCGAAGCCCGCGTCGGCGAACTTCCTCAGCTCGGCGACGTGCGCGTCGGTGTCGGCGCCGCAGACCCGGTTCTCCCGGACCATGTCCTCGGTGACCAGCGTCTGCGCCTGCTCGAAGTGTTTCGGGGAGGGCAGCACCTGGCCCAGCTCACCGGGCAGCAGCTCGTTGGCCCACAGCCGGTGCACGGTGGCGACCGCCCGGTCGGCGTCGGTGTCGTAACAGACCTTCGTACCGCCGCTGACGAGCTTTCCGGCGCCGCCGCCCGCGCGGTACCGCTCCACCATCGAGGCGTCCGGCATCATCGTGATGTACCCGTCGCCCACCCGGGCGGCCAGCTCGGTCGCCTTCGGGCCGAAGCCGGAGACGTCGATCGGAACGGGCTGGTCCGGGACGGTGTAGAGGCGGGCGTTCTCCACCGTGTAGTGGGCGCCGCGGTGGTTGACCTCCTCGCCGGTGAGAAGCCGGCGGATCACCTGGATCGCCTCCTCCAGCATCTCCAGGCGCACGGGCGCGGGCGGCCAGGGACCGCCGACGACGTGCTCGTTGAGCGCCTCGCCGGAGCCGACCCCGAGCCGGAAGCGGCCCCCGGTCAGTACCGCGCTGGTCGCCGCGGCCTGCGCCACCACCGCCGGATGCATCCGCACGGTCGGACAGGTCACCGCCGTCTCGATCGGCAGGGACACGGCCTCGGCCAGCGCGCCGATCACCGACCACACGAAGGGGCTCTGGCCCTGCTCGTCGTTCCAGGGGTGGTAGTGGTCCGAGATCCACAGCGCCTGGAACCCGGCCTGCTCGGCCATCCGGGCCTGTTCGATCAGCTCCGCCGGGCCGTACTGCTCGCACGAGAGGAAATAGCCGTACTCGGGCATGGGGGGTTGCCTTCCGGGAGGGGACGGGTCCGGGAGGGGACGGGTCCGTGGTCAGGTCCAGGTACCCGGGCGGGCGGCCGGAAACCGGTGGTACGGACCGGTTGCCCACGTTTGGCCGCCCCCGCCGGGGGGACGCGAAAGGCTCACGAGGTGGGCGACGGCCTCGGACGGGTGGCCTCGGACAGATGGCCTCGGACCGGCGCCTCGGACCGCGGCCCCGGACAGGAGGGGTGTCTCCGGCGAGGGCGGGCCGCGTCGTCCCCGACGGGCAGACCGTGCACGACAGCGACCCCGCAGAAGGAGACCCATGAACACCGAGGAACTCGTCGAACTGGGACAGCAGCTCCGCGTGGACAGCGTGCGCGCCGCCGCCGCGGCGGCCTCCGGGCATCCCACGTCGTCGATGTCCGCCGCCGACCTGATGGCCGTACTCCTGGCCCACCACCTCCGCTACGACTTCGAGCGCCCCGCCCACCCGGGCAACGACCGCTTCATCCTCTCCAAGGGACACGCCTCGCCGCTGCTGTACTCCGCCTACAAGGCGGCCGGCGTCATCGACGACGAGGAACTGCTCACCTTCCGCAGGCTCGGCAGCCGGCTGGAGGGCCACCCCACACCGCGGCGGCTGCCCTGGGTGGAGACCGCCACCGGCTCGCTCGGGCAGGGACTGCCGGTCGGCGTCGGCATCGCGCTGGCCGGGCAGCGGCTGGACCGCACCGGATACCGCGTATGGGTGATGTGCGGGGACAGCGAGCTGGCGGAAGGGTCGGTCTGGGAGGCCGCCGAGCACGCCGGACACGAGCACCTCGACAACCTGATCGTGATCGTCGACGTCAACCGGCTCGGCCAGCGCGGCGAGACCCGGCACGGGCACGACCTCGACGCCTACGCCCGCCGCTTCCGCGCCTTCGACTGGCACACCGTCGAGGTCGACGGCCACGACGTCGACGCCGTCGACCGCGCCTACGCCGAAGCGCTCGCCACCGAGGGCCGGCCCATCGCCGTCCTGGCCCGCACCCTCAAGGGCAAGGGCGTGGCGGACGCCGAGGACCGGGAAGGACTGCACGGCAAGCCGCTGAAGGACGCCGACGAGGCGATCGCCGAACTCGGCGGCACCCGCGCGATCCGGGTCCGCGTCCAGGAACCGCCCACCACCCGCTCGCTGCACTCCGCGGGCTCCGGGCAGCTCGAACTGCCCCGGTGGGAGAAGGGCGAGCGGGTCCCCACCCGTGACGCCTTCGGCCGGGCGCTGACCGCGCTCGGCACCGCCCGCAGCGACGTCGTCGCCCTCGACGGCGAGGTGGGCGACTCCACCCGCGCCGAGTACTTCGCCAAGGAGCACCCCGAGCGCTACTTCGAGTGCTACATCGCCGAGCAGCAGATGGTCGCCGCCGCCGTCGGCATGGCCGCGCGCGGCCGGGTGCCCTACGCCACCACCTTCGCCGCCTTCCTGACCCGCGCGTACGACTTCGTGCGGATGGCCGCCGTCAGCGGCGCCGGCATCAACCTGGTCGGCTCCCACGCGGGTGTCGCCATCGGCCAGGACGGGCCCAGCCAGATGGGTCTGGAAGACCTGGCGATGATGCGGGCCGTGCACGGCTCGACCGTGCTCTACCCGTGCGACGCCAACCAGACCGCGAAGCTGCTCGCCGCGACGGTGGGCCTGGCGGGCGTCCGCTACCTGCGCACCTCGCGCGGCGGCAGCGAGGTGATCTACGGGCCCGACGAGGAGTTCCCCGTCGGCGGCAGCAAGGTACTGCGCTCCAGTGACGCCGACCGGCTCACGGTCGTCGCGGCCGGTGTCACCGTGCCCGAGGCACTGGCCGCCGCCGACGCCCTGGAGCCGGAGGGCATCCGGATCCGGGTGATCGACCTGTACTCGGTCAAGCCCGTCGACCGCGAGACCCTGCGCCGGGCCGCCGAGGAGACCGGCTGCCTGCTCACCGTGGAGGACCACCACCCCGAGGGCGGGCTCGGGGACGCGGTCCTGGACGCGTTCACCGACGGCGGCCCCGTGCCCCGGCTGGTGCGGCTCGCGGTGCGCACCATGCCGGGATCGGCCGACCCGGACGAGCAACTGCACGCCGCCGGCATCGACGCCGACTCGATCGCGACGGCCGCGCGGCTGCTGGTGGAGCAGGTCATCGTGGCGTGAGCGACGGTCCCGGCCGCTCGGCCGGGATCATGAACCGCCCCGGACAGATGCATGCGCTCGTGGAGGTTTGGCGAACACACTTGCGGCCACACGGAGGGAGAGGTGGCCATGACGAACACGAAAAACACATCTGACTCGCAACCTGGACAACAGAGTTCACGTAGGTCGCAGGATGCTCACGAGCCTGCGGACGACAACGAGAACACCGACAGCACCACAAAAAACAGGCGCAGCACGAGTAACAGCCGCAGCACGAGCAACAAGAGCAGTAGCAACAGCGGTGACAGCAGCACCGATGACAACAGCAAGGCAGACCGTCGGCCGCGGCCGATGGAGGTACTGCGCGAGGCGCGTGGCCAGCTCGCGGAGCTGACCGGGATGGTCGCCGAGTCCGTGTCGTCCTTCGAGAAGACGGAGGAGGGCTGGGCGCTGGAGGTCGAGGTCCTCGAACTCGAGCGCGTGCCCGACACGATGAGCCTGATGGCGACCTACCAGGTGGAACTCGACTCCGAGGGCCAGCTCACCGGTTACCGCCGGGTCCGCCGCTACGAACGCGGTCGGTCCGACTCGCGCAGGCCCGGCGGCCGTTAGCCGCCGTCAGTACATCGCACCCGAACAGAAGGAGGGACGTCCGGCATGAGTGTCGTACCGGCACAGCAGTCCGGCGGCGGAGGCGGCAGCAGCGGCCTCTACGACGTGCTTGAGCTTGTTCTGGACAGGGGGCTCGTCATCGACGCATTCGTGCGCGTGTCCCTGGTCGGCATCGAGATTCTGAAGATCGACGTACGTGTCGTCGTCGCGAGTGTCGACACCTACCTGCGTTTCGCCGAGGCGTGCAACCGCCTCGACCTGGAGGCCGGGCCGCGCAAGGACCCGGGCCTGCCCGACCTGGTCGGCAAGATGACCGAGTCCGGCGCCCGCGGCAAGTCCAAGGGGGCCCTGTCCGGCGCCGCCGAGACCATCTCCGACGCCTTCAAGCAGGCCCGCGAGGGCGACGGCGAGACCGAGTCCCGCCCGCGGGCCCGCAGGACCACCACCTCGCGCCGTAAGGAGGAGCAGGAGTGAGCACGTACGTCTACGGCATCACCTCGAGCGCACACCCCGCGCTCCCCGAGGACCTGGCCGGTGTCGGCGACCCGCCGCGCCCGGTGCGGGTGCTCACCGAGGGCGACCTGGCGGCCGTCGTCAGCGACGCCCCCGAGAACCTGCGGCCCAAGCGCAAGGACCTGCTCGCGCACCAGAACGTGCTGAGCGAGGCCGGCGCGGAGGGCTGTGTGCTGCCGATGCGGTTCGGCAGCGTCGCCCCCGACGAGAAGTCGGTCACCGGGGTGCTCGCCGAGCGCGCCGCGCACTACAAGGAGCGGCTGCGGGCGCTGGACGGCCGGGTCGAGTACAACATCAAGGCCACCCACGTCGAGGAGGCCGTGCTGCACCACGTCATGGCCGAGAGCCCGGAGATCCGCGCCCTCGCGGAGTCCAACCGGCAGTCCGGCGGCGGGAGTTACGAAAGCAAGATCCAGCTCGGTGAGCTGGTCGCCGCGGCGGTCCAGGCCCGTGAGGCCGAGGACGCCACCGCCGTCCAGCAGATCCTGGAGCCGGCGGCCGACGCCATCAGCGTCGGACCCGACTCGACGGGCTGGCTCGCCAATGTGTCCTTCCTGGTCGCCCGCGACACGGCCGAGGACTTCCTGGCCGCGGTGGAACAGGCCCGCCGCGAGCTGCCGCACCTGGAGGTGCGGGTCAACGGCCCGTTGCCGCCGTACAGCTTCGTCGAGCCCGGCCCCGCCGAGCCCGCGGGCGCCCTCGCGCAAGGGGCCGACACCGGAGTGGGGTGAGAGAGATGGGCCTGATCTCGGAGGTGCTGCTGCTGCCGCTCGCACCGGTGCGCGGCGGCGCCTGGGCCATCCGACAGGTACTCCAGGAGGCCGAGCGGATCTACTACGACCCGGCCACCGTGCGGGCCGAACTGGCCCGCTTGGAGCAGCAGTTGGAGGCCGGAGAGATCACGGAGGAGGAATTCGACGTCCAGGAGGACGAACTCCTGGACCGGCTGGAAGTCGCTTCGCGCAACGGCGCGGGAACGGGCAACGGGACGACACCATGAATCGAGTGGGACTGGGCCTCGCGGTAGGGGCCGGCTATTTGCTCGGACGCACGAAGAAACTGAAATTCGCGGTCGCCGTGGGCACCATGGTGGCGGGCAAGAAGCTGAACCTGACCCCGCAGGGGATCGCGAAAATGGTCTCCGGCCAACTGCAGAACAACCCGCAGTTCAAGGAGATAGGCGACCAGCTCCGTCAGGACATGAGCGGAGTCGGCAAGGCGGCGACCGGCGCCCTGGTCGAGCGCCAGATCAACGCGTTCGCCGACCGCCTCCACGGCCGTACCGCCCAGGTCCAGGACCAGCTCTCGGGTGTGGTCTCCAAGGTCCCGGGCGCCGGCCGGGGGCGGAAGGACGACGAGGAGTACGACGACCACGACGACGAGGAGTACGACGAGCGCGACGCGCGCGACGACCGGGAGGACGAGGAGCCCGAACGGCGGCCCCGCCCGCGTGGCCGCCGGCCGGCCGAGGCCGACGACTCCGAGGACTCCGGGGAGCGGGAGCCCGCCAGGAAGGCGCCCGTGAGGAAGGCGGCGGTCAAGAAGACCGCCGAACGCAAGGCCCCCGTCAAGAAGACGGCGGCCAAGAGGACGCAGTCGGCGCGGAAGACCGCCCAGGGCGCCGCTCGCGGACTGCCGAAGGGCGGCGGTGAACGATGACCGAGACCGTGGGGTCAGCGGCCAAGGCGGCCGGCGGGGCGGCGAAGAGCAACCCCCTCTCCGACCTGGCACGCAGTGAGGCCGCCGACCGTCTCAAGGCCGAGGTGCAGACGTACCTCGCCGCCCAGGCCCAGCGCATGCTGGTCGGGGTCGGGCACAAGCTCGGCGAGACCACCGGCAAACTGAACGACATCGCGGACGGCAACAGCCCCGGCTTCGCCAAGCTCGCCCTGGAGGGCGGCCGCAAGATCGCCGAGGGCAAGGGCCCGATGCGCACCGCGCTGGAACTGGGCGCCGGCCGCATGAAGGACAAGGTGGTCGGCGCGTTCAAGGGGCTCGGCGGAAAGGGCAAGGGCAAGGGCGGCGGGAAGAAGCCGACCGTCATCCTGGAGTACGTCGACGTCGGCGTGCCGCTGCGCACGGCCTACGACCAGTGGACGCAGTACCAGGACTTCAGCACCTTCGCCAAGGGCGTCAAGAGCGCGAACCGCGCCGACGACACCACCTCCGACTGGCAGCTCAAGGTCTTCTGGTCCAACCGGAGCTGGAAGGCGAAGACCACCGAGCAGCTCCCCGACGACCGGATCTCCTGGAGCTCCGAGGGCGCCAAGGGCACCACCAAGGGCGTCGTCTCCTTCCACGAGCTGGCCCCCCGGCTCACCCGCGTCCTGCTGGTGATCGAGTACTACCCCAAGGGCCTGTTCGAGAAGACCGGCAACATCTGGCGCGCCCAGGGCCGCCGGGCCCGGCTCGACCTGAAGAACTACGTCCGCTTCATCACGCTCAAGGGCGAGGCCTCCGACAGTTGGCGCGGTGAGATCCGCGACGGCGAGGTGGTGCGCACCCACGAGGACGCGATCGAGGAGGAGGAGCGCGAGCAGGCGGAGCTGGAGGAGCGGGAGGGCCGCGACGGCGACGGCGAGGACTCCGGCGAGCCGGACGACCTGCACGAGGACGCCGAGGACGCCGAGAACCTCGAAGACGACGCGGACGACGCGGAGTACGAGGCCGAGGAGGACGAGGACGCCCCGTACGCCGAGGACGAGGAGTACGAGGAGGCCGAGCCGGACGAGGACGCCGAGCCGGACGAGGAGCCCGAGGCCGAGTACGAGGAGTACGACGAGGAGGCAGAGGAGGAGGGCAAGCCGGGCGAGGACGCCGACGCGCACCGCGCGGACGACAAGGACGACGAGTACGCGGAGCAGGGGAGCCGTCGATGACCACTCCCAGCCGACTGCCCGACCCCTATGGCCAGGGACAGAGCGCCAATCTCGCCGACATTCTGGAGCGGGTGCTCGACAAGGGTGTCGTCATCGCCGGTGACATCCGCATCAACCTGCTCGACATCGAGCTGCTGACCATCAAGCTGCGGCTCATCGTCGCCTCTGTCGACAAGGCCAAGGAAATGGGCATCGACTGGTGGGAGAGCGACCCCGCGCTCTCCTCGAACGCCCGGCACAAGGAGCTCGCGCGGGAGAACGAGGAACTGCGCGAGCGCCTCGCCGAGCTGGAGCGGGGCCGCGAGCCGCTGGAAGAGGGCCGGGCACCGCTGGAGCGGGGCCGCGAGCGCGGGCGGGAGGCGACATGACCGGTCTGCGGTACGTGTACGCCGTCTGCCGCCCCTTCGACGCGGCCCTGCAGTCCCAGCTCACCGGTGTGGCGGGCGATCCGCCCCGGGTGCTGCGCCACCGCGGGCTGGTCGCCGTCGTCAGTCATGTGCCCGAGGCGGACTTCGCCGAGGAGCCGCTGCGGTCCCATCTGGAGGACCTGGACTGGCTGTCGGCGACCGCCCGCGCCCACCAGCAGGTGATCGACGCGCTCACCGCGGTCACCACGCCGTTGCCGCTCCGGATGGCCACGGTCTTCCGGGACGACAGCGGCGTCCGCGTGATGATGGAGGAGCGCGAGGAGGCGTTCCTGCGCACGCTCGACCGGCTGCACGACCGGGTGGAGTGGGGGGTCAAGGTCTACGTCGAGACCGACCCCGCCGCCGGGGAGGGAACCGGGAACGGGACCGGCGGGGCCGCGGCGGCGCCGGCCGACCGGCCCGCCTCGGGCCGGGACTACCTGCGCCGCAGGAGCATGCGGACGCGGGCGAGCGAGGACGTCTGGCGGCGGGCCGAGGACTTCGCCGGCCGACTGCACGGGACGCTGTCCGCGCACGCCGACGACTCCCGGCTGCACCAGCCGCAGAACCCCGCGCTCTCCGGCGCCTCGGGGCGCAACGTCCTCAACGCGGCCTATCTGGTGCCGCGGCACCTCTCCGAGGAATTCGTCGAATCGGTGGACCGTACGAAGGACGACGTGCCGGGAATCCGCGTGGAACTCACCGGACCCTGGGCGGCCTATTCCTTCGCGGACGGCGGCGGCGCGGACGAGCGCGGCGCGGGGGAGGGGTCGTGACCGTCGTCGAACGCCGGGAGATCGCCCTGGTGGACCTGCTCGACCGGCTGCTGGCCGGCGGGGTCGTCATCACCGGGGACATCACGCTGCGCATCGCGGACGTGGACCTGGTCCGCATCGACCTCAACGCGCTGATCAGCTCGGTCAACGAGAACGTCCCGTCGCCGTGGGGGGACTGACGTGAGCGAACGCCGAGGACGTATCGAGTTCGAGCCCGACACCGTCGAGCGGGACCTGATCAAGCTGGTCCTGACCGTGGTGGAGCTGCTCCGCCAGCTCATGGAGCGCCAGGCGCTGCGCCGCTTCGACCAGGGCGACCTCAGCGAGGAGCAGGAGGAGCGCGTCGGGCTCACCCTGATGCTGCTGGAGGAGCGCATGACCGAACTGCGCGAGCGCTACGGCCTGAAGCCCGAGGACCTCAACCTGGACCTCGGACCGCTCGGCCCCCTGCTGCCCAGGGACTGACCCGCGCACACCCACCGGCCTCGCAGCACGGGGGTTTCATGAGACCCGCGGGTCTCATGAAACCCCCGTGCTGCGGTGTGTCCCCCACTGGAGCCCCCGAAGCCGGGGTTCAGACTTCCTTGCGGCACAGGATCTCTCCGTGCAGCACACTGAACCAGCCCTCCGGGCGCTCTCCCCATTCCCGCCAGGCCGCGGCGACGGCCCGCAGCTCCGCCTCGGTGGCGTGGCCGCCCGCCACGGCCCGTGCGGCGTACTCGGACGCCACCGTGCGCTCCGCCCACAGGCCGCTCCACCACGCCCGTTCCTCGCCGGTGCTGAACGTCCAGGTGCTCGATGTCGCGGTGACGTCCGCGAAGCCCGCTTCCAGGGCCCACGCCTTCAGCCGGCGCCCGGCGTCCGGTTCGCCGCCGTTGCCGCGGGCCACCCTGCCGTACAGCTCCAGCCAGTCGGTCATGCCCGCGCTCGCCGGGAACCAGGTCATGGCGCCGTAGTCGGAGTCCCGGACGGCGACGAACCCGTTCGGTCTCGTCACCCGCCGCATCTCACGCAGCGCCCGCACCGGGTCGCCCACGTGCTGGAGCA
The DNA here is from genome assembly GCF_039542605.1 of Streptomyces ziwulingensis. Taxonomy (NCBI): domain Bacteria; kingdom Bacillati; phylum Actinomycetota; class Actinomycetes; order Kitasatosporales; family Streptomycetaceae; genus Streptomyces; species Streptomyces ziwulingensis. The sequence continues at coordinate 196,098 of NZ_BAABIG010000007.1, forward strand.
CCTGGTGGGCGTGGACCACGCAGAAGGTGTCGTCCGGGTACTCCAGGGCGTGGACGTCCGCGACGGCGAAGTCGATGTTGGTGACACCGCGCCCGGCGGCCGTCGCGCGGGCCCGGTCGAGGATCTCCGGGGCCCGGTCGACGCCGGTGACGTGCCCGTCCGGGACCAGCGCCGCCAGATCGGCGGTGATGGTGCCCGGACCGCAGCCGATGTCCAGGATCCTCATGTGGGGCTTGAGCGAGCCGAGCAGATACCCGGCCGAGTTGGCGGCCGTGCGCCAGGTGTGCGAGCGGAGCACGGACTCGTGGTGCCCGTGCGTGTAGACGGCGGTCTCCTGCGACCTCGACATCGCTGATCCCCTCTCCGAAGGCTGGGATCACCGTACGCGCGCGTGCCGAATGCTGAGACCCCCATATCACCATGCGGTATGACGGCCCGTCAGTCGTGGGTGCGGGCGGCCGGCAGCGGCCGGTACACCGTGAGCGCCTCGGGCAGCTTCTCCAGGGTCAGGTCACCGTCGGTCTCCGCGATCTCGCCGTCGAAGGCCAGCAGCGTGCCGGGCGCGACCCCGGTCAGGCGCAGCCGGCTCACCTGCACGGCCGCGTGGGCGGGGGAGCGGGTCAGCGGCCCGGCGAACGCGGCGGACAGCAGCCGCAGCGCCGGCCGCCGTCCCCCGTGCACCACCCGCACGTCCAGCCGGCCGTCCGCCATGTCCTGCCGGCGGCCCGGCGTCAGCCCCATGCGGTGGTACATCCCGTTGCCCGCGAACAGCAGCCACAGCGGGCGGTTGCGGCCGCCCACCTCCGCCTGGAGGGGGTGCCGGTCGGCCCGCAGCACCCGCACGACCGCGAGCAGCCCGGCCGGCCAGCCGCCGATCCGGGGCGACCAGCGCTCCCGCTCCCGCACCAGCTCCGGGTAGACGCCGAGGCTGAAGGTGTTGAGGAAGATCCCGCCGCGCGCTCCGGAGGTGAACCGGCCCACGTCCACCCGGACCCCCTCGCCCTGCTCCAGCGCCCGGCACAGCGCCCGGACGTCCTCCACGCCCAGGTCGTAGGCGAAGTGGTTGAGGGTGCCGCCCGGCAGCACCGCGAGCGGCAGCCCGTGGCGCAGGGCGATCTCGGCCCCCGCGTTCACCGTGCCGTCCCCGCCGCACACCCCCAGCACCCGGGCCCGGCCCGCCGCCTTCTCCAGCTCCTCGCGCACGTCCGCCGGCTCGCACTCGACGACCTCGGCCCGGGGCAGCGCGTCGCACAGCGCCCGCACCCGGTCGGAGGTGCCCGAGGCGATGTTGGCCACCATGACCAGCCCCTCGCCCCCGTCGAGCGCCGGGACCTCGGCGACCGGCCGCGGCGGCGGGGTCGCCTGGGCGCGGGTGGGCACCAGCCCCCGTACGGCGAAGGCGGCCCCCGCCCCGAGGGCCGCGCCGGCCACCACGTCGCTCGGGAAGTGGACACCGGTGTAGACCCGGGAGAGGACGACCGCGGCGGCCACCGGGGCCACGGCCGCGCCCCAGCCGGGGGACTCCAGGGCGACCCCGGTGGCGAAGGCGGCGGCCGAGGCGGCGTGCCCGGACGGGAAGGAGGTGGTGATCGGCTGCCGCTTGAGCTGCCGCACCAGCGGCACCGGGTCCAGGACGGGCCGGGGCCGGCGCACCGAGCGCTTGCCGAGGGTGTTGATGGCCAGCGAGGCCAGGCCGAGCGAGGCGATGCCCCGGGCGGCGGCCCGGCGGGCCCGCGGCGTGCGGGAGGCGGCCACCGCGGTGGCCGCGGCGAACCAGAGCACGCCGTGGTTGGCGCTGCGGCTCAGCCGGGGCAGGACCCGGTCGCCGCCGGGCCAGTGCCGGGTGGCGACCGCCTCGAACAGGCGGTGGTCCAGCCGCAGGAAACCGTCGCGGAAGGAGTGCGGGCCGGGGACCGGAAGGGCGGTGAAGTCAACGTCGGGACTCATGCCTCCCCATTACCCTGCGCACGCCCTTTCCTGCCCGGTGCCGCGCCACGACCGGCCCGCCGCGCCGGTCGCCGGGTGAATGGGTTTGCCCGCGGCTGACGGCCGCCCGCACAATCGGCTCCATGGGCCACCTCGAAGCAGCGCACCTGGAGTACCACCTGCCCGACGGGAGGACGCTCCTCGGCGACGTCTCCTTCCGGGTGGGGGAGGGCGCCGTCGTCGCCCTCGTCGGACCGAACGGAGCCGGCAAGACCACCCTGCTGCGCATCCTCTCCGGCGAGCTGAAGCCGCACGAGGGCGGTGTCACCGTCAGCGGCGGCCTCGGGGTGATGCGGCAGTTCGTCGGCGCGGTGCGCGACGAGACGACCGTCCGGGACCTGCTGGTCTCCGTCGCCCCGCCCCGCATCCGGGAGGCCGCCCGCGCGGTGGACACCGCCGAGCACGCCCTGCTGACCGTGGACGACGAGGCCGCCCAGCTCGGGTACGCGCAGGCGCTCGCCGACTGGGCGGAGGCCCGCGGGTACGAGGCCGAGACGCTGTGGGACATGTGCACCACGGCCGCGCTGGGGATGCCGTACGAGAAGGCGCAGTGGCGGCTGGTGCGCACCCTGTCCGGCGGTGAGCAGAAGCGGCTGGTGCTGGAGGCGCTGCTGCGCGGCACCGACGAGGTGCTGCTCCTCGACGAACCCGACAACTATCTCGACGTGCCCGGCAAGCGCTGGCTGGAGGCGCGGCTCGCCGACACCCGCAAGACCGTCCTCTTCGTCTCCCACGACCGGGAACTGCTCGCCCGCGCCGCCGAGAAGATCGTCTCCCTGGAACCGGGCCCGGCCGGCGCCGACGCCTGGGTGCACGGCGGCGGTTTCGGCACCTACCACGAGGCCCGGCGCGAGCGCTTCGCCCGCTTCGAGGAACTGCGCCGCCGCTGGGACGAGAAGCACGCCCAGCTCAAGAAGCTGGTGCTGTCGCTGCGTCAGGCCGCCTCCGTCAGCCATGAGATGGCCTCCCGCTACCATGCCGCGCAGACCCGGCTGCGCAAGTTCGAGGAGGCCGGGCCGCCGCCCGAGCCGCCCCGCGAGCAGGACATCCGGATGCGGCTCAAGGGCGGCCGCACCGGCGTGCGCGCCGTCACCTGCGAGAAACTCGAACTGACCGGCCTGATGCGACCCTTCGACCTGGAGGTCTTCTACGGCGAACGGGTCGCCGTCCTCGGCTCCAACGGCTCGGGCAAGTCGCACTTCCTGCGCCTGCTGGCCGGCGACGACGTCGCCCACACCGGACGGTGGAAGCTCGGGGCGCGGGTCGTGCCGGGGCACTTCGCCCAGACCCACGCCCACCCCGAGCTGCTCGGCCGCACCCTCCTGGACATCCTCTGGCAGGAGCACTCCCAGGACCGGGGCGCCGCCATGTCCCGACTGCGCCGCTACGAACTGACCGGCCAGGCCGAACAGACCTTCGACCGGCTCTCCGGCGGCCAGCAGGCCCGTTTCCAGATCCTCCTGCTCGAACTGCAGGGCGTCACCGCCCTGCTCCTCGACGAGCCCACCGACAACCTCGACCTGGAGTCCGCCGAGGCGCTGCAGGAGGGCCTGGAGTCCTTCGACGGCACCGTACTGGCGGTCACCCACGACCGCTGGTTCTCCCGCTCCTTCGACCGCTACCTGGTCTTCGGCAGCGACGGACGCGTCCGTGAGACGCCGGAGCCGGTGTGGGACGAGCGGCGGGTCGAGCGCGCCCGCTGACCCTGTGGCGGTTGCCCCGGGGCGGGTACCCGGACGGCATGAACCCTCACGACACACGGGACGGCGCCATGACCGGAGTGGACCCGGGTCGCCTGGACGACCAGCAGCTCATGAAAGAGCTGGAGACCATCCACCGCACGCGCCACGACACCCTGCTGTACGGCTCGAACGACGCGCTGCGCGCCCACAACGACCGCATGGCGGGCCTGGAGGGCGAGTGGCTGCGCCGCAACCCCAGCCGCCCCGTGGCCGCCGGCCGCACCCGCGAGGGCGCCAGGGAACGCCGCAGCGGAGAGCCGGCGACGCCCGACGCCTGAGGGGCCCGCGGCTGACCGGCCCGCGCCTGACGGGCCCGCGGCTGACCGGCCCGCGCCTGACGGGCCCGCGGCTGACCGGCCCCTGGGCGCGGCACGGGCCGACCGGTCGTGCGGGCCGGGTTTCAGCCCGCGGCCTTGTCGTACTCCGCGAACTTCGCGAGGAAGGTCTCGCAGAACGCCTTCAGGTCGTCCGGCTCACGGCTGGTGACCAGCGTGCTCGCGCCGTGGTCGCAGACCTGCACCCGCTCGTCGACCCAGGTGCCGCCCGCGTTGCGGATGTCGGTGCGCAGACTCGGCCACGAGGTCAGCGTCCGGCCCCGGACGACGTCCGCCTCGATCAGCGTCCACGGGGCGTGGCAGATCGCCGCCACCGGGCGCCCCTGGGTGAAGAACTCCCGTACGAAGGCGACCGCCTTCTCGTCGGTGCGCAGGAAGTCCGGGTTGGCGACGCCGCCCGGCAGCACCAGGCCGCCGAACGAGTCGGCCGAGACCTCACCGACCACCTCGTCCACGGGAAATGTGTCCGCCTTGTCCAGGTGGTCGAACGCCTGGATCTCGCCGGACCGCGTCGACACGAGCACGGGCTCGTGGCCCGCGTCCTTCGCGGCCTGCCAGGGCTCGGTCAGCTCGACCTGTTCGACGCCTTCGGGGGCGGTCAGAAATGCGATGCGCATGGGTCGTGTCCTCCTCGCGGCGTGTTCCCCCTCCACATCCTTCGGGGGTGGCCACCGCGTACCCGGCGTGTGCTGCCCGAATCCGGGGTCACTTCTTCTCCCGCCCCGGCAGGAACTCCTGCACCTTCGCCTTGAAGCCCTGCCGGACCATCGCCGCCCGGTCCGCGTCGCCCTTCAGGACCGCGGTCGCCGTCGCCTCGATCTGGTCCCAGGTGGCGTGCGGCGGGACCGGCGGCACGGCCGGGTCGGTGCGGAAGTCGAGCACCGCGGGGCCGTCGGCCGCCAGCGCGGTCCGCCAGGCCGCCTCCACCTCCTCCGGCTGCTCCACCCGCACCCCGGTCAGCCCCAGCGACCGGGCGAAGTCGGCGTAGCGGACGTCGGGCAGCTCCTGGGAGGGCAGGAAGGACGGGGCACCCTCCATGGCCCGCATCTCCCAGGTGACCTGGTTGAGGTCCTGGTTGTTGAAGACCGCCACCACCAGCCGCGGGTCCTCCCACCGGTCGCGGTACTTCGCCGCCGTGATCAGCTCCGACAACCCGTTCATCTGCATCGCGCCGTCCCCGACCAGGGCGACGACGGGCCGGTCCGGGTGGGCGAACTTCGCGCCGATCGCGTACGGCACCGCGCAGCCCATCGTGGCCAGCGTGCCGGAGAGCGACCCGCGCATGCCGTCCCGCATGGTCAGGTGCCGGGCGTACCAGTTCGCCGTGGAACCCGAGTCGGAGGTCACGACGGCGTTGTCCGGCAGCAGCGCGTCCAGCGTCCGGGTCACGTACTCGGGGTTGACCGGGTCGGCCGGCACGGCCGCCCGCCGCTCCAGCACGTCCCGCCAGTGCCGGACGTTGTCGCACACCGTGTCGTACCACTCGCGGCCGCGGCCCGCCTCGATCAGCGGGATCAGCCGCTCCAGGGTGGCCTTCGCGTCGCCGACGAGATTCACCTCGTACGGGTAGCGCAGCCCCACCATGTGCGGGTCGACGTCGATCTGCACGGCCCGCGCCTTCCCGTACTCCGGCAGGAACTGGGAGTACGGGAAGGAGGAACCGATGGTCAGCAGGGTGTCGCAGTCCCGCATCAGCTCGTAGGAGGGGCGGGTGCCGAGCAGGCCGATGGAGCCGGTGACGTACGGCAGCTCGTCGCTGAGGACGTCCTTGCCGAGCAGCGCCTTGGCCACACCCGCGCCGAGCAGCCCGGCGAGCCGCTCCACCTCGGGGCGGGCGCCGGCCGCGCCCTGCCCGACCAGGATCGCCACCTTGTCGCCGGAGTTCAGGATCTCCGCGGCCCGCCGCACCGACTCCTCGGACGGCACGGTCGTCCAGGAACCGCGGCCCAGGCTGGAGGGCACCATCTTGAACTCGTGGGTCGGCGCCGAGTACTCCAGCTCCTGCACATCGCCCGGGATGATCACCGCGGTCGGGCAGCGGCGGGCACAGGCGGTGCGGATCGCGCGGTCCAGCACGTTCGGGAGCTGTTCGGGGACGTTCACCGTCTCCAGGAACTCCGAGGCCACGTCCTTGAACAGGCTGTGCAGGTCCACCTCCTGCTGGTAGGAGCCGCCCATCGCGCTGCGGTGCGTCTGTCCGATGATCGCCAGCACCGGCACATGGTCGAGCTTGGCGTCGTAGAGCCCGTTGAGCAGATGGATCGCGCCGGGCCCCGAGGTGGCCGCGCAGACGCCGAGCCGGCCGCTGAACTTGGCGTAGCCGACCGCCTGGAGGGCCGACATCTCCTCGTGCCGGGACTGCACGAAACGCGGCTGGTCGTCGGCGCGGCCCCAGGCGGCGAGCAGTCCGTTGATGCCGTCCCCGGGGTAGCCGAAGACCTGGTCCACCCCCCACTCGCGCAGTCGCTGCAGGACGTGGTCGGAAACGGTGGCGCTCATGTACGGACCTCCCGGGCCTCGAAGGGCGTCGTGCGGCGTGGTGCCGGCGGCGGCAGCGGTACGAGTGCCCCGCGCCCCGCCGGAGAACCCGCCCGGATGTTTGCGGAGGTCCTCGCGGGGCAGGCGGTAAGACAGTGCTTCGGACCGGAGGCACTGTCCGTGGGAGCGGCGGCGGGCCGCACGCGGCGCGTCCGTCCGGCACCCCGGACACGCTCCCACGGTGACCGCCCGACCCCCCACGGGCCGTGCCGTCACACCGGCGCCCGCCCAGCGCCTTCGGCCGCACCCCGAGGCCCGCCGTCTCCCAGGCGGCGCGGGCCCCGGCTGCCTCGCACCGGTCATCGGCCGTGTTCACGGCCGCCCGGACGAGCCGCCGTGCCGGCCTGACGGCAGGACCCCGCACTCCGAGGAGTGGCGCCTCCCATGCCGACCACAGTCAGCGCGAACCACGTCCACCACGACGCCCCCGACACCACCGACGCCTTCCGGGAACTCGCCGCCCTGCCCCCCGGGCCGCGGCGCGACGCCCTGCGGGACCGGGTCGTCGAGGCGTGGCTGCCCATGGCCGAACGGCTCGCGGGACGTTTCCGCAGCCGCGGCGAGAGCTACGAGGACCTGCGCCAGGTCGCCGCCCTCGGCCTGGTCAAGGCCGTCGACCGGTACGACCCCGCGCGCGGCCACGCCTTCGAGAGCTACGCCGTGCCGACCATCACCGGGGAGATCAAGCGGCACTTCCGCGACCACATGTGGACCCTGCACGTGCCGCGCCGGGTCCAGGAACTGCGCAACCGGGTCCGCCGGGCCGGACAGGAACTGTCCCGGACCACCTCCGGCCGCCCCGGCGTCGCCGAGATCGCCGCCCACGCCGACCTCAGCGAGGAGGAGGTCCGGGCGGGCATGGAGGCACTGGAGAGCTTCACCGCCCTCTCCCTGGACGCCGAGCTTCCCGGCAGCGAGGACAGTTACTCGCTCGGCGACGCGCTCGGCGCGCCCGACCCGGCCCTGGACACCGTCGTGGACCGGGAGGCCGTCAGGGACCGGCTGGCCGCCCTCCCGGAACGCGAACGCGCCATCCTCTACATGCGCTTCTTCGACGACATGACGCAGAGCCGCATCGCCGAGCGGCTCGGCATCTCCCAGATGCACGTCTCCCGCCTGATCAGCCGGAGCTGCGACCGGGTCCGCACCCAGGTCATGCGGGACCCGGCGGGCTGAGGCACCCGGGGGACGGCGGGCCGAAACCTGGCGTGTCACCCGGCCGGGCGCGCCGGTCCCCCGAACGGCTCAGGGCCGCGCGCGCGGCGGCGCCGGGCGGGCTGTGATGGCCGAGGGGCCGCGAGTGCCCGGCCCCAGCCGCCGGCCGAAGGAGCCCGCCCCATGCGCCGCACCGCCCGCCCCGTCCGTTCCGTGCGCCGTGCCACCCGTGCCCTGTCCGCCGTAGCGCTCGCCGGTGCCGTTCTGGGCCTGGGCGCCGCACCCGGCTTCGCGGAACCGGGCGTACCCCCGGAACCACCCGGGCCGGCCGTCCCCGAGGAGTTCCCCGACGGCGGAGAGCGGCCCGCTCCCGAGGAGTTCTCCGACGCCGGGGAACGGCCCGCTCCCGAGGAGTTCTCCGGCGCCGACGAGTTCCCCGCCCCCGGGAAGTTGCCCGGCCCCCGGGAGCGCCCCGCCCACGGGCAGCCGGCCGCCGAGGTGAGTCCCGCCACCGTCGCCCCGGGGGCCACCGTCACCGTCTCCGTCTCCTGCCCGGCCGGGGGCCGTCCCGCGCCGGGCGCCCTCGAAGCCGTCTCGCAGGCGTTCGAGGACGGCGCCGTCGAACTGCGCAAGGTCCCCGGCGGCGACGACCGGGCGGCCGGCCCCGCCTATCGCGGCACCGCCCGGATCGCCTCGGCGGAGAGCTTCGAGGAGGACCCGGACGCCGTGGGCCCCGACGCCGCCTGGACCGTCGACGGCGACTGCCCCGGTGCGCCCGGCGGCGAGGGCCGGCCCTGGAGCGCGACGATCACGGTGACCGAGGCGGGTGGCGGCAAACGCTGCCCCGAACCCGCGCGGCCGGGCGGCCACTGCACCCCTGAGCCGCCCTGCCCGGAGCCGGACCGCCCGGCCGGCCCCTGCACCAGCCGGCCGCCCTGCCCCGAACCGGTGCCGCACGGCGAGCCCTGCGAGCGGCCGCCGGCCGCCCACGGGGTGCACGCGGGCCAGGGCGGCACCTTCACCGACTCCGTGCCCGCCCTGGTCGCCGGCGGTCTCCTGATCGCGGGCTCGTTCGGCGCGGCGGGCCACCGCCTGCGGCTGCGCCTGCGCGACGGCGCCGGGGACCGCTGAGGCGCGGCGCCCCGCCCGATGCCCGCCGTCCCCGTCCCGGCCGCCGTGACCGACGTGATCCCCCGCGGGGGCCATGACGGGGCCGTGCGCTGGGTACGCAGAGCACGACCGGTGAAGCCGGGCGGGCGGCACGGGACCACGGACAGCGCGGAGGTACGGATGCGGCGGACGCCCCTCGAAGGCCACGGACCGGTCCGCTACGGGCCCGGGCTCCCCGGTGACGGCCTACCCGTCCCCCCGGAACTCAGCGCCGTGCTCGCCGCCGCCGCGGACCGCGCCGACGAGGACCCCGTCGGCGGCGCCCCCGCCCTGCTCGACGCGGCCTGCGGCTACTGGGAGCGGCGCGGCCTGCCCACCGAGCCCAGCCGGGTGGCCGCCGCCCCCGGCACGCCCCCGCTGCTGCTCGCGCTGACCGCCGCGCTCGGCGGTGACGTCCTCGTCCCGCGCCCCTGCGTCGCCTGGTGGGCGCCGTACGCGCGGCTGCTGGGCAGACGCGTCTTCCACGTGCCCACCCCCGCCGACTGCGGCGGCGTGCCCGATCCGTACGCCCTCCTGGAGACCGTCCGCCGGGTCCGCGCCGAGGGCGGTGACCCGCGCCTGCTGGTGCTCTCGGTCGCCGACGACCCCACCGCCACCGTCGCCCCGCCCGAACTTCTCTACGAGACCGTGGAGGCCGCCGCCCGCGTGGGCCTGCACCTCGTCAGCGACGAGACCTGGCGGGACACCGTCCACGACCCGCGCGAGAGCGTGCTGATCGGCCCCGCCGAGATGCTGCCCGAGCACGTCAGCGTCGTCACCGACCTGGCCGGCGCGCACCTCCCGGCCTGCTGGCCGGCCGCCGTCGCCCGCTTCCCCGCGACGGCCGCCGCGGACACCCTCCACGCGCGCGTGCTCGACGTGCTCACCGCGCTCGGCGCCCGCGTCGCCGCCCCGGTGACGGCCGCCGCCGCGTACGCCCTGACCGAACCCGCCCCGCTCCTGGCCCACCGCGCGGCCGTCGTACGCCTCCACGCGCGGGTGGCCGCCGAGGTGCACGCCGCCGTCGTCGGCGCGGGCGCGCTGGCCCTGCCCCCGCGCGCGGGCCGCCACCTGTACGCCGACCTCGGTCCGCTGCGCGACGCGCTCGCCGCGCGGGGCGTCGGCGACGCCCAGGAACTGGAGGAGTACCTGACCGCGCGCCTGGGCCTGCCCGCCCCCGGCGGCCACCGCTTCGGCGACGACCTCGCGGCACCGCGCGTGCGCCTGTCCACCGGCTCCCTGCTGACCGCCGCGGCCGACGCCCTGCAGTCGGTGCTCGACGAACTCCGTGATGCCCAGCGAGGGGAGTCTCCCCGATGACGCAGCAGTCCGAGCCGGCCACCGGCGCGCCCGCCGAGAACGCGCGGGTCCCGGCGGCTCCGTCCCCCGGGGCGCCCTTCCCGCCGCTCGCCGAGCCCCGCCCGCTGGCCGAGCGCCGGGTGTGGCCGCGCACCTTCCACGACCGGCTGACCGCGCCGCTGCCCGGTCTGAAGGCCACCGCCCGGTTCGCCCGGGAGGGCGCGATCAGGCCCGGCCCCGAAGGGCTCGCCGACATCCCCCGGCTGCCGTTCGCGCCGGGCCCGCCGCCCCGCGTGGACACCCGCACGGTCGCCGTCACCTGGGCCGGGCACGCCAGTTGGGTGGTGCGCGTCGGCGGCCTCACCGTGCTCACCGACCCGGTGTGGTCCCGCCGCATCATCGGCACCCCGGCCCGCGTCACCCCCGTCGGCGTCCCCTGGGACGAACTGCCGCCCGTCGACGCGGTCGTCATCAGCCACAACCACTACGACCACCTGGACGCGCCGACGCTGCGCCGACTGCCCCGCGACACCCCGGTGTTCGTGCCGGCCGGGCTCGGCCGCTGGTTTCGCCGCCGCAAGTTCACCCGGGTCACCGAGCTGGACTGGTGGGAGGCGGCGCGGCTGGAAGGCGTCCGCTTCGACTTCGTACCGGCGCACCACTGGTCCAAGCGCAGCCTCACCGACACCTGCCGCACCCTGTGGGGCGGCTGGGTCCTCACCGACCCCGACGGGCAGCGGGTCTACTTCGCCGGCGACACCGGCTACGGCCACTGGTTCGCCCGGATAGGCCGCCGCTACCCCGGCATCGACCTCGCGCTGCTCCCCATCGGCGCCTACGACCCGCGCTGGTGGCTGAGCGACGTCCACTGCGACCCGGAGGAGGCGGTCCGCGCCTGCCAGGACCTCGGGGCGCGCCGGATGGCGCCCATGCACTGGGGCACCTTCGTGCTGTCCGCCGAACCGGTCCTCGAACCCCTCACCCGGGTCCGCGCCGCCTGGCGGCGGGCGGGCCTGCCCCGCGAGGACCTGTGGGACCTGCCGGTGGGGGCCTCACGGACCCTGGACTGACCGGCGGACCCCGTACGGTTCACGCCTTCTGCGGCCGCCACACCCGCTTCCACACGCTCGGCGCCGCGCTGACCAGCACCGTCAGCGCGATCGCCGCGGCCACGCCCTGCCACGGCTCCGGGAAGAGCGAGCCGCCCATGATCCCGATGAGCTGGTACGTCAGCGTCCAGGCCAGGCAGGCCGGCAGGTTGCCGCGGACGAAGCGGCGCAGCGGCCACTCGGCCAGCAGACAGGCCAGCATCACCGGTATCCGGCCCGCCGGCACCAGCCGGGACAGCACCAGCACCGCGACACCGTGCTCGGCCAGCTTCCCCTGCGCCTGCTCCAGCCGGTCCTCGGGGGCGCGCGAGCGGATCGCCTCCAGCCAGCGCGACCCGTTCTTCGACGTCATCCCGCGCCGCCCCAGCCAGTACAGGGCGACGTCCCCGAGGAAGGCCGCGAGCGACGCCGTCAGGAACACGAACCCCAGCGACATCGCCGTCTGGTGGAAGGCCACCACGGCGGCCGAACTGACCAGCACCCCGGTCGGCACCACCGGGACCAGTGCCCCGATCAGCACCAGCAGGAACAGCGACGGATAGCCCAGCGCCTGCTGGGTCGCCGCGGCCGGGAGGACCGTGGGGACGGCCGCGAGCCAGGTCGCGGGGGCGGATGCGAGCCACGTCACCGGGCGGCCTCCAGACGCGCGCTCTCCCCGTGCCGGAGCGCGTGCACCGTCACCTCCGGCGCGTGCAGCGCGGCAAGGCGCGCGAACTCCTCACCGGGGGCGTGGAATTCGTGGGGGCGCACGGCGTCCATCCCGTACGGCCAGTACGTGCCGTAGTGCACCGGTACGGCGGTGCGCGGCGCCAGCAGGGCCAGGGCCCGGGCCGCCCGGCCCGGGTCCATGTGCCCCTCACCGAGGTGCGGCCCCCAGCCGCCGACCGGCAGCAGCGCCGCGTCGACCGGCCCGACCTCCTTCGCCATGTCGTCGAAGAGCGCGGTGTCCCCGGCGAAGTACGTCCGGGCCTCGCCCTCGATCACATAGCCGAGGGCGGGGCAGCGCTGCGGGCCGAGCGGCAGCCGCCGCCCGTCGTGCAGGGCCGGCACCACCCGGATCCGCACCGCCCCGACCTGCCGTTCGTCGCCGGCCGCCACCTCGGTCAGGTCCAGGTGCGCCAGCCGGCGCAGCCCCGGTACCGCCCGTGGTGCGCCCCGGGGCACGAACAGGGGCGTGCCCGGCGCGAGTCGCGCCAGGGACGGCAGGTGCAGGTGGTCGGCGTGCAGATGGGAGACGAGCGCCACGTCCGCCCGCCAGGCGTCGGGCGGCGGCGGGGCGCCGCGTCGGCGGCGCAGATGCGCGAACCGACGCGCGAACAAGGGATCGGTGAGCACACGTATGTTCGAATCCTCGACCGTGCAGGTGGCATGACCCCACCAGGTGACCTCCGCCGGCACCTCTTCGCCTCCTTCGCGCGACTCCCCGAAGACTACGTGCAGGAGTAGGGTCGGCGACGAAAACCGGAGGTGAGGGGGACGCCATGGGACCGGTACGGGTGACGGCGATCGCGAGTCTGACGCCGCTGGAGGAGCTGGACTCCGATCCCTTCCTGGTGGACTCCCGCAGCCAGCACGCGATGTGCGCGCGGTGGGCCGCCGAACACGGCTATGTGGTGACCCGGGAACTGCTGGTCAGCGGATTACGGCCGGACCACGACGTGCTGTGGGACGGCGTCCGGCCGGGCAGCGACGTGTTCGTGGCCCCCAGCCACCGGGTGCTGCTGAGCGCGCTCGCCTCCGTGGAGGAGTTCACCGCGGAGTGCGCGCGGCGCGGGGTCCGGGTCGAGACGGCCGGCCACGCGGAGCCGGCCTACGACGCCGAGATGAAGGCGTGCGTGCACCGCCGCCTCTCGATGCCCACGGCGGGCTACGACGGCCGCTGAGCGCGGCCGCGCCCGGAGCGGCCTCCCGCTGCTCAAGGGCCCGGGGAAGTGCTCCCCGGGCGTTGTGGCAGGGTGAGGGGACCCGCGCACAGGGCGGGCCGGAACGTGAGGTGTGGGCGAAGTGGACGCAGGGCGCTGGCGGCGGATCGCCAGTCAGATCGGCCGGAGCGTCGCGGTGTGGGCGGTGTCCACCGTCACCATGCTCGTGCTCGCCGGCCTCCTGCCGGACTTCCAGCTCCAGTCGACCGACGGGGACAGCGCCACCGACATCGCCGCCACCGCAGCCTTCGGCGCCGGCGTCTTCGGCCTGCTGTCCGCGCTGGTCTGGCCGCTGCTGGTCCGCCTGCTGCTGCTGGTGCCCGCGCTCGTCCTCGGACTGCTCGTGTTCTTCCTCAACGGCGGACTGCTGCTCGTCGCCCTCCGGCTCAACCCCGAGCCGCACGGCGCCGCCGCCCCCGAGACCGCGGTCGTGGTCGCCGCCGTGATGTCCGCCGTGGCCTCCGCCACCGGCGCCGCCCTCGCGGTACGCGACGACGACGCCTACCGGCGCCGCCTCTACCGCCTCGCCGACCGCCGCCGCAGATCGGGACCGGCCTGCCCGTCCGGACCCGGCACCGTCTTCCTGCAGTTGGACGGCGTCGGCCACGACGTGCTCACCGCCGCCGTCGCCCAGGGCCTGATGCCCACCGTCGCCCGCTGGCTGGACGGCGCCGCCGGCCGGCCCGGCACCCACCGGCTGACCCCCTGGCGCACCGACTGGTCCAGCCAGACCGGCGCCAGCCAGCTCGGCATCCTGCACGGCAGCAACTACGACATCCCCGCCTTCCGCTGGTACGAGAAGGAGCGCGGGGAGGTCATGGTCTGCAACCGGCCGACCAGCGCCGCCGAACTGGAGCGCCGGGCGGTGGAGTACACCGGCGACGGCGGGCTGCTCACCGCGGACGGGGCCAGCCGCGGCAATCTGTTCGGCGGCGGCGCCGACGAACAGGCCCTGGTCCTGTCCATCGCCGCCCGCCGGCGCAGCCGGGAGACCCGGTCCCGCTCCGGGTACTTCGCCTACTTCTGCGACCCGGCCAACGCGGTCCGCACCGCCCTGTCCTTCGTCGCCGAGGTCGGCCGGGAGATCGGCCAGTCCGCCCGCTCCCGCAAGCACCGCCCCCGCGTCTCCCGCGGCGGCCTCTACCCGCTGGTGCGGGCCTTCGCCACCGTCGTGGAACGGGACGTCGTGGTCGCCGCCGTGGTGGGCGACATGCTCGCCGGACGCACCGCCGTCTACGCCGACCTCGTGGCCTACGACGAGGTCGCACACCACTCCGGGCCGCTCGGCCGGGACGCGGGCAAGGTCCTCCAGCGCCTGGACCGCTCCCTCGCCCTGATCGAGAAGGCCGCCGAGCACGCCCCCCGCCAGTACCGGATCGTCGTGCTCTCCGACCACGGCCAGAGCCCCGGTGAAACCTTCCGCGCCCGCTACGGCCTCACCCTCGCCGACCTGGTCCGGGCCGGCTGCGGACTGGCCGTGCCGCGCCGCGCGCAGCGCACCCACAGCGGCGCCGAGGCCCGCAACACCGTCCGCGCGGCCCTGCGCCGCCCGGTCGAGGAGAGCGCCGGGCAGTACCGCCCCGAGCCCGGCGCCGAACCGATCGTGCTGGCCTCCGGCAACCTCGGCCTGATCTCCTTCCCCGACGTCGGCCACCGGATGAGCCGCGAGGAGATCGACGCCCGCCACCCCGCGCTGCTCACCACCCTCGCCAACCACCCCGGCGTCGGCTTCCTGCTGGTGCGCAGCGAGAAGCACGCCGACGACGAGCACGACGGGCTGGTGCTGGGCGCGCGCGGCGCGGAGATACCCCTGGACCGCCTGGCCGAGAACCCCGGCCCGCTCGCCGTCTTCGGGCCCGGCGCCGCCGACGCCGTGCGCCGCACCCACTCCTTCCCGCACACCGCCGACATCATGGTCAACTCCTCCCTCGACCCGGCCGACGGCGAGGTCCTCGCCTTCGAGGAGCAGATCGGCTCGCACGGCGGCCTCGGCGGCGCCCAGTCGAAGGCGTTCCTGCTCTCCCCGGCCGCCCTGTCCGCGCCGGTCGCGGAAGGAGCGGAACTCGTCGGCGCCGAACAGATCCACCGGGTGCTGCGCCGCTGGCTGCAGGAGTCCAACGGCCCCCAGGTACCGCTGGAGAACCCCCGCCACGAGGTGTACGAGGGCGTGCCGTTCACGGTCGCCGACGAGGTCGTACCGGACAAAAGCGCCTGAGGCGGAGCACCGCGGCGCCGGGTCCCGTCCACCGTCGCCGCCGGAACGGGTGGCCGCTGGCCGCTGTTCCGCGTGGGCTGCCCCGGAGTGTGATCGGATGGGTCCGGGAAACCCGAACCGACCCGCACGACTCACACCGAGCAAGCCGGGGCACCAACCCCGGCACCCGAAAGGAATCGTCGTGGCAACCACGCGCTCCGCACACACCGTCTGGGAAGGCGACCTGCTCCAAGGCAACGGCGTCGTCACCTTCGACTCGTCGGGCATCGGCGAGCAGCCGGTGTCCTGGCCGTCCCGCGCCGAGCAGGCGAACGGGAAGACCAGCCCCGAGGAGCTGATCGCCGCCGCCCACTCCAGTTGCTTCTCCATGGCGCTCTCCAACGGCCTGGCGAAGGCCGGCACCCCGCCCACCAAACTCGTGACCTCCGCCGACGTCACCTTCCAGCCGGGTGAGGGCATCACCGGCATCCACCTCACCGTGGAGGGCACCGTCGCGGGCCTGGACGCCGACGGCTTCACCGCCGCCGCCGAGGACGCCAAGAAGAACTGCCCGGTCAGCCAGGCCCTGACCGGCACGACCATCACGCTGTCGGCGAAGCTCGCCTGACCCGCCGCGGGCGCCGCGCGGACCGCCCCGGCGGACACCCGCGCGGCGGCCGCGGCCCGCGCCCTACGGTTCGGCCCGCTCCCACCCCGGCCGGTCCGCGCGCGGCCCGAGCTGCCGGGGGTCGCGCGAGCGGTAGACGACGTACGGCCGGAACAGGTACTGCACCGGCGCGCTGAACATGTGCACCAGCCGGGTGTACGGCACCAGCGCGATCAGCACCATGCCGACCACCGCGTGCACCTGGTACAGCACCGGCACGCCCCCCATCAGCCCCACCTCCGGGTCGAGCCGGAACAGGCTCCGCGACCAGGGCGCGATGCTGTGCCGGTAGTCGAAGCCGGTGCCGGAGGAGTGGGTGAGCTTGGCGGCCATGCCCAGGACGATCGAGGCGAGCAGGAAGACGTACATGAACTTGTCGTTGCCGGTCGTCGCGCGGAAGACGGGGGCGTTGGTGCGCCGCCGGTAGACCAGCAGGCCGATCCCGGCGACCGTGAGCACCCCGGCGGCCGTGCCGCCGAACAGCGAGAAGAGGTGGTAGGCGCGTTCGTCGACGCCGACCGCGTCGGTCCACGACTCCGGCACGAACAGCCCGATCAGGTGGCCGATCAGGACGAAGAGGATGCCGTAGTGGAAGACGGGCGAGGCGATGTTCAGCAGCTTCGACTCGTAGATCTGCGAGGAGCGGGTGGTCCAGCCGAACCGGTCGTAGCGGTGGCGCCAGACCAGCCCGGCGACGAGGGAGACGAAGGCGGCGTAGGGCAGCACGCCCCACAGGAGAAGGGTCACCGGCGGGCTCCGGCGGGTGCGGGCGGCAGGGTGGCGCAGACCGCGTCCAGGACGCACGCGTACGGCGTCCCGGCGGTCCCGAGCCGGGCGCGGAGCTGGTCCAGGGCGTCGCGGTGCTCGACGAGCAGCCCCAGGTCGCCGGTGCGGGAGGTGAACTCCAGCACCGCGGGCAGGAAGTCGGGCAGTTCCTCGCCGGTGAACTCCAGGCCGTGGACGCGGTACAGCTCCTTGAACCGGACCAGGGACATGCCGCGCCGCCGGGTGTCGCCGTCGCTCCACCAGCTCAGGTAGAGACTGTGCCGGTTCTTGAAGTCGAAGACCTCCACATAGTGCGCCTCCAGTTCGGCCTGCCCGGTGGAGGCCGCGTGGTCGGTGAAGACGCGCAGTTGCGGGGCCGCCTCGCGCAGCAGCGGCAGCCGGGCCCGGAACTCCTCGTCCGGATAGGTCAGGCAGAGCGCCGCCGCCTGGTAGAGCACCTCGAAGCCGGGCATCAGACCTCCCTCTCGTCGGCCGTGTCGGCCTCGTCGTCGGCGGTCTGCCGGCGGCGAAGGATGTGGAAGTTCTCCACCGGCACCAGCGGCAGCCGTCGGCGTCCCGAGTCCTGGCCGAACGGCCCGTCGCCGCCCATGCCGGGCCCGCCGTCGGTGTCCAGGCTGCAGGTGTCCGGCAGCGCCGAGGCCTCCAGCCGGTGCGCGTCACCGACGGCCGCCGTCGGGATCACGTACCGCTCCTCGTACTTGGCGATCGCCAGCAGCCGGTACATCTCCTCGATCTCGCCGGCCGTCATGCCCGCGGCGGCCGCGACCTCGGGGCCGGGCTCCTCACCGAGGTTGACCGCCCGCATGTGCGAGCGCATCGCGGCCAGCTTCTCCAGGGACGCCCGCACCGGACCGGTGTCACCGGCGGTGAACAGCTCCGCCAGGTACTCCAGCGGAATGCGCAGCGTGTCGATCGCGCCGAACAGGTTCCCCGCGTCCTCGCCGTCGTGCCCGGTCTCCGCGAGCGCGTCCACCACCGGCGACAGCGGCGGGATGTACCAGACCATCGGCATCGTCCGGTACTCCGGATGCAGCGGCAGCGCCACCCGGTACCTGCTCACCAGCGCGTGCACGGGGGAGCGGCGGGCCGCCTCCAGCCAGTCGTGCGGGATGCCGGCCGCCGCCGCGGCCCGCCGCACCCCGGCATCCTCCGGGTCGAGGAACACGCCCAACTGGGCCTCGTAGAGGTCGTGTTCGTCCGGCGTCTCGGCGGCGGCCGTCACCTTGTCGGCGTCGTACAGCACCACCCCGAGGTAGCGCAGCCGCCCCACGCAGGTCTCCGAGCAGACCGTGGGCTGGCCCGCCTCGATGCGCGGATAGCAGAAGGTGCACTTCTCCGCCTTGCCGGTGCGGTGGTTGAAGTACACCTTCTTGTACGGGCACCCGGTCACGCACATCCGCCAGCCCCGGCAGCGGTCCTGGTCGACCAGGACGATGCCGTCCTCGGAGCGCTTGTACATCGCCCCCGACGGGCAGGACGCCACGCACGAGGGGTTGAGGCAGTGCTCGCAGATGCGCGGCAGGTAGAACATGAACGTCTGCTCGTAGGCGAACCTCACCTTCTCGCTCGCCACCCGCCGGGTGCGCTCCACCATCGGGTCGAGGTCGCCGTACGCGGGGGCGCCGCCCAGGTTGTCGTCCCAGTTCGACGACCAGGCGATCTTCATCGGCTTGCCGTCGAGCTGCGAGATCGGCCGCGCCACCGGATAGTCGGTGCCGAGCGGGGCGTCGGTCAGGTTCTTGTAGTCGTACGTCCAGGGCTCGTAGTAGTCCTTGATCTCCGGAAGCTTCGGGTTGGAGAAGATCCCGGCGAGCTTCTTGAGCCGGCCGCCCGCCTTCAGCTTCAGCGCGCCGCGCCGGTTCAGCTCCCAGCCGCCCCGCCACCTCTCCTGGTCCTCGTAGCGCCGGGGATAGCCCTGGCCGGGGCGGGTCTCCACGTTGTTGAACCAGACGTACTCCATGCCCCGGCGGTTGGTCCACGCCTGCTTGCAGGTCACCGAGCAGGTGTGGCAGCCGATGCACTTGTCGAGGTTCATGACCATCGCGATCTGGGCCATCGGGCGCATCAGTACTCGACCTCCTGGCCGCGGCGGCGGACGACCGTCACCTCGTCGCGCTGGTTGCCCGTCGGACCGAGGTAGTTGAACGCCCAGGAGAGCTGGGCGTAACCGCCGATCAGATGGCTGGGTTTGAGCAGCAGGCGGGTCAGCGAGTTGTGGGTGCCGCCGCGCCTGCCGGTGGTCTCGGTGAGCGGCACGTTGACCGTGCGTTCCTGGGCATGGTGCATGTACACCGTGCCCGGCGGCATGCGGTGCGAGACGATCGCGCGGGCCACCACCACGCCGTTGCGGTTGACCGCCTCGATCCAGTCGTCGTCCGCCACCCCGATCGCGTCGGCGTCCCGCGGGGACATCCAGATGCTCTGCCCGCCCCGGGAGAGGGAGAGCATGAACAGGTTGTCCTGGTACTCGGAGTGGATGGACCACTTGTTGTGCGGGGTGAGGTACCGGACCGTCACCTCGCGGGTGCCGTCCGGTCCGAGCTGCGGTTCGCCGAAGAGCCGGTGCATGTCGAGCGGCGGCCGGTACACCGGCAGCGCCTCGCCCACCTCGTGGATCCAGTCGTGGTCGAGGAAGAAGTGCTGCCGCCCGGTGAGGGTGTGCCAGGGCTTGAGGTGCTCGGTGTTCTGCGTGAACGCCGTGTAGCGGCGCCCGCCGGTCTCGCTGCCCGACCACTCCGGCGAGGTGATCACCGGCACCGGCGCCGACTGGGTGTCCGCGTAGGTGACGCGCCTGCCCTCGTGCTCGGTGGCCAGGTGGGCCATCGCCTGCCCGGTCCTCGCCTCCAGGGTGCGGAAACCCTGCACGGCGAGGCGGCCGTTGGTGGTGCCGGACAGCGCGAGGACCGTGTCGGCCGCCTTCACCGCGGTGTCCAGCGCGGGGCGCCCGTCGGCCGGGCCGCCGCGTACGGTGCCGTTCCGCTCCCGCAACACCTCCACCTCCTCGTCGGGCCGCAGCGCGATGCCCTTGGCGGGCAGCCCCTTGGCCTCGACGAGCGGTCCGAGCGCCGCGAACTTCGCGCCGAGTGCCGGGTAGTCCCGCTCGACCACGGTCAGCGCGGGCATCGTCCGGCCGGGCTCCGGCTCGCACTCACCGCGCCGCCAGTCCCGTACCACCCCGCCGGGCTGGGCCAGCTCGCCCGGGGTGTCGTGCTGGAGCGCGGAGGCCACCAGGTCCTTGCGGACGCCCAGGTGGCCGACGGCCAGCTCGCTCAGCTTCTCCGCCAGCGCCTTGAAGGTGTCGAAGTCGGTGCGCGCCTGCCAGGGCGGGTCCACCGCCGGGGAGAAGGCGTGCACGTAGGGGTGCATGTCCGTGCTGGACAGGTCGTGCTTCTCGTACCAGGTCGCGGCCGGCAGCACGACGTCGGAGAGGAGGGTGGAGGAGGTGTGCCGGAAGTCCAGCGACAGCAGCAGGTCGAGCTTGCCCTCGGGCGCCTCGTCGTGCCAGACCACGTCCCTGGGGCGCTGCCCGGGCGCGGCCTCCTCGGCGCGCAGCGAGGAGTGGGTGCCGAGCAGGTGCTTGGTGAAGTACTCGGCGCCCTTCGCCGACGACCCCAGCAGGTTGGCCCGCCACAGCGTCACGATCCGCGGCCAGTTCTCCGGCGCGTCCGGGTCCTCGCACGCGAACCTCAGCGTTCCGGCGCGCAGTTCGGCCACCGCCCGGGCGACCGGGTCGCCGAACGCCTCGCCCAGCTCCAGGGGGTTGCGGTCGAACGTCGGGTACGACGGCATCCACCCCGCGCGCGCCGACTGGGCCAGGCAGTCCGCGGCGGTCATCCCCTCGAACCGGCCCTCGCCCAGCGGCGAGGCCAGCACGTCGGCGCCGAACCGGTCGTAGCGCCACTGGTCGGTGTGGAGGAACCAGAACGCGGTACCGATCATCTGCCGGGGCGGCCGCGACCAGTCCAGGGCGCCGGCCAGCGAGGCCCAGCCGGTCAGCGGGCGGCACTTCTCCTGGCCGACGTAGTGCGCCCAGCCGCCGCCGTTGCGGCCCTGGCAGCCGGTGAGCTGGAGCAGCGCGAGGAAGGTGCGGTAGATCGTCTCGGAGTGGAACCAGTGGTTGGTGCCGGCGCCCATCAGGATCATGCAGCGGCCCTCGGACCGCTCGGCGGTCCGCGCGAACTCGCGGGCGATCTTCACACAGGCCGCCGCCGGAACGGAGGTGTGCGTCTCCTGCCAGGCCGGGGTGCCGGGGGCGGCCGCGTCCTCGTAGGAGGCGGGCCAGTCGCCCGGGACGCCGGGGCGGGCGACGCCGTACTGGGCGAGCAGCAGGTCGAAGACGGTCGTCACCAGCGGGCCGTCCGGGCCGCCCAGCCGGGTGGCGGGCACCCCGCGCCGCAGCACCTCGCCGCGCCCCTGCCCGTGCTCCCCGCCCTCGGTGTCGAAGCGCGGCAGCAGCACCGGCACGCCGGTCGCCGACTCGTGCCCGTGCAGGGTCAGGACCGGGCGCACGTCACCCAGGTCGAGGTTCCAGTGACCCTGGCCGGCCTCGTTCCAGCGGAAGCCGAGCGAGCCGTTCGGGACCACCGCGCGCCCGGTCGCCCCGTCCAGCACGACCGTCTTCCAGCGCGCGTCCTCGCCCTGCTGTCCGAGGTCGGCGGCGCGCAGGAACTTCGCCGGGACGTGGGCGCCGTCCCGCTCGGTCAGCGTCACCAGGAACGGCAGGTCGGTGAAGCGCCGCACGTAGTCCGAGAAGAACGGGGTCTCCCGGTCGACGAAGAACTCCTTGAGGACCACATGCCCCATGGCCAGCGCCAGCGCGGCGTCCGTCCCCGGGTGCGGATGCAGCCACTGGTCGGCGAACTTGGCGTTGTCGGCGTAGTCGGGCGCCACGACGACGACCTTCTGGCCCCGGTAGCGGGCCTCCGCCATCCAGTGCGCGTCCGGGGTGCGGGTCACCGGGATGTTCGTGCCCCACATGATCAGATAGGCGGCGTCCCACCAGTCGCCCGACTCGGGCACGTCCGTCTGGTCGCCGAACACCTGCGGGGAGGCCACCGGCAGGTCGGCGTACCAGTCGTAGAACGACAGCATCGGGGCGCCGATGAGCGAGTGGAAGCGGGCGCCCGCCGCGTGCGACACGATCGACATCGCCGGGATCGGGGAGAACCCGGCGATCCGGTCCGGCCCCCGCGTCGCGATGGTGTGCACATGGGCGGCGGCGACCAGCTCCAGCATCTCGTCCCAGTCCGCCCGCACCAGCCCGCCCTTGCCCCGGGCCCGCTGGTAGCGGCGCCGCCGCTCCGGATCGCCCTGGATGTCCGCCCAGGCCAGCACCGGGTCCGTCAGCCGCGCCTTGGCCTCCCGGTACATCTCCAGGAGCACGCCGCGCACATACGGGTGGCGCACCCGGGTGGGGGAGTACGTGTACCAGGAGAAGGCGGCGCCCCGGGGGCAGCCGCGCGGCTCGTACTCGGGGCGGTCCGGGCCGACCGACGGATAGTCCGTCGCCTGGGTCTCCCAGGTGATGATGCCGTCCTTGACGAACACGTTCCAGCGGCAGGACCCCGTGCAGTTCACGCCGTGCGTGGAGGTGACGACCTTGTCGTGGCTCCAGCGGTCCCGGTAGAAGGCGTCCGCCTCCCGGCCGCCGGCCAGCCCGATGCTGTGCAGGTCGGGCGCGGCCGTCCCGGGCCGGAAGAACCGCCCCGCGCGCAGCAGTGCCGCTCCCGGCTCGGCGGGCGGTGTCCGAGTCTCCGTCACATGTGCTCCCTCGCTGGCCTGGTCCCCTCGAACCTAGGGGCGGGCAAGGGGGCGCACCCGCCCACGACGGCCGTACGGGTTCCGCGACGGCCGTACGGGTGCGCCGACGGCCCCACAGGTCAGGAGCGGGACGGGTCAGGAGCGGAACGGAACAGGAGCGGGAGCGGGTCAGTAGCCTTCGCGGCACTCGCGCAGGATGTGCTCGGTGCGCTGCGCGGAGGCGGCCAGCGCCGTCATGTGGTCGAGGACCTCCAGGTGGGCGGAGACCTCGGCGCGGGAGTCGAGATACAGGGCGCCGGTCAGATACTCGGTGAACACCAGGTCCGGCAGCTCCCGCTCGGCGAAGCGGAACAGCGTGAACGGCGCGTACGTCCCCGGGTGCGGACCGGTCGCGAACTCGGCGACCTGGAGCGTGACCCGCTCCCGCGCGCCGAACTCCAGCAGCTTGTCGATCTGCTCGCGCATCACGCCGCCGTCCTCGCTCACCGGGCGCCGCAGCACCGTCTCGTCCATCACCACCCACAGGTGCGGCGGCTGCGGACGGTCCAGCAGCCGCTGCCGCTCCATCCGCAGCGCCACATGCCGGTCGACCGGCTCCCGGCCGGCGACGCCGACCGTCCCGGCCGCCAGCACGGCTCGCGCGTACGCCTCCGTCTGGAGCAGCCCCGGCACGAAGTGCGGCTCGTAGGAGCGGATGATCCGGGCGGCGCCCTCCAGGCTCACGTACAGGCTGAACCAGTCCGGCAGCACGTCGCTGTACCGCTGCCACCAGCCGGGCCGGTTCGCCTCCTCCGCGAGGGTGACGAACGCCGTCACCTCGTCCTCGGGCACCCCGTAGGCGCCGAGCAGCACCTGCACGTACGGGATCTTCAGCGCGACCTCGGCCGTCTCCATGCGCCGGACGGTGGCCGGGGCGACCCGCAGCACCTTCGCGGCGTCCTCGCGGCCGAGGCCGGACGCCTCGCGCAGCTCTTGCAGCCGCTTGCCCAGCACCACCTGGCCCACCGTGGGTGCGGCCCGCCGGTCACTCACGCCACGCCCTTCCGACACACCGATCAGGACCCGCAGTGTGTCACGTCCCGCGCCGGGAGCGTCATGCCGGGAGTGGTGACCGACGGACGGTCCCGCGCCGCTGTGGCAGGCTGAACGCGGAACCCGCCCGCCCGCCCGCCGCCGCACGACCGCAGGGTCGTACGGCCGTACGACCGGAGGATGCCCCGTGCCGTTAGCGCCGCTGTCACCGCGCGAGATCGAGGCCCGGCTGGCCGCCCTGCCGGCCTGGTCGCTCGACGGCGACCGCCTCACCCGTTCCTACCGCCTCGACTCGCACTTCGCGGCGACGGCGATGGTCGTGCACATCGCCCAGGTCCAGGAACGGCTCGACCACCACTCGGACCTGACCCTCGGACACGACACGGTGTCGCTGAGCGTGCACACCCACAGCGCGGGCGGCGCCGTCACCGAGAAGGACTTCGAGCTGGCCCACCGGGTGGAGGATCTGTCCGCGCGGCACGGGGCACACTGAACCGTGTGCTGGACTACGAGAAGGAAGCGGACCGGTACGACGCCCTGCGCGGCGGCGAACCCCGGGCCGCCGCGGCCGCCGAAGCCGTACTGAGCCTCGTTCCCCCGTCCGCCGGCCGCCTGCTCGACGTGGGCTGCGGGACCGGCATCGTCACCCGCCGCCTCGCCGCCGCGCGCGCCGACCTGCGGGTGACCGGCGTCGACCTCACCGCCGCCATGGCCCGGCACGCCGCCGCCCGCCTGCCCGGCGCGGTCGCGCTGGCGGACAGCCGCCGGCTGCCCTTCCGGGCACATCCGTTCGTCGCCGTCACCAGCGTCTGGCTGCTGCACCTGGCCGGCTCCGCCGACGGCGTGCGGACCATCGTCGGCGAGTGCGCGCGGGTGCTCGCGCCCGGCGGGGTGTACGTCACGACGGTCGACAAGGGGGCCGCCCACAACGTGGGCAGTGACATCGACGCCGTCCTCGCCACCCGCCCGCCGACCGAGGTCCACGACAGCTCCGCGGCGGTCGAGTCCCGGGCCCGCGCGGCCGGCCTGGTCCCGGCGGGCGAGGCCCGGTTCCCCGGCCGGGGCCAGGGCCGCAGCCCCCGCCGGGCCATCGCCGACCTGCGCCGCGGCTGGTTCATGACACTGCCGCCCGGCGACCCGCGGGCCGAGGAGTTCGCGGCCCGGCTCAGCGCCCTGCCCGACCAGGACCGTCCCCGCCCCGAGCCCGTCTTCACCCTGCGGGCCTTCCGCAAGCCGGAAACCGTCCCCGGGGGCGGCAACTCCCGTGCGCACAGCGGCGACTGAGAGGCGGAACCCCCCCCGCCCTCCCAGGAGGCCAACCCCCATGAAGCACCCGCACCCGCACGCACATCCGCGCAGACACCGTCCGCTGCGCGTCCTGCTGCCGCTGGCGGCCGTCACGGCCCTGGTCGGCACCGGCCTGACCGCGCTCGGCGCCGACACCGCCGAGGCGGCGACCGCCCGGCAGGTCGAGAAACTGGACCGGGGTGTCGTCAGCGTCCACACCGCCGCCGGGAACCTGGTGAGCTGGCGCTGGCTCGGCACCGACCCGAACGACGTCTCCTTCAACGTCTACCGGGCCGGCACCAAGGTCAACTCCAGCCCGGTCACCGGCTCCACCAACTACTTCCACTCCGGCGGGCCCGAGCAGGCCGACTACACCGTCCGCGCGGTGGTCGGCGGCGTCGAACAGGCCGACTCCGTGCACGCCGTGCAGTTCCGCACGGGCTACAAGGACGTGCCGATCAGCCCGCCGTCCGGCGGCACCACACCCGACGGCGTCGCCTACACCTACGAGGCCAACGACGCCTCCGTGGCCGACCTCGACGGTGACGGCGCCCTGGACTTCGTCCTCAAGTGGCAGCCGACCAACGCCAAGGACAACTCGCAGTCCGGCTACACCGGCAACACGATCGTCGACGGCGTCAAGCTCGACGGCACCCGCCTGTGGCGGATCGACCTGGGCCGCAACATCCGCTCCGGCGCCCACTACACCCAGTTCCAGGCGTACGACTACGACGGCGACGGCAGGGCCGAGGTCGCCATGAAGACCGCCGACGGCACGGTCGACGGCACCGGCACGGTCATCGGCAGCTCCTCCGCCGACCACCGCAACTCCTCCGGCTACGTCCTGTCCGGCCCCGAGTACCTGACCATGTTCGACGGCCGGACCGGCAAGGCGATGGGCACCGTCGACCACGTCCCCGCCCGCGGCACCGTCTCCTCCTGGGGCGACTCCTACGGCAACCGCGTCGACCGCTTCCTGGCCGGCACCGCCTACCTCGACGGCGCCCGCCCGTCCCTGATCATGGCCCGCGGCTACTACACCCGCAGTGTGATCGCCGCCTGGGACTGGCGGGGCGGCGCCTTCACCCGCCGCTGGACCTTCGACACCAACTCCTCCTCCAACAGCGGCAGGGGGTACGACGGTCAGGGCTCGCACAGCCTCTCCGTCGGGGACGTCGACAACGACGGCAAGGACGAGATCGTGTACGGCTCGATGGCCGTGGACGACAACGGAGCCGGCCTGTGGACCGCGAGGACCGGGCACGGCGACGCCCAGCACCTCGGTGACCTCGACCCGTCCACTTCGGGCCTTGAGTACTTCAAGGTCTCCGAGTCCACCTCCCAGCCCGCCGAGGTCTACCTGAACCCGGCCGACGGGTCCGTCCGCTGGAAGCTCGCCGCCTGCTGCGACAACGGCCGGGGCGTCGCCGGGGACATCTGGGCGGGCAACGACGGCGCGGAGGTCTGGTCGGCCTCCGACACCTCGGTGCGCGACGAGGCCGGCGCGGCCAAGGGCCGGGAGCCGTCCTCCGTCAATTTCCTGTCCTGGTGGGACGGCGACACCGTCCGCGAACTCCTCGACGCCACCCGCATCGACAAGTACGGCACCTCCTCCGACACCCGCCTGCTGACCGCCTCGGGCGTCCACTCCAACAACGGCACCAAGGCGACGCCGGCCCTGTCCGGCGACCTCCTCGGCGACTGGCGCGAGGAGGTCGTCTGGCCCACCACCAACAACACCGCGCTGCGCATCTACTCGACCCCCGTCGAAACCACCACGAAGATCACCACCCTCCTCCACGACACGATGTACCGCACCGGCCTCGCCTGGCAGAACACCGCCTACAACCAGCCCCCGCACCCGAGCTTCTACCTCGGCAGCGGCATGGCCACGGCCCCGAGGCCGACGGTGTACACGCCGTAGACCCCACCACCGGCGAGAACGGCTGGGCCGGGCGACGCTCACCCCCCTGGGCGTCGCCCGGCTCGATAACGGGTCGCGGCCCCGCCGGACGACCCGCTACCTTCCGGCTGGGCGCGCTGTGGCGTCCCGGGCGAGGGTGAGGGGAGCGGGTATGGAGAGCGCGGGGGTACGGACCGACCGACTGGGGCTGCTGCTGGACCAGTTCGACAAGGCATGGGAGGCGGCCCGGGTCCGGCTGACCGGGCTCGGCGACGAGGAGTACCTGTGGGAGCCGGTGCCCGGCTGCTGGTCGCTGCGGCGCCGCGGCGAGGCGGTGACGCCACGGGCGTTCGGGCCGGGGGAGTGGGTGCTCGACCTCGGCGCCCCCGACATCCCGGCGAGCGAGTACGCCGAGGTCGCCCGGCAGGCGGCGGACGGCATGAGCGTCGCGAGGATCGCCGAGGACTGGAGCGTCACCGTCGAACGGGTCGAGGAGGTCCTCGCCCACACCGGTGAGCCCGAGCCCGACGTCACGCCGGTGACGACCCTCGCCTGGCGGCTGGCGCACCTGCACGTCGAGTTCCGGGGCCGCTGGGAGTGGACCTTCGGCGAGCGGCGGCAGGATCCGAGGCGGATGGTCGACTTCACGCCCTCCGCCGCCGCGGCCCTCGACCGGTTCTGGCCGGTGATCGACCGCTGGCGCGCCGACGTCGGCGCGCTGACCGAGGAGCAGCTCGACACCGTCGGCCTCTCCCGGTACCCCTACGGCTCCGACGCCGACGAGCCCTTCATCTCCGTGCTGTGGGGCGCCAACGTCGAGTTCATCCATCACATGGCGGAGATCGCGCTCCTGCGCGACCTGTGGCGGGCCCGCCCCACCACCGGCACCGACGAGCGGGCCCGTCACCTCCTTTAGCTCACCGCGCAGCGCTCGCCGCCCAGGGTGAACGCGGCCGGTTCGGCGTTGCCGTCCGACCGGCTCCCCGTGAAGCCGAAGCCCACCGACGAACCGGCTGCCACCCTCGCGTTCCAGCCGACGTTCCGCGCCGTCACCGCCGGGCCCGACTGGGTGTGCTCGGCGTTCCACATCTGCGACACCCGCTGCCCGCCGGGGAAGGCGAACCCGAGCGACCAGCCGGTCCAGGCGGTGGTGCCGGTGTTGGTGAGGGTGACGTCCGCCTGGAAACCGCCCGGCCACTCGTGGGTGACCGCGTAGGTCACCGCGCAGGCGCCGGCCGGCCCCGGGCCGGTGCCGCCGCCCGGGTCGGCGGAGTCGCCGTAGACGACACCCCGCCCGTTGGTGGAGACGTACACCCGCCCGTACACCCGCGGGTCGCCGGTGATCGCGGCGCCGGTCCAGCCCCACTGGTGGGCGTCGTCGTTGACGCGGGTCCAGCTCGCGCCCTTGTCGGTGGAGCGGAAGATGCCGCGCACCCCGCCGATCTTCGCGCTGGTGTACAGCGTCTGGTACGAGGCGTCCGGGGCCGCCTTGCCGAAGCCGATGGTGTCGGCCTGCTCGACGCCGGACAGCTTGGTGAAGCTCGCGCCGCCGTCCGCGGAGTGCCACAGGCCGTACGCGCCGTCCGCGGCGCCGCCGGCCAGCCAGATGTCGCCCTTGCCGCCCGGCAGCGCCTTGAAGCGGACGCTGTCACCGGCCGGCAGACCGCTCGCCGCCGACGCGGTGAAGGTGGCGCCGCCGTCCGTGCTGACGTAGAAGGTGCCGGACTTGAAGCCGTAGAAGGTCTTCGGGTCCACCCGGTCGGATTCGACGACCGCGCCCGCCGGAAGGCCGGCGGACGCCGACCACGAGGTGCCGAACCCGGTCGTGTAGTGCACCCCCGCGCCCTGCGGGCTCCACACGAACCGCCCGCCGTCCGCGCCCGCGGCGACCGTGCCGCCGCCGCTCACCCCCGACGGGTCGGTCCCCGCGAACCAGTTGGCGCCGTTGTCCGTGGAGAAGGCGACATGCGGACCGGAGTCGAGGTTGCCGACGCGTACGACCGTGTTCGGGTCGCTCTCCGCGTAGTCGAGGCTGGTGGTCGAGGAGAAGTTCGGGGAGGTGTACATCATCGACGGGACCTTCGTCAGGTCCGTGTGGCGGAAGCCGCCGATGTCGCCGAGCGCGCTGAGCAGCGGGGCGCCCGACGGGGGAGCGGCGAGGTCGTTGACGGCCGTCTCCTCCAGGCCCCGGACCATCGGCTCGATGCTGATTCTGCCGCCCTCGTCCCAGGCCGTCAGGTCACGCGTGCCGTAGACGGTCGCGCCCGTCCCGTACATCATCCGGTCGGAGTCGAACGGGTCGATCTCCAGCGACTCCGTCATCCAGCCCAGCTTCGGCGCCTGTTCGGGCGGCGCGGGGTTCGCGCCCCAGCTCAGCCACGGCGACGACGAGACGTCCATCGTGTAGCGGTTCTCGCGGTCCGGGTACGAGGTGTAGTCCCAGGCCCGGGTCCAGGTCGCGCCGCTGTCCGTGGAGCGGAAGATCTGCGTGTCCGGCCACCAGGAGCTGTACGCCGTCGCCATCAGCGTCCCCGGGCGCTGCCGGTCGACGCTCAGGCCGCTGAAGCCGTAGAAGGTGTCGGCCTCCGCCACCGGGCTGACGTCGGTCCAGGTGCCGGTGGCCGTCGCGTACCGCAGCAGCCGGCCCTTGCCGCCGTCGTACGGGCCGCCGGTGTCGCTGTAGGCGAGGTACAGGTGGCCGTTCTCGGCGTCCAGCACACCCTTGTGCGCGAGGTACCCGGTCGGCTGGCCCGGCACCCGCTGCCAGCTCACGCCGGCGTCCGTCGAGCGGTAGACGGCGTTCTCCTTGTCGGCCACCCCGACGTAGATCGTCTTCGTCGGCGTCCCCGCGCCGCCGGTCGACTCGTCGAAGGTGACCCAGACGACGCCCTGGTTGTCGGAGGCGTAGCCGCTGGTGTCGCTCGGGTCCTGGGCGTAGTTCCCGGGGTTGGGGAAGGCCGTCACCTCCGACCAGGTGACGCCCGCGTCGGTCGACCGCCACAGGCCCTCGCCGCTGGGCGCGCCCAGGTACAGCACGTCGTTGTCGTGCGGGTCGATCGCGAGGCGCTCCCCCATGCCGCGGCCGGGCATGTTGCCGCCCAGCTTGAACGGCAGGTCGGTCCTGGCCCAGCTCGCGCCCCGGTCGGCGGAGCGCAGCACCGCCCCGGCGCCCGGGTCCCAGTCGTTGGTGTACGTGCCGACCGCCGCGTACACCCGGTCCGGGTCGACGGCGTCGGTGGCGACGCTCGCCACGCCGGTGTGCCCCCAGTCGTCCCAGCCGACCGAGTCCAGCAGCGGCGTCCAGCTCTGGGACGCCTCCTGCCAGCGGTAGGCGCCGCCGATGTCGGTGCGGGCGTAGGCCAGGTCCTTCTCGGACCGGTTGAAGACGATGCCGGGGACGAAGCCGCCCCCGTCGATCCGGGCGTTCTTCCAGGTGTAGGTGTCGGCCGCGGCCGCCGTCGCGGGCGGCGGGTCGGCGGCCAGGGCGGCGGGCGGGCCGCCGGTCAGCAGGCCGGCCGCGAGCGCCAGCGCGGCGGTCAGGATGCGGGTTCTTCGCACGGTGGGGGACCGTCCTTCGTGAGGTCGGGGCAGGGCGAGCGGAGGACGTGCGGCGACCGGGCGGCCCCCGTCGGGAGGGGGCCGCCCGGCCCGTGCACGCGGAGCATTCAGCGGGGGCTTATTCGAGTAGCTCCGCGTACGAACCCAGGGCGAGGGCGATGTCCGCCTGTGCCCAGAACCGGTGATAGGTGAAGGTGGGCGCGGCACCGCCCGCGAGATAGCTCTCGATCTTCGACCAGGCCGGGTCGTCCTCGTAGAAGGAACGGATCGAGTCGAACGTGGACGACGAGTCGATCGCGTCGCCGTTCGGCATGGTGCCGGTCCAGCCGCCGGGGACGTACACCGGGTCGTCGAAGCGGTGGTAGTCGGCGCGGGTCTCCGGGACGGCGATGCCGAGCGCGTCCTGGTTGTTCTCCCACATGCCGTCGAGGAGCGCCTTGGCGGTGCCGGCCGCCTCGGTGTCGCCCGAGCGGTCGGCGTAGTACGTCAAGGTCTTGGCGTACGACGCGGCCACGCCGACGTCGTTGGTGTAGTCCGCGACCGTGACGTGCAGGCCCGCGTTGGCGCCCGGGGAGGAGGCGTTCCAGGTGTCCGGCTTGCCCGACCACTGGAGCGTGGAGGGGATCCGGAAGGAGCCGTCCGGGTTGACCGTGGTCTCCGACAGCGCCCAGTCGACCCACTTGTCGAGGACCGCCTTGGCCTCGGCGTCACCGCTCTGCTGGTAGTACTCGGCGACCCGCTCCATCGACCACGCCTGGAAGCCGAACCACTGGTTGGACGGCGGGTCGTGGTAGACGGGCTTCTCGTCGTAGTACATGCCGTAGAAGGTCGGTGTCCCGGCCGGCGGGGTGGCGTACCGGCCCTGCCAACTGTTGGTGGCACCGCCCGCGATGCCGCCCTCCTCCGACTGCAGCCAGCGGTAGAACTCCAGTTGCCGGTCGAGGGACTTGGCCCAGTCCGCCGCGCCCGTCGCCGACTTCGGCTTCAGGTCGGGGTAGGTGCTCAGGGCGTAGGCGGCCAGCGGGTTCTGGTAGCCGCCGTGGGTGTGGCTGGAACCGATGCGCCAGGCCCATCCGGCCGAGGTGTCCACCGCGCCGCCCCAGGCGTAGTACCAGGAGAGCAGGTAGTGCGAGGAGTCCTTGCCGGTGCCGGCCGGGCAGCTCGCCGGCCCCACGCAGTTGCCGACCTTCTTGAAGTACTTGTCGAACATCGCGTAGCGCAGGTAGTCGCCCATCTTGGCGGCCTTGGCGACGGTCCCGGAGACCTCGCCGCCCTTGCCCTGGTCCTTCGCCCAGAGGTCCGCCCAGTACGCGGCCTGCACGGCCCGCGCGTCGGCGTCCGGGGCGTTGGTGAACTTCCACTGCTTGGCGTAGGAGGCGTCCCCGGTGAACAGGTCCAGGTAGCCGTTGGTGCCGCCGTACTTGAAGGCGTCGCAGGTGGGCTGCGGCACCGTCTCCCACACCGACTCCTGCACACCGCGCTGGAAGGTGTTGATGTACGACGGGCCGGTGTCCGACGGCCCCGCCTCGCACTTGCCGGGCGAGTTGCCGTAGCCGTACACGTTGTCGACGTCCTGGAGCCAGTGCATGCCGTACACGTCGTCCGTGCCGTACGCCGACTTCAGTTCACCGGCGATCGGGTCCGCGCCGACCGGCACCGAGCCGTCCAGCTTCGCCGGGTACTCCTGCGGAGTGTCCAGCTCAGGGGCGTACGTCGCCGGTTTGGAGGCGTTGTACGCGGAGTTGGTCGGCTGGTCGGCGTGGGTGGGGATCATGTACTTCTCCATGATCTCCCAGGCGTTGTTGAACCGGGTCCAGTCGCCGGTCACCTTGCCGTACATGGCCTGGAGCCACAGCAGGTAGCTGTACGCCTCCGAGGTGGTCTCGTGGCCGTGGTCCGGCGCCTCCACGATCAGCGTCTCCACCGAGTGGTACGGGATGCCCTCGGGGGAGAAGTAGCCGTTCGCGGGGTCGGTGATCTTGCCGTACAGCTCCAGGAAACGGGCGTCGTACTCCTTGGACGCCCCGAGCTGCGTCACCGTGACCGCGGCCTTGCCGTGGCCGGGTGCGGTGGACTCGAAGACGGCCGAACCGGTGCCGGAGGCGTTGGCGCCGACGGTCACCTTCTGCGCGGTGTTCCAGTTCGCCGGGGTGAAGGTGAGCGACCCGCCACCGGTCACGGACAGGCCCGTGCTGCCGCTCGCCCGCGTGGTGCTGACCGTCGTGTTCGCGGCCGGCTGCTGGGAGAGCTTCACTTCGAACGAGCCCGACTCGCCCTGTCGTACGCCCAGTTGAGCGGGCGTGGCGACGACCACCGGTCCGGCGGCGACCGTGACGCCGACCGGCGTGGAGTCGCCGGAGGCGCCCAGGCTGTCGTACGCCTTCGCCAGCAGTGAATGACTGCCCACGGTCAGCCCGGAGGCCGAGTACGTGTAGGGCGCGCTGGTGTCGGTGCCCAGCAGGGTGCTGTCGTCGTAGAACTCCACCTTGGTGACGGTGGCGTTGTCCGCCGCCGCGGCCGTGGCCGCCAGCGGTACCGCCGCGCCCTGGCTGTAGACGGCGCCCGGAGCGGGGCTGGTCAGCACGGTGAGCGGTGGCTGGTGGGCGCCGGTGCACGAGGTGCCGTTGACCGCGAAGCCGGTCGGCGCGGCGTTGGCGCCGCTGTAGGTGAACTGCGCGCCGGTGGTGACGGCGGCGCCGGCGCCGATTCGGGCGTTGTACGCGGCGTTGGTGACGCTCACCGACTTCCCGGACTGGGTCCAGGTGCCGTTCCAGCCGTTGGTGAGCTTCTGGTCGCCCGCGTAGCTGTACGTCAGCGCCCAGCCGTCCAGCGCCTCGGTACCGCGGTTGGTGAGGGTCAGCTCGGCGGTGAAACCGGAACCCCAGTCGTTCGTCTTGTAGTCCACGCTGCACTGGACCACCGCCGCCTGGGCGGTGGTCGTGCCGGTGCCCACCAGGGTGAGCGGGAGCGCGAACGCCGCCAGCGCGGCCGTCCACAGCCGCCGCGCGGCGCGGCGTCTTCGAGCGGGATGCATGGTGCTGGTTCCTCCTTGCGGCTCGGGAGCGAGGGGGGAGGAGCAACAAGCCTTGAACCAGTGGGAGCGCTCCCATGTTGAGGAGACGGCTGTGAGCGGTCAAGGTGCTTGAAGAGTCGAAAAAATTCGACGTGCAGAGTTTCGGGAATGTTGCGAACGACTCTGTTCTTTGCCCGCACTTGGCGCTAGCTTCGTTGACACCAGTGGGAGCGGTTCCATCAACGGGCTCGTCCGTCACGGACCTGTCCGAGTCGGCTGACGACGTCTTTCGGCGTCTCGATCGAAGAGGAAACCCGCACCCCATGAGCCGTAGCAGAACCGCGTTACTCGCCGCCCTCGCGC
The DNA here is from genome assembly GCF_039542605.1 of Streptomyces ziwulingensis. NCBI lineage: Bacteria > Bacillati > Actinomycetota > Actinomycetes > Kitasatosporales > Streptomycetaceae > Streptomyces > Streptomyces ziwulingensis. The sequence continues at coordinate 229,896 of NZ_BAABIG010000007.1, forward strand.
TCGTCGCCGGGGCCTCCGGCACGGCGGTCGCCGCCCTCCCCGGGGACGTCGGCACCGCGGCCGTCCCGTGCACCGTGAACTACCAGGTGCAGAACCAGTGGAGCACCGGCTTCACTGCCGCCGTCACCGTCACCAACCACAGCGCCGCCAAGTCGAACTGGACCGTGAAGTGGTCCTACGCCGGCACCCAGAAGGTGACCAGCGGCTGGAACGCCAAGCTCAGTCAGAGCGGGACGGCCGTCACCGCGGCGAACGAGTCCTACAACGCCGCCCTGGCGACCGGCTCCTCGGTGAGCTTCGGCTTCCAGGGCAGCTACAGCGGTACCAACGCGATCCCGGCCACCTTCACCCTCGACGGTGTGACCTGCAACGTCGACGACGGTGACCCGACCGATCCGACGGACCCCACCGACCCGACCGATCCGACCGACCCCACCGATCCGTCCACCCGGGTGAACAACCCCTACGAGGGCGCCAAGGTGTACGTGAACCCGGAGTGGTCGCAGAAGGCCGCGGCCGAGCCCGGTGGCAGCCGGATCGCCAACCAGCCCACCGGTGTCTGGCTGGACCGCACCGCCGCCATCGCGGGGGTGAACGGCGGCATGGGGCTGCGCGACCACCTCGACGAGGCACTGGAGCAGAAGGGCTCCGGCGAGCTGGCGATCCAGCTCGTCATCTACAACCTGCCCGGCCGTGACTGCGCCGCCCTCGCCTCCAACGGCGAACTGGGCCCGACGGAGATCGACAAGTACAAGACGCAGTACATCGACCCGATCGCCGCGATCCTCGCCGACCCGAAGTACGCGGGCCTGCGGATCGTCACCACCGTCGAGATCGACTCGCTGCCCAACCTGGTCACCAACACCACGCCGCGGGCCACCGCCACCCCCAACTGCGACGTGATGAAGGCCAACGGCAACTACCAGAAGGGCGTCGGCTACGCCCTGAACAAGCTGGGCGACGTCGGCAACGTCTACAACTACATCGACGCCGGCCACCACGGCTGGCTCGGCTGGGACGACAACTTCGGCGCCTCCGCCGACCTGTTCAAGGTGGCCGCGACCACCGAGGGCGCGACGGTGAACGACGTGCACGGGTTCATCGTCAACACCGCCAACTACAGCGCGCTGAAGGAGCAGAACTTCACCATCAACGACACGGTCAACGGCACCTCCGTGCGCCAGTCCAAGTGGGTGGACTGGAACCGCTACACCGACGAGCAGTCCTACGCCCAGGCGATGCGCGACAAGCTGGTCTCGATCGGCTTCGACACCAACCTCGGCATGCTCATCGACACCTCCCGCAACGGCTGGGGCGGCACCCAGCGGCCCACCGGCCCCGGCGCCACGACCAGCGTCGACACCTACGTCGACGGGGGCCGCTACGACCGCCGTATCCACCTCGGCAACTGGTGCAACCAGTCCGGAGCCGGACTCGGTGAGCGGCCCCGGGCCAACCCCGCCACCGGGATCGACGCCTACGTCTGGATGAAGCCCCCGGGTGAGTCCGACGGCGCCAGCGAGGAGATCGCCAACGACGAGGGCAAGGGCTTCGACCGGATGTGCGACCCGACGTACACCGGCAACCCGCGCAACAACAACAACCTCTCGGGTGCCCTGCCGAACGCCCCGCTGTCCGGCCACTGGTTCTCCGCGCAGTTCCAGCAGCTCATGCAGAACGCCTACCCGCCGCTGTCCTAGGCGGACGCGGGCCGGGTCCCTCCCGTGAGGGGCCCGGCCCCCCGGTGTCCTCCCGCGACACGTTCTTGCTGTTCCGGCAAGAGAATTTGCCGACGGGTCCGGTCCCGGAGCACGCTGGGCGGCACCACGACACGGGAGCCGCCAGCATGGGACACGACCACCACCACCACGGTCACGACGACTTCGACTGGGCCGCGATGGCCCCGCTCCTGGAGGCGGAGGCGGAGCTGTACTCGCCGCTGTACGCCCAGGCCATGGCCTGGATCGGTGGGGACGTCACCGATCCCGGTCTGGTCGTCGACGTGGGCAGCGGACCCGGCGTGGTCGCCTGTCTGCTCGCCGACGCCTTCCCCGGCGCCCGGGTCGTCGCGGCCGACGGCGCCGCGCCGCTGCTGGACCGGGCCCGCGCCCGCGCCGCCCGGCACGGCCTCGCCGACCGCTTCGGCACCCTCGCCGGCGAGCTGCCGGAGGTCCTGGACGGCCTGGAGTACCCGGCCGACCTGATGTGGGCCGGCCGCAGCCTGCACCATTTGGGCGACCAGCGGGCCGCGCTGGCCGCCTTCGCCGCCCGCCTCGCCCCCGGCGGCACCCTCGCGCTCCTGGAGGGCGGACTGCCCGCCCGGTACCTCCCCCGTGACCTCGGCTTCGGCCGTCCGGGTCTGCAGGCCCGGCTGGACGCGGCGCACGAGGACACCTTCACGCGGATGCGGCGGGAACTGCCGGGGTCCGTCGCCGTGACCGAGGACTGGCCCGCGCTGCTGACCGCGGCCGGCCTGAAGCACACCGGCACCCGCACCTTCCTGCTCGACCTGCCCGCCCCCGTGCCGCGGGCCGCCCGCGCCTTCGTCACCGCCGTGCTCTCCCGGCAGCGGCACATGGCCGCCGGCCTCCTGGACGCCGACGACCTCGCCACCCTCGACCGGCTCCTGGACCCCGCCGACGAGGCGGGCCTGGACCGCCGGGCGGACCTGTTCGTGCTGGCCGCGCTCACCGTCCACACGGCGGCCCGCGCCGCCTGACCATCCCCGCGCACGCCGAAGGCCCGGCACCCCCGCGGCGGGGAGTGCCGGGCCTTCGTGCGGCGCGGACGCGGGCGGGTCAGACCACGGGTCAGACCACGTTGAAGGTGGCCGGGTCGTCACCGAGACGCCGGTCCTCGTTGAGCGCGCTGATCGCCGCGAGGTCCTCGTCGTCCAGCCGGAAGTCGAAGACCGCGATGTTCTCCTCGATCCGGGACGGGGTCACGGACTTCGGGATCACGATGTTGCCGAGCTGCAGGTGCCAGCGCAGCACCACCTGGGCCGCGGTGCGCTCGTGCTTCTGGGCGATGGCCACGATCGCCGGGACCTCCAGGATGCCCTTGCCGGAGCCGAGCGGGGACCACGCCTCGGTGGCGATGCCCTGTTCCGCGTGGTACTCCCGCGAGGCGTGCTGCTGGAGGTGCGGGTGCAGTTCGATCTGGTTGACCGCCGGGATGACCGAGGTCTCGGCGATCAGCCGGTCCAGGTGCTCGGGCAGGAAGTTGGAGACGCCGATGGCGCGGGCCCGGCCGTCGGCCAGGATCTTCTCGAACGCCTTGTAGGTGTCGATGTAGCGGTCCCTGGCCGGTACCGGCCAGTGGATCAGGTACAGGTCGACGTGGTCCAGGCCCAGCTTCGACAGGGAGGTGTCGAAGGCGCGCAGGGTGGAGTCGTAGCCCTGTTCGGAGTTCCAGAGCTTGGTGGTGACGAAGAGTTCCTCGCGCGGGACGCCGGAGGCGGCGATCGCCCTGCCGGTGCCCTCTTCATTGCCGTAGATCGCCGCTGTGTCGATGCTGCGGTACCCGGCCTGGAGTGCCGTGGTGACGGCGCTCTCGGCCTCGTTGTCCGGAACCTGCCACACGCCGAAGCCGAGCTGGGGCATTTCGACGCCGTTGTTCAGGATGATCGGGGGGACCTGGCTGCTCACGAGCTGTTGATCCTTCGTTTGTATCGGGTGGTGCTCCCATGCTCAACGATCAGGAGGCGTTACGCATTCCTGACGCCGGGAAATGCCCGTTCCCGCCGCACGCCGCGTTCATGCGCGGTACAGGGCCTCGATCTCGGCGCCGTACGCCTTCTCGATGGCCCGGCGCTTCAGCTTCAGCGAGGGGGTGAGCAGCCCGTGCTCCTCGGTGAACGGCTGGGCGAGGATGCGGAAGGTGCGGATCGACTCGGCCTGGGAGACGAGCGTGTTGGCGGCGACGACCGCACGCCGCACCTCGGTCTCCAGATCGGCGTCGCGCACCAGTTCGGCCGCGGGCGGCCGGGGTTTGTTGCGCATCGCCAGCCAGTGGTCGACGGCCTCCTGGTCGAGGGTGACCAGGGCGGCGACATAGGGCCGGTCGTTGCCGACCACGACGCACTGGTTGACCAGCGGATGGTCGCGGACCCGCTCCTCCAGCACCCCGGGCGAGACGCTCTTGCCGCCGGAGGTCACCAGGATCTCCTTCTTGCGGCCGGTGATGGTGAGGTAGCCGTCCTCGTCGAGCGAGCCCAGGTCGCCGGTGGCCAGCCAGCCGTCGCGCAGCGACTCGTCGGTCGCCTTCTCGTTGTTCAGATAGCCCTGGAAGACGTTCTCGCCGCGCAGCCAGATCTCGCCGTCGTCCGCGAGGTGCACGCTGACGCCCGGGACCGGGCGGCCGACCGTGCCGTAGCGGGTGCGCTCGGGCGGGTTGGCGGTGGCCGCGGCCGTCGACTCGGTCAGCCCGTAACCCTCGTAGATCTGCACGCCGGCGCCCGCGAAGAAGAGGCCGAGCCGGCGGTCCATCGCCGAGCCGCCGGACATGGCGTTGCGGATGCGTCCGCCCATCGCCGCCCGCACCTTGCCGTAGACGAGCTTGTCGAAGAGCTGGTGCTGCATACGCAGGGTCGCCGACGGCCCCGGGCCGCTGCCCCACGCCTTCGCCTCCAGCGCCTCCGCGTACTTCACCGCCACCTCGACGGCCTTCTCGAACGGCCCCGAGCGGCCCTCCTTCTCGGCCTTGCGCCGGGCCGCGTTGAACACCTTCTCGAAGATGTACGGCACGGCGAGGATGAACGTCGGCCGGAACGCGGCCAGGTCCGGCAGCAGGGCCGAGGCGTTGAGCTGCGGCTGGTGGCCGAAGCGGACCCGGCCGCGGATCGCGGCGATCTCCACCATCCGCCCGAAGACGTGCGCGAGCGGCAGGAAGAGCAGGGTCGACACCTCCTCGCCGCGCCGGGCGCCGAAGACGGGCTCCCAGCGCTCGATGACGGTGTCCGCCTCCCACATGAAGTTGCCGTGCGAGATGACGCAGCCCTTGGGCCGGCCGGTGGTGCCCGAGGTGTAGATGACGGTGGCCACCGAGTCGGGCGTGACGGCTCTGCGGTGCCGGTGCACCACGTCGTCGTCGAGGTGGGCGCCGGCCTCGTACAGCTCCCGCACCACGCCGGAGTCGAGCTGCCACAGTTCGCGCAGCGCGGGCAGCCGGTCGATGACGGTGGCGATCGTCATCGCGTGGTCCTCGTGCTCCACGACCGCGGCGGTGACCTCGGCGTCGTACAGCATCCAGAAGCACTGCTCGGCGGAGGAGGTGGGGTAGACGGGGACCACCTGGGCGCCGATCGTCCACAGCGCGAAGTCGAAGAGCGTCCACTCGTAGCGGGTGCGGGACATGATGGCGACCCGGTCCCCGAAGCGGACGCCCCGGGCGAGCAGGCCCTTGGCGAGGGCGAGCACCTCGTCGCGGAACTCGGCGCTGGTGACGTTCCGCCACCGCCCCGCCTCGTCCTTGCGGCCGAGGGCGATGTACCGGGGGTCCTCCTGGGCATTGCGGAAGACCACGTCGGCCAGCCCGCCCACCGGTGGTGCCGACGCCGTCGCAGGACTCGTGAACTCGCGCACTCCCGTTCCCCGCTCCCAGCTCCTCGCGACGCTCCTTGTGACACCCCGCACAGCGCCGTGAAAGCTACCCCACCCCGTGGGGCGCGAACGGGCCCACAAGGCGCCCCGGGGCCCGCCGCCACGCTGGTCAGCCCGGGACAATGCGCTCACATGGGGAAGGGCCGGACAGATATCTGACCGTTGAGTAAGGTTCCCGGCCGTAATCTCCACGGAATCTGTACGGTCCGGTTACCGGCGGTAGTGCGCGGGTGTGGCGGCAGCTCCGGGCGCCGGTCCGCCCGTCCGCCGGCGCCCGGTCAGTCACCGTGCGGCCGGTGCAGCCGGTCACCGCCCCTGAGGATCGCCGCCGCCAGGGCGGCCGCGGCCTCCTGGGCGGCGGTGCGGCGGCGGCCGTGGGCCAGCACGAAGTCGACCCGGCCCAGTTCCGGCAGGCCGGCCCGCTCCGGTACGCGGGCCAGGCCCGGCGGGATCAGTCCGCGGGAGTGCGCCATCACACCGAGGCCCGCGCGGGCCGCCGCGATCAGTCCGTTGAGGCTGCCGCTCGTGCACGCGATCCGGAACTCGCGGCCCTGCCGCTGGAGCGCCTCCAGGGCGAGGGCCCGGCTGATGCCCGGCGGTGGATAGACGATCAGCGGCACCGGACGCTCGGGGTCGACCCGCAGCCGTTCCGCGCCGATCCAGACCAGCCGGTCGCGCCAGACCGGCTCGCCCCGCGGGTCCTCGGGCCGCCGCTTGGCCAGCACCAGGTCCAGCTTCCCGGCGTCGAGCAGTTCGTGCAGGGTGCCCGACAGCTCCACCGTCAGCTCCAGATCGACCTCCGGATGGTCGTGGCGGAACCCCTCCAGGATCTCCGGGAGCCGGGTGAGCACCACGTCCTCGGAGGCGCCGAACCGCAGCCGGCCGCGCAGCCGGGTGCCGGTGAAGAAGGCGGTCGCCTGCTCGTGCACGTCCAGAATGCGCCGGGCGAAGCCGAGCATCGCCTCGCCGTCCTCGGTCAGCTCCACCGAGTGGGTGTCCCGGGTGAACAGCGGCCGCCCGGTGACGCCCTCCAGGCGCCGGACGTGCTGGCTCACGGTCGACTGCCGCAGCCCGAGCCGCCGGGCCGCCTGCGTGAAACTCAGCGTCTGGGCCACCGACAGGAACGTGCGCAGGTGAGAGGGGTCGTACACGCACCCACCCTACGCCGGTCATCGCGGAACGTGATGACAGTGAGAGCGGTGTACGGGATTCCCGATCGCGCGGTGAGAGCGCACGATGGGGAGGGGACTCGTAGCCCTGGGGCCCATACCTCTGGGGCCCATACCTCTGGGGCCCGCACCTCTGGGGCCCGCACCTCTGGGGCCCGCACCTCTGGGGCCCATACCTCTGGGGTGCGACCGCGACCATCCTGGAACGAGCAAGCAACCAGCAACGAGCAAGTGGAGCACCGTGAAACGCCTGCGATGGCCGCGCCGGATGCCGGTCGACCCGTATGTCGTCCTGCTGCTCGGGACGGTGGTCCTCGCGGCGCTGCTCCCCGCCCGCGGGACGGGGGCCGAGGTCGCGGGCGGCGCCTCCACGGTGGCGATCGCCTTCCTCTTCTTCCTCTACGGCGCCCGCCTCTCCACCCGTGAGGCGGTGGCCGGTTTCACCCACTGGCGGCTCCATGTCACCGTCCTGGCCTGCACCTTCGTCGTCTTCCCGCTGCTCGGTCTGGCCGCCCGCGGGCTCGTCCCGGTCCTCCTGACCGACCCGCTCTACCAGGGCCTGCTCTTCCTCACCCTGGTCCCCTCCACCATCCAGTCCTCCATCGCCTTCACCTCGATCGCCCGTGGCAACGTGCCCGCCGCGATCGTCGCGGGCTCCTTCTCCTCGCTGGCCGGCATCGTCCTCACCCCGCTGCTGGCCGCCGCCCTGCTCGGGGGCAGCGCCGGCGGCTTCTCCGGCGACTCGGTCGTCGAGATCGTGCTCCAGCTCCTGGTGCCCTTCGTCGCGGGGCAGTTGCTGCGCCACTGGATCGGCGCCTTCGTCGCCCGGCACAAGAAGGTGCTCCAACTGGTCGACCGCGGCTCCATCCTGCTCGTCGTCTACACCGCGTTCAGCGAGGGCATGGTGCGGGGCGTCTGGCACCAGGTCAGCCCCGTGCGGCTGGCCGGACTGCTGGCCGTCGAGGCCGTGCTGCTCGCGGTGATGCTGACGCTGACCTGGTACGGCGCGAAGGCGCTCGGCTTCGGCCGGGCGGACCGGATCGCCCTCCAGTTCGCCGGCTCCAAGAAGTCCCTGGCCTCCGGACTGCCCATGGCGAGTGTGCTCTTCGGCGCGCACGCCTCGCTGGCCGTGCTGCCGCTGATGCTCTTCCACCAGATGCAGCTCATGGTCTGCGCGGTCATCGCCAAGCGCCGCTCGCACGACCCGCTCGCGGCGGACGAGGAGCAGGCGGGCGGGGACGAGCGCGGGGACGGGGACGGGGACGGGGACGGGGACGGGGACGGGGACGGGAAGGGCGGCGAGGGCGCGGGTGAGGGTGCGCCGGAGGCGGCCGGGCGGCCCGGGGCGGGCACGGGGACCCGTTCCCGCTGACCCGAGGGTGCCCGCTGCCGCTCGGTGGTGGTGCCCGGTGGTGCCCGGTGGTGCCCGGTGGTGGTGCCCGGTCACCTTCGGCGTCGGCGCCGCGAGGTCAGCCCGCCGGGTCCACCCGGTCCAGCGGCAGCCGCAGTACGGTGCCGTCCGCTCCCGGCCGGCCGCCCGCGATCTCCTCGTCGCTCAGCGCCCGGTCCCACACACGGACGTCGTCCAGGGCGCCCGCGAAGTGCGCCCGCCCGTCCATCCGGGCGCCGACGTGCACCCCGAACGGCGAGTTCCGGCTGACCGAGCCGGGCACGTCCGCCACCTCGGACCGGGTGCCGTCCAGGAAGAGGGTGAGCCGTCCGCCGCCCCGGCGCAGCACCACCCGGTGCCAGTCGCCGTCGTTGCGGGCGCCCTCGGCGCGCACGTACGCCGACCGGGGCGCGTCCGCCCCCTCCCGCGCGGTGATCAGGCCCTGCACCCGGTCGAGGGCCGGCTCGGCGCGCAGCCAGACCTGGGCCTGGTGGACGCCGGTCCCGCCCATCCACAGCAGCGGCCGCTCGCCGTCCGCCGCGGTGTACCGGAACCACAGCGACGCCGTGAAGTCGGAGGTGCCCAGCGGCAGCCCGTCGCGGTACGGCAGCCGTACGGAGTCGTCGGCGCCGTCGAGGGCGAGCGCGCCGCCCACCGCGCCGTCCGTCACCGACGCGCCGCCGAGCACGGCCGCGGGCGGGGCGCCAGGGGCGAGGTCGGGGGTGGTGGGGTCGGCGCCGCGCCGGGCCGTCAGCCAGTCCTCGGTGAAGCGGGCGAACCGGATCTCGTCGCGGGCGTCGACGGCGCCCCCCTCGTACAGCAGGCCCACCGTGGTGGCGTCCAGCCCGGCCATGTCCGAGTAGCCGGCCCAGTCCCGGGTGACGACGGTGGCCCGGTCCACGCTGTCCCAGGTGGCGCCGTCGTCGTAGGAGGAGCGGATCGTCATCGTGCGGCGGCGGTCGGGGTCGGCCGGGGCGGAGAGCAGCACCCGCTCGCCCAGCGTGAGCAGCGCGCCCTGCACCTGCGGGGTGTACAGGTCCGGGAGCGTCTCGAAGGGCCCGGCGAAGCTGTCACCGCCGTCGCGGCTGACCGCCTGGGCGCGGTGGCCGAGGTCCAGGCCGTCCTGGTCCCGGGCGCTGACCAGCAGGGAGCCGTCGCTGAGTTCGGCGAGGGTCACCTCGGACGGCTTCTGCCGGAAGGTGCCGTCGGCGAGGACGGGCCAGGTGTCGGTGGCGCCGACCCGCCAGTGGGCGCCGCCGTCGTCGCTGACGACCAGCGCGGCGTGGTTGGCCGAGACCCCGTCGCCGTCCCAGGTCTCGGCGTTGACGCCGAGGACCAGCCGCCCGGCGTGCGGACCCCGGGTGAGCTGGACGCCGTGCACGGGGCCGGTGGCGTACCAGGAGTTCCAGGTCTCGGGGCGGATCTCGGCGCTCAGGTCGCGGGGCGTGGACCAGGTCGCGCCGTGGTCGTCGCTGTACTGGACGTGCGGGACGCGGTCGCAGGGCACCGTGCAGCCGAGGTCGTCCGCGCGGCCCGCGTTGTACGTCTCCAGCAGCAGGACGCGGCCGGTGGCACGGTCCACGACCGGGGCCGGGTTGCCGTGCGTGTCGCCGCCGCCCGCGTTGACGACCTGGAGCGGACCCCAGGTGCGGCCGCCGTCGGTGGAGCGTTTGAGGACGAGGTCGATGTCGGCGGCGTCCCCGCAGTTGAGGACCCGGCCCTCGGCGAAGGCCAGCAGCGTGCCGTCGGCGGCCCGCACGATCGCCGGGATGCGGAAGCAGGCGTAACCCGGGTCGCGGTCGGCCCGGAACAGCACCTGCTGCTCGAACTCCGCCGCGACCGGGAAGGAGTCGGCGTGCGCGGGGAGCGGCGCGGCGGCCAGGGAGAACAGGGCGGCGAGGACGGTCAGAGCGGATCGGGAACGCGGGAGCGGGGAGGACGGCATGACGTGATGGCCCTTCAGGCGGCTGAACGGTGGCCGGTCGTCTGGCCATCAGTAGATCAAGTCATCACATGTCTGATATGTCTGGCTGGATTCCGCGCGTGTCGCCGCCCTGCCCCGCCTCACCCCGCCCCGGTCTCTCCCGCGCCGGTCTGTCCCGCCTCACCCCGCCCCGGTCCGTCCCTGCCGCGGGGAGGTGCGGTCAGCCCTGGCCGGCCGGAGCCCGCAGGGCGACGCGGTCCGCGCCCGCGTACACGTTCATCGAGTTGCCCCGCAGGAAACCCACCAGGGTCAGGCCGGTCTCGGCGGCGAGGTCCACGGCGAGCGAGGAGGGCGCGGAGACCGCCGCGAGGACCGGGATGCCCGCCATCACGGCCTTCTGTGCCAGCTCGAACGAGGCCCGCCCGGAGACCAGCAGCACCGACCGGGCCAGCGGCAGCCGGCCGTTCTGCAGCGCGCGGCCGACGAGCTTGTCGACCGCGTTGTGCCGGCCCACGTCCTCCCGGACGTCGGCCAGTTCCCCGTCCTCGGTGAACAGGGCGGCGGCGTGCAGGCCGCCGGTGCGGTCGAAGACGTGCTGGGCGGCGCGCAGCCGGTCCGGCAGGCTCGCGAGCAGCTCGGCGTCGAGGCGGACGGGCGGCGTGTCGGCGATGGGCCAGCGGGCCGTCGTCCGGACCGCGTCGAGGCTGGCCTTGCCGCACAGGCCGCAGGAGGACGTGGTGTAGACGTTCCGTTCCAGGGTGATGTCGGGGAGCGCGAGGCCGGGCGCGGTCTGCACGTCCACCACGTTGTACGTGTTGGAGCCGTCCGCCGCGGCGCCCGCGCAGTACACGATGGAGCGCAGGTCGTCCCGCTCGGCGAGGACGCCCTCGCTGACCAGGAACCCGGCGGCGAGCGCGAAGTCGTCGCCGGGAGTGCGCATGGTGATGGCGAGCGGCTTGCCGTTCAGCCGGATCTCCAGGGGTTCCTCGGCGACGAGCGTGTCCGGGCGGGTCGTGACGGCCCCGTCCCGGATGCGGATCACCTTGCGTCGTTCCGTGACTCGTCCCATGTCCCCATCATCCGTTCGCTCGGGTCAGGCCCGGTTCCGCACGTGCCGGCAGCCCAAGCGCCCCTTGACGCAGAGGTTTCCGCGGGTCACCGGGCTGTCGTGCGGCGAGGCGGCCTTCACGATCTCATTGTCCCGCACCTGGAGGGTGAGGCCGCAGCCCGCACCGCAGTACGCGCGCCCGGTGGTCGTCTCCGTCTCCCCGCCACTCTCAAGCTATAGCGCGAGGGGGGCCTTGCGGCAAGGCCCCGGTGGTCCCGCAGAATGACCGGCCCGAGCCGGCTGCCTGCGGAAACCGCCGGCCGTCCGAGCCTTGTGAACGGGGATTGCCATGCTCGATGTGATCATCGCGGGCGCCGGTCCGACCGGCCTGATGCTCGCCGCCGAACTGCGCCTGCACGGCGTGGGCGTACGGGTGCTGGAGCGGGAGCCGGAGCCGACCCCGGTGGTCCGCTCCCTCGGTCTGCATGTGCGCAGTATCGAGGTGATGGCCCAGCGCGGGCTGCTCGACCGGTTCCTCGCGCACGGCCGGCGGCACCCGCTCGGCGGGTTCTTCGCCGCCATCGACAAGCCCGCGCCCGACCGCCTGGACACCGCGCACGGCTACGTCCTCGGCATCCCGCAGCCCGTCACCGACCGGTTGCTCGCCGAGCACGCCACCGGGCTGGGCGCCGAGATCCGGCGCGGCGCCGAGCTGACCGGACTGAGCCAGGACGACGACGGGGTCACCGCCGGACTCGCCGACGGCACCCGGCAGCGGGCGCGTTGGCTGGTCGGCTGCGACGGCGGCCGCAGCACCGTGCGGGGGCTGCTCGGCGTCGGCTTCCCCGGCGAGCCCGCCCGGACGGAGACGCTGATCGGCGAGATGGAGGTGGCCGCGGCGCCGGAGACGGTGGCCGCCGTGACGGCGAGAGTGCGACAGACGCAGCAGCGGTTCGGGATCGGACCGCTCGGGGGCGGGGCGTTCCGTGTCGTCGTACCCGCCGGGGAACTGGCCGGGGACCGTTCCGTGCCGCCGACGCTGGAGGAGTTCCGGACCCGGCTGCGGGCGGTCGCCGGCACCGACCTCGGCGTGCACTCACCGCGCTGGCTGTCCCGCTTCGGCGACGCCACCCGGCAGGCCGAGCGGTACCGGACCGGCCGGGTGCTGCTGGCCGGCGACGCGGCGCACATCCACCCGCCGGCCGGCGGACAGGGCCTCAACCTCGGCATCCAGGACGCGTTCAACCTCGGCTGGAAACTGGCCGCCGAGGTGGCCGGCCGGGCACCGCGGGGGTTGCTGGACAGCTTCCACACCGAGCGGCACCCGGTCGCCGCCGCCGTGCTGACCCACACCCGCGCGCAGATGGAGCTGATGTCCACCGAGCCCGGCCCCCGGGCGGTGCGCGAACTGCTGGCGGAACTGATGGAATTCGACGACGTCAACCGGTTCCTGATCGAGCGGCTCACCGCGATCGGGGTCCGCTACGACTTCGGCGCGGGCCACCCGCTGCTCGGCCGGCGGCTGCGGGACCTCACCCTGAAGCGGGGCCGCCTCTACGACCTGACGCACCGCGGCCGCGGACTGCTCCTCGACCAGACCGGCCGGCTCTCGGTGACCGGCTGGGCGGACCGCGTCGACCACGTCGTGGACGTGAGCGAGGAACTGGACGCCCCCGCGGTGCTGCTCCGGCCGGACGGCCACGTCGCGTGGGCCGGCCAGGACCAGGAGGAACTGGTCACCGTCTTGCCGCGGTGGTTCGGGGCGGCCGGCGGCCGAGCACCCGGCCCCTGAGCACCCGGCCGCTGAGCACCCGGCCCCTGAGCACCCGGCCCCTGAGCACCCGGCCGCTGAGCACCCGACCCCTGCGGGGGCGGCACGGAAGGTCACGGGGCGTCACGGGTGCGCCCCTCTCCGAGACCGCTCGGCGTCCTTCGCACGCCGTTCACCGCGTACAGTCGGCACGCCCCTTCTCAACCGGGCGAAATCTTCCTACCGTTCGGGATCATGAGTCCCCCTGTCGCCCCCGTCGGCTGGAGCCGCTGGCTGGTCCCGCCGGCCGCCCTCTCGGTCCACCTCTCCATCGGCCAGGCGTACGCCTGGTCCGTGTTCAAGCCGCCCCTGGAGTCCGCCCTCGGCCTCAGCGGCACGCAGAGCGCCCTGCCCTTCCAGCTCGGCATCGTCATGCTCGGCCTGTCGGCCGCCTTCGGCGGCACCCTGGTCGAGCGGCGCGGGCCCCGGTGGGCGATGACCGTCGCCCTGGTCTGCTTCTCCTCCGGCTTCCTGCTCTCCGCGCTCGGCGCGGCCACCGAGCAGTACTGGCTGATCGTCTTCGGCTACGGCTTCGTCGGCGGCATCGGCCTCGGCATCGGCTACATCTCGCCGGTCTCCACCCTCATCAAGTGGTTCCCCGACCGGCCCGGCATGGCGACCGGCATCGCCATCATGGGCTTCGGCGGCGGCGCGCTGATCGCCTCACCCTGGTCGGCGCAGATGCTGGAGTCCTTCGGCACCGACAGCTCCGGGATCGCGCTCGCCTTCCTCGTGCACGGACTGTCGTACGCCGTCTTCATGCTCCTCGGTGTCCTGCTGATCCGGGTGCCGCGCACGGAGAAGCCCGTCGCGGGCGCGCCGAGCATCGTCGCCGGACCGCAGGTCTCGGCACGCGTCGCGGTGCGCACCCCGCAGTTCTGGTGCCTGTGGCTGGTGCTCTGCATGAACGTCACCGCCGGGATCGGCATCCTGGAGAAGGCCGCCCCGATGATCACGGACTTCTTCGCCGACACCTCGGCGCCGGTCTCCGCGACCGCCGCCGCCGGCTTCGTCGCCCTGCTGTCGGCCGCCAACATGGCCGGCCGCATCGGCTGGTCCTCGACCTCCGACCTGATCGGCCGCAAGAACATCTACCGCGTCTACCTGGGCGTCGGCGCTCTGATGTACGGCCTCATCGCCCTGTTCGGCGACTCCTCCAAGCCGCTCTTCGTCCTCAGCGCCCTGGTCATCCTCTCCTTCTACGGCGGCGGCTTCGCGACCGTCCCCGCCTATCTGAAGGACCTCTTCGGCGCCTACCAGGTCGGCGCGATCCACGGGCGGCTGCTCACCGCCTGGTCCACGGCCGGCGTCCTCGGGCCGCTGATCGTCAACTGGATCGCCGACCGCCAGGAGGAGGCCGGCCGGCACGGCTCCGCCCTGTACGGACTGTCGTTCGTCATCATGATCGGACTGCTCGCCGTCGGCTTCGTCGCCAACGAACTGGTCCGCCCCGTCCACCCCCGACACCACATCTCCGCACCGGAACCCGAGGAGGGCGACGATGTCGCACGACAGCAGCCAGAGTCCGCCTGACCGGCGTCCCTTGATCGTCCTCTCCTGGATCTGGGTGGGCCTGCCGCTCGCCTACGGGCTGTACGAACTGGTGCGGAAGGCGACGCAGCTTTTCACCGGGTGAGGGCCGGGCCGTCCGCACCGGGGGCGGGCCGGGCCGTCCGGGCGCTGACCGAAGCCGACAAGCCCGGCCTCCGTTTCCTGTCGCTTCACCTGCCGTCGTACCCGTGAGTCACTGATCAGACTGGGCCGTCCCGCTACCTGAGCAACAAGGGGGATCCGCCCATGCACGGCTCGCGCATCACCGGCGTCGGCCACTACCAGCCCGCCGGAGTCCTCACCAACGAGGAACTGGCGGGCCTGGTCGACACCAGCGACGAGTGGATCCGGAGCCGGGTGGGCATCCGCACCCGCCGGATCGCCGGATCCGAGGAGCCGGTGGACGAGCTGGCCGCGCACGCCGCCGCCAAGGCGCTCGCCGCGGCCGGGGCGACCCCCGCCGACGTCGACCTGGTCCTCGTCGCCACCTCCACCGCCATCGACCGCTCCCCGAACATGGCGGCCCGCGTCGCCGCCCGGCTCGGCATGGGCAACCCCGCCACGATGGACCTCAACGTGGTGTGCGCCGGTTTCACCCACGCCCTGGCCACCGCCGACCACGCCGTCCGCGCGGGCGCCTCCCGCCGCGCCCTGGTCATCGGCGCGGACAAGATGTCCGAGGTCACCGACTGGACCGACCGCACCACCTGCGTGCTGGTCGGCGACGGCGCGGGCGCCGCCGTGGTCGAGCCCTGCGCCCCGGACACGGAACCCGGCATCGGGCCGGTGCTGTGGGGGTCGGTGCCCGAACTGGGGCACGCGGTACGGATCGAGGGCACGCCCCCGCGCTTCGCCCAGGAGGGGCAGAGCGTCTACCGCTGGGCGACCACCCGACTGCCCGCGGTGGCCCGCGAGGTGTGCGAACGGGCCGGCGTCGACCCCGCCGACCTCGCCGCGGTCGTCCTGCACCAGGCCAACCTGCGCATCATCGAACCGCTGGCCCAGCGCATCGGCGCGGTCCGCGCCGTCGTCGCCCGCGATGTGGTCGAGTCCGGCAACACCTCGGCGGCGAGCATCCCGCTCGCCCTGGCCAAGCTGGTCGAACGCGGCGAGATCGGCACCGGCGACCCGGTCCTGCTCTTCGGCTTCGGCGGCAACCTGTCGTACGCCGGGCAGGTCGTGCGCTGCCCCTGAACCCGAACCCGAATACCGAACACCGGGAAGCGGGAAGCGGGAAGCGGGAAGCGGGAAGCGGGAACCGTAGACTGTAGACGAAAGACACTTGATACTTTCTTTACCGTCTTTCTTCCGTCGAGGGGGCCGCGATGTTGTCCGCAGGACTGCCGCCGGGGGCGGTGCCCCGGCTCGAACGCCCCGGCCCGCTGCGCGACCGCGTCTACGAGGCGCTGCTCGAACTCATCACCACCCGCGCCCTGCGACCGGGCCAGCACCTGGTCGAGAGCGAACTCGCGGGCCATCTGGGCGTCTCGCGCCAGCCGGTGCGCGAGGCGCTGCAACGGCTGAACACCGAGGGCTGGGTCGATCTGCGCCCCGCCCAGGGCGCGTTCGTGCACGAGCCGACGGAAGCCGAGGCCGACCAGCTCCTCACCGTCCGTACGCTGCTGGAGGCGGAGGCCGCCCGGCTCGCCGCCGCCCACGCGGACAGCGCGGGCGTGACCGCCCTGGAGGAGCTGTGCGCCGAGGGCGAGCGGCTGGTCGCCGAGGACGACGTGGACGGTGCCGTGGCGATGAACGCCCGCTTCCACGCCAAGGTGATGGAGCTGGCCGGCAACACCGTCCTCGCCGAACTCGCCGCCCAGGTGGACCGCCGGGTGCGCTGGTACTACACGCCGATCGCCCGGCAGCGCGGCCGGCAGTCCTGGATCGAGCACCGGGAGCTGATCGCCGCGATCGACGGACGGGACGAACAGGGCGCCACCCGGCTGATGCGGGAGCACACCGAGCACACCCGGCGCTCCTACCACGCGCGCGACACCGGCACCTGACCCGCCGTCGCACGCGCCGGCCCCCGCCGGGCCACCGGCCCTCGCCGAGCCCCCCGGCCCCCGCCCCCCGCGCGCCTTCGCCCACCGCGCGCCTTCGTCCCCCCGCGCGTCTTTGTCCACTGAGTGGAGAAAGTGGGGGTCAATTCCTGCGCGACTTCTTCCCAGCCCCGGCGCCCGCTGCTACGTTCCCTTCGAAAGCGGGCCACGGACGTGGCCGGCCACCGGCGCGCACAGGCCGATCGAGGCGGGGAGGGGCTCGTGAGACGCATGACCGCACGACCCGCCAACGCCCACCAGGCCAGGCTGCTGAAGCTGCTGCGCGACGGGGGCCCCAACTCCCGTGCCCAACTCGGCGACCAGGTCGACCTCTCCCGGTCCAAGCTGGCCGTGGAGGTGGACCGGCTGCTGGAGACGGGGCTGGCCGTGGCCGACGGACTCGCCGCCTCGCGCGGCGGGCGCCGTTCGCACAACATCCGGCTCAACCCCGGACTGCGGTTCCTCGGCGTCGACATCGGCGCGACCTCGGTCGACGTCGCCGTCACCAACGCCGAGCTGGAGATCCTCGGCCACATCAACCAGCCCATGGACGTACGCGAGGGGCCGGTCGCGGTCTTCGAGCAGGTGCTGTCCATGGCCGCGAAGCTGCGGGCCTCCGGGCTCGCGGAGGGTTTCGACGGCGCCGGGATCGGTGTCCCGGGGCCGGTCCGCTTCCCCGAGGGCGTGCCGGTGGCGCCGCCGATCATGCCGGGCTGGGACGGCTTCCCGGTGCGGGAGGCGCTCAGCCAGGACCTCGGCTGCCCGGTCATGGTCGACAACGACGTGAACCTGATGGCGCTGGGGGAGCAGCACGCGGGTGTCGCCCGCACCGTGCATGACTTCCTCGTCGTCAAGATCGGCACCGGCATCGGCTGCGGCATCGTCGTCGGCGGTGGGGTCTACCGCGGGACCACGGGCAGCGCGGGCGACATCGGGCACATCCAGGCCGTGCCCGAAGGCCGTCCGTGCGCCTGCGGCAACCGGGGCTGCCTGGAGGCCCACTTCAGCGGCGCGGCACTCGCCCGTGACGCGCTGGAGGCCGCCCAGCAGGGCCGCTCCGCCGAACTGGCGAGCCGTCTGGAGACGGGCGGCGCCCTGAGCGCCGCCGATGTCGCCGCCGCGGCGGCGGCCGGCGACGCCACCGCCCTCGACCTGATCCGCGAGGGCGGCAACCGCACCGGCCAGGTCATCGCCGGCCTGGTCAGCTTCTTCAACCCCGGCCTGGTGGTGATCGGCGGCGGGGTCACCGGCCTCGGCCACACCCTGCTCGCCGCGATCCGCACCCAGGTCTACCGCCAGTCGCTGCCCCTGGCGACCGGCAACCTGCCCATCGTGCTCGGCGAACTGGGCCCCACCGCCGGTGTCATCGGCGCGGCCCGCCTCATCAGCGACCACCTGTTCTCACCCGCGTAGCACCGCCCGGCACCTCAGGCCACCAGCACCGCGCCCGCCCCGCCCCGCCCCGACCGGCCCTGCCCCGCACCCGCCCTCACCCCACACCCCGCCCTGCCCTGATCCGCCCTGCCACCGGCCCGCCCGCACGCCCGCCGAGGGGACCTCACATGGCACCAGAACCACCGCTGCTCAGCATGTCCGGCATCACCAAGTCGTTCCCCGGAGTCCGGGCCCTGGACGGCGTCGACCTCGACGTCCAGGCCGGTGAGGTGCACTGCCTGCTCGGCCAGAACGGGGCCGGCAAGTCCACCCTCATCAAGATCCTGGCCGGCGCCCACCAGCCCGACACCGGCACCATCGGCTGGCGCGGCGAACCGGTCACCCTGCGCTCGCCGATCGCCGCCATGCGGCTGGGCATCGCCACCATCTACCAGGAACTCGACCTGGTGGAGCACCTCTCGGTGGCCGAGAACGTCCACCTCGGCCACGAGCCGACCGCCGCCGGATTCGTCGTACGCGGCAAGGCGGCCCGCGCCGCCACCGCCGCGCTGCTGCGGCGGCTCGGGCACCCGGAGATCGAACCGGGCCTGCTGGTCGGGGAGTTGTCGGCGGCGCAGCAGCAGATCGTCTCCATGGCGCGGGCCCTCTCGCACGACGTACGGCTCATCGTGATGGACGAGCCGTCCGCCGCCCTCGACCCCGACGAGGTCGACAACCTGTTCCGGATCGTCGGCGACCTCACCGCCGCCGGAGTCGCCGTCGTCCACATCTCGCACCGCCTGGAGGAGATCCGCCGCATCGGCGACCGGGTCACCGTCCTCAAGGACGGCCGGGCGGTCGCGAACGGGCTGCCGGCGAAGTCGACCCCGACGAAGCAGGTCGTCGCGCTGATGACCGGCCGCGACGTCGAGTACGTCTTCCCGGACCGGCCGGTGTCCCGGCCCGCCGCCGAACCCGTGCTGAGCGTGCGGGGACTGGCCCGGGACGGCGAGTTCGCGGCCCTGGACCTCCAGGTGCGCCCCGGCGAGATCGTCGGTCTCGCCGGACTCGTCGGCTCCGGCCGCTCCGAGATCCTGGAGACCGTCTACGGGGCCCGCAGACCCACCGCCGGGCAGGTACTGGTGGACGGGCGGCCCCTGCGGCCCGGCAGCGTACGCGCCGCCGTGCGCGCCGGGGTCGGCCTCGCCCCCGAGGAACGCAAGGCCCAGGCGCTGCTGATGCTGGAGTCCGTCACCCGCAACGTCTCCGTCTCCTCCCTGTCCCGCTTCTCGCGCGGCGGCTGGCTCGACCGGCGCGCCGAACAGGGCGCCGCCCGCGCCGCCACCCGCGCCCTCTCGTTGCGGCCCGACAACCCCTCCGTACCCGTGCGCACCCTGTCCGGCGGCAACCAGCAGAAGGCCGTCCTGGCCCGCTGGCTGCTGCGCGGCTGCCGGGTCCTGCTGCTCGACGAACCCACCCGCGGCGTCGACGTCGGCGCCCGCGCCGAGCTGTACGCGGTCGTCCGCCGCCTCGCCGACGAGGGACTCGCCGTCCTGCTGGTCTCCAGCGAGGTGCCCGAGGTGCTCGGCCTCGCCGACCGCGTGCTGGTGCTGCGCGAGGGCCGGGTCGTGCACGAGGCGCCCGCCCGCGAACTCGACGAACACCGCGTACTCGACCTCGTGATGGAAGGGAGCCCGGCAGCATGACGCAGCACGCATCGCCGCCCCGGGACGGCACCGGCAAGGCGGCACCGCCGGCGGAGCCGCCCGCCTGGCGGGGCGTGGCCGCCCGCGCCGACGTCCGCACCCTCTCCCTGCTCGGCGTGCTCGCCGTACTGATCCTGATCGGCGGCGTCACCAAGCCCGACGAGTTCCTGGACACCCGCAACCTCCAGCTCGTCCTCACCCAGGCGTCCGTGATCGGCGTCGTCACCGTCGGCATGACCTTCGTGATCATCTCCGGCGGCATCGACCTCTCCGTCGGCGCGATCGTCGCCCTGGCCTCGGTGTGGGCGACCACGCTCGCCACCCAGGAGTACGGCTTCCTCGGCATCCTCTTCACCGCCGTCGTGGTCGGGGTGGGCTGCGGCCTGGTCAACGGGGTGCTCGTCGCCTACGGCGCGATGGTGCCGTTCATCGCCACTCTCGCCATGCTCGCCTCGGCCCGCGGCCTGGCCCTGCAGATCACCGACGGCCGCACCCAGGTCGTCACCGTCGACAGCGTCCTCGACCTCGGCGAACGCGACGCCTACGTCCTCGGCGTCCCGCCGCTGGTCCTGGTCTTCGCCGCCGTCACCGTCATCGGCTGGCTGGTGCTGAACCGCACCACCTTCGGACGCCGCTCCGTCGCCGTCGGCGGCAACGCCGAGGCCGCCCGGCTGGCCGGTATCGACGTCCGCCGCCAGCGGCTCTACCTCTACCTGCTGTCCGGACTGTGCTGCGGCATCGCCGCCTTCCTGCTGATCGTCCTGGCCGGCTCCGGCCAGAACACCAACGGCAACCTCTACGAACTCGACGCCATCGCCGCCGCGATCATCGGCGGCACGCTGCTCAGCGGCGGCCGGGGCACCATCGTCGGCTCCGTGCTCGGCGTCCTGATCTTCACCACGATCACCAACATCTTCGCCCTGAACAACCTGCAGAGCGACGTCCAGCAGATCGCCAAGGGCGCGATCATCGTCGCCGCCGTGCTGGTCCAGCGCCGTACCGCGAGCACGACCTGAGGAAAGGTTCACCGCCATGCCAGAGCACACCCCCCTCGCGAGCCGCAGAGGGCTGCTCTTCGGAGCCGCCGCCGTGTCCGCCGGTGCCTTCCTCACCGGCTGCACCAGCAACGACCCGGACGACGACAGCGGCGCCTCCGACGCCGACTCCCGGCCGGCCGCCGCCGACAAGCCCGGCAAGCCGGTCACCATCGGCTACGCCGGCCCGCTCGCCGACCACGGCTGGCTCAACGCCATCAACGACCAGGCGAAGAACCGCGCGGAGAAGTACTCGGACGTGACCCTGGAGGTCACCGAGGGCTCCAACGACACCGCCCAGCAGATCGGCCAGATCGAGACCCTGATCAACAAGAAGGTCGACGTACTGGTGGTGCTGCCCGCCGACGGCAAGGCGCTCACCCAGGTCGGGCTGAAGGCGATGCGCGCCGGCATACCGGTGGTCAACCTGGACCGCGTCTTCAACACCCCGCAGGCGTACCGCTGCTGGGTCGGCGGCGACAACTACGGCATGGGTCTCAACGCCGGGCACTACATCGGCGAGCAGCTCAAGGACAAGGTCGGCGCCCGGGTGGTGGAACTGGCCGGCCTGGACAACCTGGAGCTGACCAGACAGCGCTCCCAGGGCTTCGACGACGCGCTGAAGAACTACCCGAACATCAAGAAGGTGGCCCGGCAGGCCGCCGACTTCACCGTGGAGTCCGGCCAGGCCAAGATGGCCCAGCTCCTCCAGGCCCAGTCGAAGTTCGACGCCCTGTGGAACCACGACGACGACCAGGGCGTGGGCGCCCTGCGCGCCATCGAGCAGGCCGGCCGGGACGACTTCCTGATGGTCGGCGGCGCGGGCGCGCTCTCCGCCTTCCAGGCCATCGAACGGGGCGACGGCGTCCTGAAGGCGACCGTCCTCTACCCGCCGACCATGGCGGCCTCCGCCATCGACCTGGCCCGCGCCCTCGGCCAGGGCAAGGGCGTCGGCGGCCTCGCCGAATTCGAGATCCCCTCGTCGCTGACCTGCTACTCGGCCGTCGTCGACAAGAGCAACGTCGACCAGTACATGTCCACCGGCTTCAAGTGAGGCACCCCGCCCCGCGGGCCCGACCAGCCCGCCGGGGCGGGACCCGCCCCCCACCGCGCCACCACGACGAGGAGGACATCCGCATGGGACAGCCGCAAGCGCCCGAGGGGGCCGGCACCGGGGCCACCGGAGTCACGGGGGCCGCTGGGGCCGGCACGGCGACCGCGGCCCCGGCCGCCGCGGGGCCGTCCGCGTCCAGACCGCCGCTGCGGGTCGGCATGGTCGGTTACGCCTTCATGGGCGCCGCCCACTCCCAGGGCTGGCGTACCGCCGGACGCGTCTTCGACCTGCCGCTCGACCCGGTGCTCGCGGTGATCTGCGGCCGGGACGGAGACGCGGTGCGCACCGCGGCCGGCCGGCACGGCTGGGCGGCGGCCGAGACCGACTGGCGGGTCCTGGTGGCACGCGACGACATCGACCTCGTCGACATCTGCACCCCCGGTGACAGCCACGCCGAGATCGCGCTCGCCGCGCTCGCCGCGGGCAAGCACGTCCTGTGCGAGAAGCCGCTCGCCAACACCGTCGCCGAGGCCGAGGCGATGACCCGGGCCGCCGACGCGGCCGCGCTGCGCGGACAGCTCGCCATGGTCGGCTTCAACTACCGTCGGGTGCCGGCCACCGCGCTGGCCCGCCGGATGGTCGCCGAGGGCCGCCTCGGCCGGCTGCGGCACGTCCGGGTGACGTACCTCCAGGACTGGCTGGTCGATCCGGCCGCCCCGCTGACCTGGCGGCTGCGCAAGGAACTTGCGGGTTCCGGCGCGCTCGGCGACCTCGGCGCGCACATCGTCGACCTCGCCCAGTACCTGACCGGCGAGCACCTCGCCGGTGTCTCCGCGCTCACCGAGACCTTCGTACGGCAGCGCCCGCTGCCCGGCGGCGCCGCACCGGGACGGCCCGCGGCCCCGGGCGACGGCAGCACGGGCGAGGTCACCGTGGACGACGCCGCCGTCTTCACCGGCCGCTTCCCCTCCGGCGCCCTCGCCTCCTTCGAGGCCACCCGGTACGCCACCGGACGCAAGAACGCCCTGCGCATCGAGGTCAACGGCGAGCACGGCTCGCTCGCCTTCGACCTGGAGCGGCTCAACGAGCTGTCGTACCACGACGCCACCGAACCCGGCACCCACGCCGGTTTCCGCCGCATCCTCGTCACCGAACCCGACCACCCCTACCTGGACGCCTGGTGGCCGCCGGGCCACGGCCTCGGCTACGAGCACACCTTCGTCCACCAGGCCCGGGACCTGGTCCACGCGATCGCCGCGGGGCAGGCCCCCGAACCGTCCTTCGCCGACGGCCTCCAGGTGCAGCGGGTGCTCGCGGCCGTGGAGGAGAGCGCCGAGAAGAACGCCGTGTACACCGCGATCACCCCCTGACCCCCCTTGCCCTGCCCCGCCCCGCCCGCTCCCCCCGCCGCTTCTTTCTTCGAGGAGGACGAGAAGCCGATGCCGCGCCACTTCACCCTGTTCACCGGCCAGTGGGCCGACCTGCCGCTGGAGGAGGTCTGCCGCCTCGCCCGCGACTTCGGCTACGACGGCCTGGAACTCGCCTGCTGGGGCGACCACTTCGAGGTCGACAAGGCGCTCGCCGACCCGTCCTACGTCGACGGCCGCCACCGGCTCCTCGACAAGTACGGCCTGAAGTGCTGGGCGATCTCCAACCACCTCGTCGGCCAGGCCGTCTGCGACGCCATCATCGACGAACGCCACCAGGCCATCCTGCCCGCCCGGATCTGGGGCGACGGCGAGGCGGAGGGCGTACGGCAGCGGGCCGCCACCGAACTGGAGGACACCGCGCGGGCCGCCGCGCTGCTCGGCGTCGACACCGTCATCGGCTTCACCGGCTCCGCGATCTGGCACCTGGTCGCGATGTTCCCGCCCGCCCCCGAGGCGATGATCGAACGCGGCTACCAGGACTTCGCGGACCGCTGGAACCCGATCCTGGACGTCTTCGACGCCGAGGGCGTCCGCTTCGCCCACGAGGTCCACCCCAGCGAGATCGCCTACGACTACTGGACCACCCAGCGCGCCCTGAAGGCGGTCGGCCACCGCCCGGCCTTCGGCCTCAACTTCGACCCCTCGCACTTCGTCTGGCAGGACCTGGACCCGGTCGGCTTCCTGTGGGACTTCCGCGACCGGATCTACCACGTCGACTGCAAGGAGGCCCGCAAGCGCCTCGACGGACGCAACGGCCGCCTCGGCTCCCACCTGCCCTGGGGCGACCCCCGGCGGGGCTGGGACTTCGTCTCCGCCGGGCACGGCGACGTCCCCTGGGAGGACGTCTTCCGCATGCTGCGCTCCATCGACTACCGGGGCCCGGTCTCCGTCGAGTGGGAGGACGCCGGCATGGACCGGCTGCAGGGCGCCCCCGAGGCGCTCACCCGGCTGAAGACCTTCGACCACGAGCCGCCCACCGCGTCCTTCGACGCCGCGTTCAACCGCTGAACCGCGCACCTCGAAGTCCGCCCGCGGCACACCTCTCCGGGGTGACGGCGCACCCCGGCGCCCGCACCGTCCGCCCTCGCACCGCACGTCCACGCACCGCACGTCCACGCACCCATCCCGTACGGCCCACCCCGTTCCCGGAGGGACCTCGTGCACCGAACCAGACTCAAGAGCGCCAGGAGAACGCGGCTACGGACACCCCTCGCCCTGTTCACCGGCCTGCTGCTGGCCGTGGGCGCCCCGGCCACCGTCGCCGGCGCCCACCCCGGCCACCCCGAGCACGACGATCCGGTCGCCGCCGAAGGGCAGTTCCAGCAGGTGCCGCTCGCCAAGGGCGAACCCGAGACGGGCGAGCCGATGTCGCTCGCCGTGCTCCCGGACCGCAGCGTCCTGCACACCTCGCGCGACGGCACGCTGCGCCTCACCGACCAGGGCGGCGTCACCGAGGTCGCCGGCAAGATCCCCGTCTACAGCCACGACGAGGAGGGGCTGCAAGGCGTCGCCGTCGACCCGGACTTCGAGAACAACCGGGCGATCTTCCTGTACTACGCCCCGCCGCTCGACACCCCCGAGGGCGACGCCCCGGAGACCGGCACCGCCGCCGACTTCGCGAAGTTCGACGGCGTCAACCGCCTCTCCCGCTTCGTCCTCAACGCAGGCGGCACCCTGGACCTGGCCAGCGAGAAGAAGGTCCTGGACGTCGCGGCCTCCCGCGGCACCTGCTGCCACGTCGGCGGTGACATCGACTTCGACGCCGAGGGCAACCTCTACCTGTCCACCGGCGACGACTCCAACCCGTTCGCCTCCGACGGCTTCACCCCGATCGACGAGCGGCCGGACCGCAACCCGGCCTTCGACGCCCGCCGCAGCTCCGGCAACACCAACGACCTGCGCGGCAAGATCCTGCGGATCAAGGTCGCCGAGGACGGCTCGTACACCGTTCCCGACGGCAACCTCTTCGCCCCGGGCACCGAGAAGACCCGCCCCGAGATCTACGCGATGGGCTTCCGCAACCCGTTCCGGATGAGCGTCGACGACCGGACCGGCACCGTCTACGTCGGCGACTACGGCCCCGACGCCGGCGCCGCCGACCCCAACCGGGGCCCGGCCGGACAGGTCGAGTTCGCCAAGGTCACCGAGCCCGCCAACTTCGGCTGGCCGTTCTGCACCGGGAACAACGACCCGTACGTCGACTACGACTTCGCGACCGGCGCCGCCGGGGAGACCTTCGACTGCGCCGCCCCGAAGAACACCTCGCCGCACAACACGGGCCTCGTCGACCTGCCGCCCGCGCAGGCCGCCTGGATTCCCTACGACGACGACTCCGTGCCCGAGTTCGGCAGCGGCTCGGAGTCCCCGATGGCCGGCCCGGTCTACCGCTACGACCCCGACCTGGACTCCAGCGTGAAGTTCCCCGAGGCGTACGACGGGGACTTCTTCGCGGGTGAGTTCGGCCGCCGCTGGATCAAGCGGATCGAGCAGACCGAGAACGGCGCGGTCGCGAAGATCAACGACTTCCCGTGGACCGGCACCCAGATCATGGACATGGAGTTCGGCCCCGACGGCGCGCTCTACGTCCTCGACTACGGCCTCTCCTGGTTCCAGGGCGACAAGGACTCCGCGCTGTACCGGATCGAGAACGCCGAGGACGGCTACTCCCCGATCGCCGAGGCGAGCGCCGACAGGACCTCGGGCCCGGCCGGCCTGAAGGTCAGGTTCACCGCGACCGCCGCGGACGCCGACTCCCCGGAACTCACCTACGCCTGGGACTTCGGCGACGGCACCGGCGGCGAGGGCCTCACCCCCACCCACAAGTACAAGAAGGCCGGCACCTACACCGCGACCTTCACCGCGACCGACCCCGAGGGCAACACCGGCAACGCCAGCGTCCGGATCGTGGTCGGCAACACCGAACCCAAGGTCAGGATCGACGTCCCCGGCAACGGCACCCTGGCCGCCTTCGGCGAGCCCGTGCCGTTCAAGGTGACCGTCACCGACCCCGAGGAGACCATCGACTGCTCCAGGGTCAAGGTCGCCTACAGCCTCGGCCACGACTCCCACGCCCACGAACTGACCAGCGAGACGGGCTGCGAGGGCACCCTGAGGCCGCCCGCCGGCGACGGCGGACACGACCCCAACGCCGACATCTACGGTGTCGTCGGCGCCAGTTACACCGACGGCGGCGCGAACGGCCAGGAGGCGCTGACCGGCACCGCCCGCACCGTGCTCCAGCCCCCGCACCGCCAGGCCGAGCACTTCACCACCCAGTCGGGCGTGACGACGTTCGACAAGACCGGCGCCAACGGCGGCAAGACGGTCGGCGACATCGACGACGGTGACTGGATATCCTTCAGCCCCTACCGGTTCGACGGGCAGAAGAAGCTGACCGTGCGGGCCTCCTCGGGCGGCGCCGGCGGTTTCGTCGAACTGCGCACCGGCTCGCCCGACGGCCCGCTGCACGGCTCGGCCTACCTACCGCCGACCGGAAGCTGGGAGACGTTCCAGAACGTCGACGTGCCGCTGCGGTCGCTGCCGGGGCGCACCACCGACATCTACCTCGTCTTCAAGGGCGGCGCGGGCGCGCTGTTCGACGTGGACGACTTCGAGTTCTCCAAGGAGCCGTTCAAGGGCGGCAAGAAGGTCCTGGTCTTCTCCAAGACGGCCGGTTTCCGGCACGACTCCATCCCGGAGGGCATCGCCGCCCTGAAGGAACTGGGCACCCCGGCCGGCATCTCGGTCGACGCCACCGAGGAGGCCCGCCAGTTCACCACGGCCAACCTCGCCAAGTACGACGCGGTCGTCTTCCTCTCCACCACCGGTGACGTCCTCGACGCCGATCAGCAGAAGGCGTTCGAGAACTACGTGGCGGGCGGCGGCGGATACGTGGGCATCCACGCCGCCGCCGACACCGAGTACGACTGGGAGTTCTACGGCGGCCTGGTCGGCGCCCACTTCGACTCGCACCCGGCCGTCCAGCAGGCCACGGTCCGCGTCGAGGACCACGACCACCCGTCCACCGCGCACCTGGGCGACACCTGGGAGCGCACCGACGAGTGGTACAACTACCGCACCAACCCGCGGGAGCAAGCCAGGGTCCTCGCCACCCTCGACGAGACCACCTACCAGGGCGGCACCATGAAGGGCGACCACCCGATCGCCTGGTGCCAGACCTACGGCGGCGGCCGCTCCTTCTACACCGGCGGGGGTCACACCGAGGAGTCCTACGCCGACGAGGCGTTCCGAGCCCACCTGCTCGGCGGTCTCCAGTACGCCACCGGCCAGGTCAAGGCCGACTGCAAGCCGGTCAAGGACCACCGGAAGATCTTCAACGGCCAGACCCTGGACGGCTGGCAGCAGGCCGGCCCCGGCACGTTCGGCGTCAAGGACGGCACGCTGGAGTCCGACGGCGGCATG
Source organism: Streptomyces ziwulingensis (assembly GCF_039542605.1). Lineage (NCBI taxonomy): Bacteria > Bacillati > Actinomycetota > Actinomycetes > Kitasatosporales > Streptomycetaceae > Streptomyces > Streptomyces ziwulingensis. The sequence continues at coordinate 257,450 of NZ_BAABIG010000007.1, forward strand.
GGCCTGCTCTGGTACCAGGCCAAGGAGCTGACGTCGTACTCCCTCAAGCTCGACTGGAAGATGCGCGGCGACGACAACTCCGGCATCTTCGTGGGCTTCCCCGCCTCCGACGACCCCTGGTCCGCGGTGGACAAGGGCTACGAGATACAGATCGACGCCACGGACGCGGCCGACCGCACCACGGGCTCCGTCTACTCGTTCAAGTCGGCGAACATCAAGGCCCGTGACCAGGTCCTGCGTCCGCCCGGCCAGTGGAACTCCTACGAGATCAAGGTCCAGGGCGAACGCCTCCAGGTGTTCCTCAACGGAGTCAAGATCAACGACTTCACCAACAAGGACCCCGAGCGGAGCCTGACCGACGGCTACATCGGCCTCCAGAACCACGGCGCCGACGACAAGGTCTCCTTCCGCGACATCCGACTCAAGGAACTGCCCGCCGGCCCCGTCACGGCCGCGCGCGGCGACTGAACGGCGGCGGGCGGGGGACGCCGGACCCCCGCCCGCCGTCTCCTCCCGGCCCTCGCCGGGAACTGCTCATCCGCGACGCGTCCAAGGAGGCTGCCCATGTCCGCGTCCCCGTCTTCGTCCCAGTCCCCGTCCCCGTCCGTGTCCCGTACAGGCGTCTGGCTCATCGGCGCGCGCGGTTCCGTCGCCACGACCGCGGTGGCGGGGTGTGCCGCCGTGACCGCGGGTCTGCACCCGCCCACCGGCATGGTGACCGAGGCCCCCGCCTTCGCCGACTCCGTACTTCCGCCGCTGTCGTCGCTCGTCTTCGGCGGCCACGACACCCTGGACTGCCCGCTGCCGAAACGGGCCGAGGCGCTCGCGGCCGGCGGGGTGCTGCCGCCCGGCCTGCCCTCCGCCGTCCGCGCCGAACTGGAGGCCGCCGAACGGGAGATCCGCCCCGGCGGCCCGCTGCCCGGCGACACCAGGGACGCCGACGAGCTGATCGCCGCGTTCACCGCCGACATCCGGGACTTCACCCACCGGGCGGGGCTCGCCCGGACCGTGGTGGTCAACGTCGCCTCCACCGAGCCGATCGCCACCGGCGCCGCCCTCCCGCCCAGCTCGCTCTACGCGGCGGCGGCCCTGCGGGCCGGCTGTCCGTACGTCAACTTCACCCCCTCCACCGGCCTGCACCACCCCGGCCTCGCGGGAGCCGCGGCGGCCGGCGGCCTGCCGTACGCCGGCCGTGACGGCAAGACCGGCCAGACCCTGCTGCGCTCGGTGCTCGGCCCGATGTTCGCCCAGCGCGCGCTGACCGTCCGGGCCTGGTCCGGCACGAATCTCCTCGGCGGGGGCGACGGCGCCGCCCTCGCCGACCCGGCCGCCGCGGCGGCGAAGAACGCGGGCAAGGAACGGGTCCTCGCCGACACCCTCGGCACCACCGTCGAGGGCCAGGTCCACATCGACGACGTCCCCGCGCTGGGCGACTTCAAGACCGCCTGGGACCATGTGGCCTTCGACGGCTTCCTCGGCTCCCGCATGATCCTCCAGACCATCTGGCAGGGCTGCGACTCGGCTCTCGCCGCGCCCCTCGTCCTCGACCTGGCCCGCCTGGCGGCACGGGCCCACGAGGCGGGCCTCACCGGGCCGCTGCGCGAACTGGGCTTCTACTTCAAGGACCCGGTGGGGGACGGCCCGTCCGCGCTGGGGGAGCAGTACGCGGAACTGATCGCTTTCGCCGGCCGGCTGCGGGAGGGGGCACCGCCCCGACCGCCCGGCACCGAGGCCGCCGCGCCGCGTACCGCCGGGGAACGCCGGTGATCCGCGCGTTGCGCGTCACCCGCCGGGCGGGGGCCGGGGCGGGGGCGGGGACCGGCCCGGGGACCGGGACGGGCAGGCGTGGCGCTGAGACCGCGGGGATCGAGGAGATCGCGCCGGGCGGGGCCGGTACCGGCCGGTCGGCCGTGGCCGGTGACGCCGGGGTCGGCGGGGTCGGCGGGGTCACCGGGGTCGGCGGGGTCACCGGGGTCGGCGGGGTCGGCGGGGTCGGCGGGACCGCCGGTGGTGCGGGGTGCCCTGCCGAAGACACCCCCGCCCGTGTCCCGGCCCCCGCCCGCGCACGGGCTCGCGCATGGGCCCGCGCATGGGCCGAACTGCTGCGTCTGCCCGCCCTGTTCACCGTCCCGGGTGATGCCCTGGCCGGTGCGGCGGCCACCGGCGTGCCCGCGAACCGCCGTACCTTGCTCGCCATCGGTTCCTCCGTGTGCCTGTACGAGGCGGGGATGGTCCTCAACGACTGGGCCGACCGCGCGGAGGACGCCGCCGAACGCCCGCACCGCCCGCTGCCCTCCGGCCGCGTCCGCCCCGCCGCCGCGCTCGCCGCGGCCTGCGCCCTCACCGGCGCCGGACTGGCCCTCGCCGCCCGGGCCGGCCGGCCCGCACTGGCCGTGGCCGTGCCCCTGACGGCGACGGTCTGGGCGTACGACCTCGCCCTGAAACACACACCGGCGGGACCGGTCGCCATGGCCGGGGCCCGCGCCCTGGACCTGCTCCTGGGCGCCGCGGCCACCACCGGCCGCCCCGGCCCGGCCGTCCCCTCCGCGGCCCTCCTCGGCAGCCACACCCTCGCGGTCACGGCCGTCTCCCGCAACGAGACCACCGGCGGCTCCGCCCTGGCCCCCCTCGCGGCACTCGCCACCACCGGACTCCTGTGCCGGCTGGTGGCCCCCCGATTCCCGGCAGGCCGGCGGGCAGCAGCCGCCCCCGGCCTGCCGGGTCCCCCGCCCACGTCACACCCCGTACCGCACCGACCAGGTGCGTCGGCCGGTGAGTGGCTCACCACCGTCCTCGTGGCCGGTTACGCCGCCACCGCCGCCCGGCCCTGTCTCCATGCCGCCCTCAACCCCTCACCCCCGCTCACCCAGCGGGCCGTCGGCGCCGGTATCCGTGCCACCATCCCGCTCCAGGCCGCCCTCGCCGCGCGCTCCGGGGGGCGGGTCACCGCGCTGCTGGTGGTGGGGCTCGCGCCGCTGGGCCGCCGGTTCGCGAAGAAGGTGAGCATCACATGAGCCGCGTGCGCCCACGCCCGGACCGGCCCGCCGTGCCCCCGTTCCGCTTCGGCTACGGCACCAACGGCCTCGCCGACCTCCGGCTTGACGACGCGCTCGGCCTGCTCGCCGACCTCGGTTACGACGGCGTCGGACTCACCCTCGACCACATGCACCTCGACCCCCTCGCCCCGGACCTGGCCGCCCGCACCGGCCGGGTCGCCGCCAGGCTGGCGGCGCTCGGACTCGGTGTCACGGTCGAGACCGGCGCCCGCTACGTCCTCGACCCGCGCCGCAAGCACGGCCCCTCCCTCCTCGACCCCGACCCGGACGACCGGGCCCGCCGGGTCGCACTGCTGCGCACCGCCGTACGGGTCGCCGCCGACCTCGGAGCCCACGCCGTCCACTGCTTCAGCGGTGTCACTCCCGACAGTGACCGTGACAGTGACAGCGCCGGTGACGCCGAGGGGACCGGTGACGGCGACGGTGACGGCGGCAGCGAGGGCACCGGTGACGGCGACGGCACCGGCATCGAGGAGGCGTGGAAACGCCTGGCCGACTCCCTCGCCCCGGTCGTCGACGCCGCCACCGCCGCCGGTGTCCCGCTCGCCGTCGAACCCGAGCCCGGCCACCTCCTCGCCTCCCTGGACGACTTCCACCGGCTGCGCCGTGCCCTCGGCGACCCCGAGGCCCTCGGCCTCACCCTGGACATCGGCCACTGCCAGTGCCTCGAACCCCTCCCTCCCGCCGACTGCGTACGCGCCGCCGGTCCCTGGCTGCGGCACGTCCAGATCGAGGACATGCGACGAGGCGTCCACGAACACCTCCCGTTCGGCGACGGCGAGATCGACTTCCCGCCGGTCCTCGCCGCCCTCGCCGCCACCGGCTACCAGGGCCTGACCGTCGTCGAACTGCCCCGCCACTCCCACGCCGGGCCGCGGTTCGCCGCGGCCTCCCTCCCGTTCCTCCACCGGGCGGCGACCGCCGCCACCGATTCCCCGGCGCCGGCCGCCCCACCCTCAGGCGTGCCCTCCGCCACCCCACGACGGAGCACCCCATGAGCCACCTCCACCCCACCCGGCACCACGCGGCGACCGACACCGCACGGGACACCCAGGGCACCACCCCCGCCCGCATCCCGCCGGCCGCCCTCCGCGCGGACCTCGGCGCCCGCCTCGGTGGCGCCGCCCGCGCCTGGCTCGACCAGGCCCTGGAGGAGGCCGCCGCCCACCCCGGCACGCACGGCCCGATCTCCGTCTGGGAACTGCGCCTCGCCGAGGCCGGCCGGCGCTGCGGCCCCGCCCACGCGGACGCCGCCCGCGTCCTGATCCTGCACGCGGCCCGCGCCGACGCCGACGCCCTGGCCCGGGTCTACTTCCAGGGCACCGCCGACGAACGCCGCGCCGTCCTGCACGCCCTGCCGCACCTCGTGCCGGGCAACGCGGCCCTCCCGCTCGTCGAGGACGCGCTGCGCACCAACGACACCCGGCTGCTGGCCGCCGCCGTCGGTCCGTACGCGGCCCGGCACCTCGACGCCCACCAGTGGCGGCACGCCGTGCTGAAGTGCCTGTTCACCGGCGTCCCCGTCGACCGGGTGGCGGACCTCGGGCGCCGCGCCCACGCCGACGGCGAACTCGCCCGGATGCTCGCCGACTACGCCGCCGAACGCACCGCCGCGGACCGTCCGGTCCCCGAGGACCTGCACCGCGTCCTGGCCCTGACCGAGCCCGGGGCCACCCCGCCCGGCCCGGCGGACCCCCACGGCAAGGAGTCCTGATGCGCCTCTTCGACCCCCACATCCACATGACCTCCCGCACCACCGACGACTACGAGGCCATGTACGCCGCCGGCGTCCGCGCCCTCGTCGAACCCGCGTTCTGGCTCGGCCAGCCCCGCACCTCCGTCGACTCCTTCCGCGACTACTTCGACTCCCTCCTGGGCTGGGAGCCCTTCCGGGCCGCCCAGTACGGCATCGCCCACCACTGCACGATCGCCCTCAACCCCAAGGAGGCCAACGACCCGCGCTGCGCCCCCGTCCTCGACGAACTGCCCCGCTACCTCGTCAAGGACCGGGTGGTCGCCGTCGGTGAGATCGGCTATGACTCGATGACCCCCGCCGAGGACACCGCCCTCGCCGCCCAGCTCCAGCTCGCCGCCGACCACGGCCTGCCCGCGCTGGTGCACACCCCGCACCGGGACAAGCTCACCGGCCTGCGCCGCACCCTCGACGCGGTCCGCGCCTCCGCGCTGCCCCCGGACCGGGTCCTGGTCGACCACCTCAACGAGACCACCGTGAAGGAGGCCAAGGACAGCGGCGCCTGGCTCGGCTTCTCCGTCTATCCGGACACCAAGATGGACGAGGCACGGATGGTCGCGATCCTGCGCGCGTACGGCCCCGAGAAGGTCCTGGTCAACTCCGCCGCGGACTGGGGCCGCAGCGACCCGCTCAAGACCCGCGAGGTCGCCGACGCGATGCTCGCGGCCGGATTCGACGAGGACGACGTCGACCGCGTCCTGTGGCGCAACCCGGTCGCCTTCTACGGGCTGAGCGGACGCCTCGACCTCGACGTGGCCCGGCCCGACGCCACCCACGAGGGCAACTCCATCCTGCGCGGCGGGGAGTGAGCGATGCGCTTCCGCCACCCCGACGGCTCCACCGTCCACCTCGCCTACTGCACCAACGTGCACCCGGCCGAGACCCTCGACGGCGTCCTCGCCCAGCTCCGCGACCACTGCGAGCCGGTCCGCCGCCGGCTGGGCCGCGACCGCCTCGGCATCGGCCTCTGGCTGGCCCGGGCCGCGGCCCACGCCCTCGTCACCGACCCGGCCGCACTGCGCGGCCTGCGCGCCGAACTCGACCGGCGCGGCCTGGAGGTCGTCACCCTCAACGGCTTCCCCTACGAGGGCTTCGGCGCGCAGGAGGTCAAGTACCGGGTCTACAAGCCGGACTGGGCCGACCCCGAGCGGCTCGACCACACCACCTCCCTCGCCCGCCTCCTCGCCGGGCTGCTCCCCGACGACGTCACCGAGGGCAGCATCTCCACCCTCCCGCTGGCCTGGCGCACCGCCTACGACGACGCCCGCGCCGAGAAGGCCAAGGCCGCCCTGCGCACCCTCGCCGAGCGGCTCGACGCCCTGGCGGAACTGACCGGCCGTTCCATCCGGATCGGCCTCGAACCCGAGCCCGGCTGTGTCGTCGAGACCACGCGCGACGCCCTCGCACCGCTCGCCGCGATCGCCCACGACCGCATCGGTGTCTGCGTCGACACCTGCCACCTCGCCACCTCCTTCGAGGACCCGCACACCGCCTTCGACGCCCTCGCCGAAGCCCGGGTCCCGGTCGTCAAGTCCCAGCTCTCCGCCGCCCTGCACGCCGAACACCCCGCTCTCCCCGCCGTCCGCGAGGCACTCGCCGCCTTCGCCGAGCCCCGCTTCCTGCACCAGACCCGCACCCTCGCCACCACCGGCCCGGACCCCACCACCGGCCCGCACGCGACCACCGGCCGACACGCGACCACCGGCCCCTCCGGCACCGGCGTCCTGCGCGGCACCGACGACCTCGCCGAGGCCCTCACCGGCGACGCCCTGCCCGACACGGCACCCTGGCGCGCCCACTTCCACGTCCCCCTGCACGCGTCTCCCGCCGCCCCTCTCACCTCCACCCTCCCCGTCCTCAAGACCGCCCTGACCCGGCTGGTCGGCGGCCCGCACCCGCTCACCCGCCACCTTGAGGTGGAGACCTACACCTGGCAGGCCCTCCCACCCGAGCTGCGCCCCCGCGCCCGCGCCCAGCTCACCGACGGCATCGCCGCCGAGCTGACCCTCGCCCGCGAGCTGCTGACCGACCTCGGCCTGAAGGAACTGCCATGACCGCCGCCCTGAACGGCTCCGCCCGCGCCGAAGGCCCCACCCCGCTGCTCGTCCTGGACGTCGTCGGCCTCACCCCCCGTCTCCTCGACCACATGCCGCACCTCAAGAGACTCGCGCAGTCGGGTTCCCGCGCGCCGCTGGGCACCGTCCTGCCCGCCGTCACCTGCGCCGCCCAGTCCACCTTCCTCACCGGGACCCTCCCCTCCGAACACGGCATCGTGGGCAACGGCTGGTACTTCCGCGAACTCGGCGACGTCCTGCTCTGGCGCCAGCACAACGGCCTCGTCTGCGGCGACAAGCTCTGGGACGCCGCCCGCCGCGCCCACCCCGGCTACACCGTCGCCAACATCTGCTGGTGGTACGCCATGGGCGCGGACACCGACTTCACCGTCACCCCGCGACCCGTCTACTACGCCGACGGCCGCAAGGAACCCGACTGCTACACCCGGCCCGCCGCCCTGCACGACGAACTCACCGAGAAACTGGGCACCTTCCCCCTCTTCCACTTCTGGGGCCCCGGCGCCGACCTGGTCTCCAGCCAGTGGATCATCGACGCCACCCGTCACCTCACCCGCACCCGCCACCCCGACCTGACCCTCTGCTACCTCCCTCACCTCGACTACGACCTGCAGCGCTTCGGCCCCGACGACCCGCGCTCCCTGAAAGCGGCGGCCGACCTCGACGCCGCGCTGGCCCCCCTCCTCGACGACGCCCGCGCCGAGGGCCGTACCGTCGTCGCCCTGTCCGAGTACGGCATCACCCGCGTGCACCGGCCCGTCGACATCAACCGCGCCCTGCGCCGCGCCGGCCTCCTGGAGGTGCACACGCAGGACGGCATGGAGTACCTCGACCCGATGGCCTCCCGCGCCTTCGCGGTCGCCGACCACCAGATCGCCCACGTCTACGTCCGCCGCCCCGAGGACCTCGCCGCCACCCGCGCCGCACTCGACGCGGTGCCCGGCATCGACCAGCTCCTGGACGACGAGGGCAAGAAGGCCCACCACCTCGACCATCCGCGGGCCGGTGAACTCGTCGCCGTCGCGGAGCCGGACGCCTGGTTCACGTACTACTACTGGCTCGACGACGCCCGCGCGCCCGACTTCGCGCAGCTCGTGGAGATCCACCGCAAACCCGGCTACGACCCGGTCGAGCTGTTCATGGACCCGCTCGACCCCTACGTCAAGGTCAAGGCGGCCACCGCGCTGGCCCGCAAGAAACTCGGCCTGCGCTACCGCATGGCGGTCGTGCCGCTGGACGCCTCACCTATTCGCGGCAGCCACGGCCGCCTTCCCGCGAGCGACGACGACGGTCCGCTCCTCATCTGCTCCACCCCCCACGCTGTCGGCGACCGTGTCGCGGCCACCGACGTCAAGCAACTCCTGCTCCGGCTGGCCGGGCTCGGCTGAGACACGGCCACGAGGGCCGCCGAGTCCGAACTGAATTCAGTGAAGCACGCACCACTGACAACGGCCCGCCGCGCACCGTCGCGGCGGGCCCCGACAGAAGGCAGGCACCCGTGACCCGCAGCTCCGACACGTCCCGCACCGACCCCGCCGACCCCGCCGGCGGTCCCGGCGAGGCCCTGCGCCGCAGCCTCGGCGTCGGCCGCCGCCGCTTCCTCTCCACCTGCACCGCCGTCACCGGCGCGGCCGTCGCCGCCCCCGTCCTCGGCGCCTCCCCGGCCCTCGCGAAGGCCCCGAGCGGAACCACCGGCCACCACCACGACCACCACCACGACCACGACCACGGTCACGGCGGTGACGTCCTCGTCCCCGCCCACAAGCGCGGCATCATCCTCTACACCGTCCGCGACGCCATCGCCCGCGACCCGCTCGCCGGCGACCTGCCCTCGGGCTTCCGCGAGGTCTTCAAGCAGCTCGCCCGGCACGGCTACCGCCAGGTCGAGTTCGCCGGCTACGGCCAGCACCCCAACGCGCCCGGCGGCGCGAGCCTGGAGTCCGTCGAGGGCGCCAGGCTGCTGCGTCGCTGGCTGGACGAGTACGGGCTGCGCGCCCAGGGCAACCACGGTTTCATACCGCCCTCCTGGCCGCTGACCACCGCCGACCTGGACACCTTCAAGAAGCACCTGGAGATCGCCCACATCCTCGGCATGGACCACATGGGCACCGGCGGCGACCCCACCGGCAGCGCCCACCGGGCCGACTGGGACGTCGCCGCCGACAAGTGGAACGCCCTGGGACGGATCGCCCGCCGCGAGGGCATCAAGCTCTACACCCACAACCACGACGCCGCCTACGGCTTCCTCCTCGACGGCGGCCCGCCGGACGCCCAGGGCCGGCCCACCCGCAGCTCCGGCATCCGCAGGCTGGAGTACTTCCTGAAGGTCACCGACCCGAAGCTGGTCTGGCTGGAGATGGACATCTTCTGGGCACACGTGGCCCGGTACAAGTTCCCCACGTACACCGCGCACGACGGCTCCACCCGGGAGCGGGTCTTCGACCCGGCCGGGCTCGTCGCGCGCCACAGCAAGCGCTACCCGCTGTTCCACGCCAAGGACGGCGTGATCAGCACGACGAACGGCATGGGCTACGAGATGGTGCCCTTCGGCACCGGCGTCATCGACTACACGACGTTCTTCTCCCGGGTCGGGGAGCGGGCCTACCGCAACCCCATGGTCGAGGACGACAACTCCCCGAGCGCCACCGACCCCGCGCAGTCGCTGCGCGAGGCCAAGATCAGTTACGACAACCTGGCGGCCCTGCGCAAGCGCCGCCGCTAGACCCCTGTACGGGGCTACAAGGGCAGGTCGTAGCGGACGAGGGTCTCGAAGTCCCAGCCGGTCAGCGAGAAGGCGCCGTCGCCGAAGAGGGCGACCACCTCCTTGTCGGGCCGCGCCTGCTTGGCGGCGAGCACGAAGGGCACGCCGACGCCGAGGGTGCCGAGCGGGCCGGGGTCCATCCAGTGGCCGGGCGACCTGGGCTGCACGACCTGACCGGAGAAGGTGACGATGTCACCGCCGTCGCCGATGTAGATCGAGTCCTCGGTGAGGAAGTCGTTGATCTCGCTGACCAGGCGGTAGGGGTGGATGGGGGAGGCGTCCGAGCGGAGCTGCGGCAGCCGCTTGCCGAGGGCGGTCCGCTCGGCCGTGCGCAGTTCGTCCAGCCACTCCTTGCGCCCGGCCGCGCCGCCGCCCAGCCGTCCGGAGGCCGCCTCGGTCACCGCCGTCAGCACCAGCCCGGCGTCCCCGACGATCCCGAGGTCGATGTCCCGGTTCTTGCCGACGGTCCGGTAGTCGAGGTCGATCTGCACCACGGTCGCCTCGGGGGAGAGCCGCTTGCCGTAGCCCATCCGGAAGTCGAAGGGCGTGCCGACGATCACGATGACGTCGGCGGCGGAGAAGGCGTACCGGCGCGAGAGCTGGAAGTGGTGCGGGTCGCCGGGCGGCAGGGTGCCGCGGCCGGCGCCGTTCATGTACGCCGGGATGTTCAGCGTGCGGACCAGCCCGGCCGCCGCCTCCGTGGCGCGGGTGGTCCACGCCTGGCTGCCGAGCAGGATCGCCGGTTTCTCGGCGTGCGTGACCAGATCGGCGAGGCGTTCGATCGCCTCGGGGTCACCGGCCGACCGGGTCGAGGCGCGGTACGCCCCGGCCCGGGGTACCCGGGCCCGGTCGGCGGGCACCTTGGCGTCGAGCACGTCGCGCGGGATCTCCAGGAAGGAGGGGCCGGGCGCGCCGTGGTAGCACTCGCGGAACGCCATCGACACCAGGTCCGCCGCGCGGGCGGTGTCCGGCACGGTCGCCGCGAACTTGGTGATCGGCGCCATCATGTCGACCCCCTCGGCTTTCAGGGCCTTGGCCACGAGGTGGCCGCCGGAGATGACGTCCTGGGTGTCGTCGGGCATGGCGAAGCGGGTCCCTTCCGTCAGGGGTGGGGGCACTCTCGCATGGATTGCATACAGTCGACGCATACTGTATGAAGCTTGTTGTCCCGCATCCGGTGAGTGGTGTCCAGGGGCGTGCGGCACTTTCCGGCCGACGTGCCCCGGCGACGCCGCCCAGGGGACGGAAACGCAGGTGAAAGGCGCTGCGAAACCTTGGTATGGTTGTTCTCGTCGCCGCGGGGATCACCCCGCGCAGGGCGACGGACACCTTGTCCGGGTGGCGGAATGGCAGACGCGCTAGCTTGAGGTGCTAGTGCCCTTTATCGGGCGTGGGGGTTCAAGTCCCCCCTCGGACACCAGCACAGCAGTACCGGTACCAGCAGAGACCCCAGTTCGCCTGGGGTCTCTGCTGTTTTTCCGGACGGTGCCGCCGGCGGCCGGGTGGCCGGCGGATCGGCGAGGGTCGGCGGCGTTTCCGCCCCATGCTCCCCATTGGTCACTTTTCGCCTCACGCGTTTACCTCAGCACCTTGACGCACACCGAAACGGAGTGCACCCTTGCAATAAGGAATGTCGCCCTTCCTTCGGACTGCGATGGATTTCAAGGGCTGACACATGAGCGAGCCGGCGCACAGAAGAGACCGCACCTTCCGTTACCTTCGCCCCCTCCCTTCCTCGACATCTCCTGAGCACTCTTCACACATCTCTTGAGTACTTCTTCACGAAACGCGACCGAGAGAATACGGGGTGGGCCGAGTCATGAAGACATCCGATGTGCTGATCAGCGGTCTGGGGGCTTTTCTTCCGGACCGGGTTCCTATCGGATGGGCGGTCGAACGGGGGCTGATCGACCGGAGTGCCGCAGAAGAGTACGGAATCACCAGTGTCACCGTCGCGGGCGACACACCCGCTCCGGAAATGGCGGTGCGGGCATGCCGGCAGGCACTCGAACGGGCCGAACAGGATGCCGCGTCCCTCAGTCTTCTGCTCTACACCAGCGTCTGGTACCAGGGGCCGCACGGCTGGTGCCCGCAGTATTACGTGCAGAGGCACACGGGTGCGGGAAATGCCACCGCGGCCGAGATCAGACAGGGCTGTATGGGCATGTTCTCCGCTCTGGAACTCGCGGCGAGCCATCTCATGGCCGCACCCGAGCACGAGGCCGCTCTGGTCACCTCCGGAGACAACTTCACCTCGGAACTGCTGGAACGCTGGCGATTTAGTCCGCATTTCGTCATGGGTGACGCCGGTTCCGCCGTCGTCCTCAGCCGACGGAAGGGTTTCGCCCGGCTCAAGGCCGTCAACGCGGTCACGCTCCCCGAGTACGAGGCCATGCACCGCGGGCCCGAGCCCCTGTTCCCGCCCGGGGCCGGCCTGCCGAACAAGCTGGACTTCGGCGACTCCAAGGACCGCTGGCTGGCCGGCCCGGACCGGGACCCGGCCGGACCCCTCAAGCTCGTGGCCGCGCAGGACGAGCTGATCAGCCGCACCCTCGAAGAATCCGGCATCACGATCCACGACATCACTCGCGTCGCCTATGCCAACGGGTCACGGGAACGCGTCGAAGGACGCGCGATGATACCGCTGGGCCTGCCGATGTCCCTCTCGACATGGGAACAAGGACGCACCGTCGGTCATATCGGCGCCAGCGATCAGATGGTGGCACTCGAACAGCTTCTCCTCTCCGGTGAACTGCGCGGCGGGGATCATTTCCTGATGCTCGGCGTCGGTCCCGGACTGAACATCGCCTGTGCCGTGATCGAGATCCTCGAAACCCCGCACTGGTCCTCCGCCCTTCCTGCCACGGTCACCGCTTCGTGAAAGGCGCCTCATGGACTTCAGCCTGAGCGCTGAACAACAGGAGCGATACACGCATATAAGAAAGAGCGCCGAAGAACTTCTCGATTGGAACAAGCTCGCCGATCTCGGATTATTGGGCGCGGCTGTTCCGGAGGAATACGGCGGTGCGGGTTCAGGGGCGCTCGACACGGCCCTTCTGTACGAGGGGGCGAGCGTAGGCGGCGCGGACAGCGGACTGCTTTTCGCCGCGGCGGCCCATCTCTTCGCCTGTGTCAGACCGGTGCTGGAGTTCGCGCTCCCGGAGACACGGCGGAAACTGCTTCCCGCGCTGTGCTCGGGGAAACTGGTGGCGGGAAATGCCATGACGGAACCGGAGGCGGGATCGGACATCTCCCGGCTGGCGACCACGGCCACCCAGGTCGACGGCGGATATCTCCTCGACGGTGTCAAGAGTTTCGTCAGCAATGGTCCCGTCGCCGATCTCTACGTCACCTATGCCACGACGAACCCGGACGGCGGCTATTTCGCTTCCACCGCGTTCGCCGTGGACCGCGACACCCCCGGTCTGGTCGCCGGGGGGCCCATGGCGAAGTCCGGCCTGACCGCCTGCCAGGCCGGCGAGGTGCGGTTCACCCGCTGCTTCGTGCCGGACGACCGGGTGCTCGGCAGCCCCGGACAGGGACAGTTGGTGTTCCGGACGTCGATGCGGTGGGAGCGGTCCTGCCTGTTCGCGATCTACCTCGGCCAGCAGGAACGTCTCATCCAGGAGTGCGTCCGGCATGTGCGGGACCGGCGGCAGTTCGGGAAGCGCCTCGCCGACCTCCAGCCGGTCGCGGACCGGCTGGCGGACATGAAGCTGCGGCTGGAGAGCGGACGGCTGCTGCTCTACCGGGCCTGTACCGAGATCGACGGCGGCCAGGACCCCGACCTGTGGATCGCCCTGGCGAAACTGGCCGTGTCCGAGGCCGCCGTCGCCACCGCGCTCGACGCCACCCGGATCTTCGGGGGCCGCGCCTTCCTGACGGAGTACGGGATCGAGGAACAGCTCCGCGACGCGGTGCCCGCCACCACCTTCTCCGGCACCTCGGACATCCAGCGGCAACTGATCGCCCGGGAGATGGGACTGTGAGCCTCTACCGCCTGGTGGCCGACGCCGCCGCCCGGACACCGGCCGCGCTCGCGGTGAGCGACCTGGTCACCGGCATGAGCTACGGCGAACTGGACGCGCGCGCGGACACCTACCTGGCCGCGCTGCGCGGGCGCGGCGTCCTGCCGGGCGACCGCGTCCTCGTGTGGACCGACAAGACGGCCGAAGCGGTGGCCGTCGCCCAGGCGGTGCTGCGGTGCGGCGCGATCCACGTCCCCGTCCCGCGCGGCAATCCCCCGGGGCGGGTCGCCCGGATCGCCGCGGACGCCCGCCCGGCGCTGATCGTCACGGACCACGCCGAGCAGCTCCCCGGCGTCGCCTGCGTACCGCACGCGGATCTCGCCCGGGAGGCGCCGTCCGGCTCCCGCCCCGCCCCCCGTCCGGTCCGGCCGTCCGACCCGGCGTACATCCTCTACACCTCGGGCTCGACAGGGGCGCCGAAGGGCGTCTGTCTCAGCCACGGGAACGCCCTCGCCTTCGTCGACTGGGCCTGCCGGGAGCTGGACCTCACCCCGGCCGACCGGCTGGCCAACCACGCCGCGTTCGGCTTCGACCTGTCGGTCTTCGACCTCTACGGCGCCTTCCGGGCCGGCGCGTCGGTCCACCTCGTCGGCGAGACCCTCGCCCAGGCCCCGGCGCCACTGGTCGACTTCCTGCTGGAACGCCGCATCACCGTCTGGTACTCGGTGCCGTCCGTCCTGGTGCTCATGGCCGAGTACGGCGAGCTGCTGGAGCGCGGACCGGGGGCGCTGCGCGCCTGCGTCTTCGCCGGCGAGCGGTTTCCGCTGAAGCCGCTGAAGGAGCTGCGCCGCGGCTGGCCCGGCGTCCGCATGCTCAACTGGTACGGCCCCACCGAGACCAACGTGTGCACCTCGTACGAGGTGACCGCCGCCGACCTCGCGCGCACCGCGGCCATCCCGATCGGATCACCCGCGGCCGGCGACACGGTGTCGCTGGACGACGGCGAGATCGTGGTCGGCGGCCCGACCGTCATGCTCGGCTACTGGGGCGGCGAGCCGCAGGCCGGACCGTACCGTACCGGGGATCTCGGCCGGTACGACGCCGCGGGGCTGCTGGAGTACCGGGGCCGGATCGACGACATGGCGAAGGTCCGCGGCCACCGGATCGAACCGGCCGAGGTGAACGGTGTGCTCGTCGCGCACGAGAAGGTCCGCGACGCGGTGGTCCTCGTCGTGGGCGCCGGTCCGGACGCGCGGCTGCACGCCTTCGTGATCCCGGAGACCGGGGCGGCGCCCGAGTACGCGGAGCTTCGACGGCACTGCGCCCGCTTCCTGCCGCCGTACATGGCCATCGACGCGCTGCACACGGTCAGCGGCTTCCCCCGCACCGGGAACGGCAAGGTCGACCGCGTCGCGCTCGGCGGCCTGGTGACGCGGGGAGCGGGCGTATGACGGGCGCGGCCTGGGACGCCTTCTGGTCGGCGCTGCCCGCCGAGCCCGGCGCCGCCCTGTGGGACTCGTCGCCCCGGTTGACCGCGGCGCGGCACCTGCCGCTGTTCAGCGGGCACGCCGACCCGTCGCTGCCCCTGCTCGACGTCGGGTGCGGCAGCGGACGGCAGACGCGGTGGCTGGGCCGGCACTTCCCGCGGGTCGTCGGAGTGGACATCGCCGAGGCCGCGGTGAGACTGGCCGCCGCCTCGCACCCGGCGCCCAACGTCGACTACCGCCGCGCCGATCTGCTCGACCAGGACAGCGTGGCGGCGCTGCGCGCCGAACTGGGCGACGTCAACGTCTACATGCGCGGCGTGCTGCACCAGCTCGCCCCGGACCAGCGCGCCAGGATGCTGACGACCCTCAGGCTCCTGCTCGGCGGGGCGGGGGTGCTGTTCGCCCAGGAACTGACCGAACGCACCGGCTGGTACGTCGCCGAGCTGCTCGCCGGCGGCGCGGAACTGCCCAAGACGGCCGGGCTGGCCGCCCACTTCGACTTCGGCGCCCGCGTCGCCCCCACCGAGGACGGGCGCCTGCGGCTGCTGTTCGAAGGAAACGGATTCGACGTCGTCGGCGACGGCGACATCGCCCTGCACACCACGGAACGCACCGCCGACGGCCGCCCGCTCGAACTGCCGACCAGATACCTCGTGGCGCGCGCCTCGGCCCGGCCGCGACACCCGGAGGAAACCGTGTCCGACACCCGGAGGAGACCATGACCGACCTCGACCGCAGCACGCTCCTCGCCGAGCTGCTCGGCTACGTGCGGGACGAACTGGCGACGGGCCTGCCCCCCGACCTGATCACCGCCGACGGTCCGCTGCTGGAGCTGGGGGTGCTGGACTCGGTGCGCACCGCGCGGCTGCTGGCACACCTCCGCACCACGTACGGCGTGCGCGTCCCGCCCGTCCACATGACCGGTGAACACTTCCGCACGCTGGAGACGATCACCGACCTGATCCTGCTCCTCCGCTCGCGGACCGCCTCCCTCTGACGGGACCTGACAGGAGAACAGATGACGCAGGACCACGACCGCGACCACGACGGCGACCACGACCGCGACCACGACCACGCCTACGACTACGACATCGGCATCATCGGCGGCGGCCCGGCCGGTTCCACCGCCGCGTCCTACCTGGCCAAGGCCGGTCTGTCGGTCGCGGTCTTCGACAGTGAGTTCTTCCCGCGGGAGCACGTGGGCGAGTCCCTGGTGCCGGCCACCACGCCGGTGCTGCTGGAGATCGGCGCCATGGACAAGATCGAGGCGGCGGGCTTCCCGCGCAAGTACGGCGCCGCGTGGACGTCGGCCGACGCCGACGAGGTGGACCCGCTCGGCTTCCAGGTCCACGACCACGGCCTGGGCGCCGCCGACGTGCTGTTCAACGAACGCGACCAGCTCGGTGTGGACCGTGACCACACCTTCCACGTCGACCGCGGCCGGTTCGACCACATCCTGCTCAAGCACGCGGAGAGCCTCGGGGCGAAGGTGTACTCCGGGGTGCGGGTGCGCGGCGTGGACTTCGCCGACACCACCCGCCCCGTGCTGCGGGTGCAACTGGGCGGGGCCAGCGCGCAGGTGGCGGTACGGATGGTCGTCGACGCCAGCGGACGCGGCACCCTGCTGGGGCGGCAGCTCAAGGTCAAGGTGCCCGACCCGGTGTTCAACCAGTACGCCGTGCACAGTTGGTTCGAAGGACTCGACCGGGAGGCCCTGGCCAACGACGAGAACCAGGCCGAGTACATCTTCATCCACTTCCTGCCGCTCAGCGACACCTGGGTGTGGCAGATCCCCATCTCCGACACGGTCACGTCGGTCGGGGTCGTCACCCAGAAGGCCCGGTTCAAGGAGGCCAAGGACGACCTCGAAGGCTTCTTCTGGGACTCGGTGGGCAGCAGGCCCCTGCTGCGCGACGCGCTGAGGAAGGCCGAGCGGGTGCGCCCCTTCAAGGCCGAGGGCGACTACAGCTACGGCATGCGCAAGGTGTGCGACGACTCGATGGTGATGATCGGCGACGCCGCCCGGTTCGTCGACCCCATCTTCTCCAGCGGGGTCAGTGTCGCCATGAACAGCGCCCGGCTGGCCTGCGCCGACATCATCGCCGCCGCCGAGGCCGGTGACTTCAAGGCCGCCCGGTTCGCGAACTACGTGACGAAACTGCGGCGCGGCGTGTCCAGTTGGTACGAGTTCATCTCCCTCTACTACCGCCTCAACATCCTCTTCACCGCCTTCGTCCAGGACCCCCGCTACCGCATCGACGTCCTGAAACTGCTCCAGGGCGACGTCTACGACGAGCAGGAGCCGGTCGCGCTGACGGCGATGCGCGAGTTCGTCGCCGCCGTGGAGGCGGACCCCGACCACCTCTGGCACCCGCTGCTGGGAAACATGAAGGTCTCCCTCAGCTCCCGCGCGTTGTTCTGACCGCAGAGAAAGTGGTGCATCCGCATGAACCGCATGAGCGAACCCCGGCCCTCGGGCACCGCACCGGGCAGCACGCCCATGAGCCACGGCCGGGGACCGGCATGAGACCGGCCGACGTCTTCCTCGCCGGCCTCGGCTGCTGGCTGCCGGCCCCCTTCGAGGCGTCCGAGGCGGTCGCCGCGGGCCTGTACGACGCCGCGGCCTTCGCCGAGAGCGGTCTGCGCAGCGTGCTGATCGCCGGACCGGAGTCACCGCCCGACATGGCCGTACGGGCCGCCCGGACCGCGCTGAGCCGCACCCCCGGAGGGGCCGCCGCGATCGGCACGGTGCTGCACGGCTCGACGTTCTACCAGGGGCCCGAGATGTGGTCGCCGTCGGCGTACATCATGCGGGAACTGGGCATCTCGGGGGCCGGGAGCACGGAGATCCGCAACGGCTGCAACAGCATGCTCACCGGTGTGGAGCTTGCCGCGGGACTGCTGCCGCACCAGCCGGCGAGCCGGCCGGACATCCTGCTGACCACGGCGGACAACTTCAACTCGCCCCTGTTCAACCGCTGGGACAGCGGGCCGATGGGGGTGATCGCCGCCGACGCGGCCAGCTCCGTCGTGATCAGCCCCACCGCGGGTTTCGCCCGGGTCGACGCGGTCGTCTCCCGGGTCTACCCGGAGTTCGAGGCGATGGCGCGCGGCGACGAGCCGCTCTATCCGCCCACCGGGTCCGCGGGCCGCCGGATCGACACCGTGGAGCGCGCCGAGCAGTTCAACGGGCGGGTGCGGGAGGTCGGCGGCGTGAGCATCGCCGACGGCATCGCGAAAGCCTGCTCCGAGACGGTGCTCGCCGCCCTGGGCGAGGCCGGGCTCGACGGCTGCGACCTGCGCTGGGTCCTGGTGCCCAACGGCGACGAGGCGACCACCCGGAACTGCGCCATGGACCCGCTCGGCCTGGACGTCTCCCGGTCGCAGTGGGAGTTCGGCTGCGGGATCGGGCACGCCTCGGCCAGCGACCAGTTCATCGCCCTCGACCATCTGCTGCGCACCGGGCAGCTCGACGCGGGCGACCACGTCCTGCTGTTCGGCGGCGCTCCGGGATGGTCGGCCGTGGCCGTGGTCCTGACCATGTGCGAACCGCCCTCCTGGACCTGAGGACCGACGATGCCGACAGGAGGTGCCGCGTGACGGCGCAGCAGCAGGACCCGGCCGCCCCGCAGCCGATCGCCATCGTGGGCATGGCGTGCGAGTTCCCCGGCGCGGACGACGTCCCCGCGTTCTGGAGGATGCAGCTCGACGGGACCGACGCCACGTCGGACGTGCCGGCCGACCGGTTCCCCATCGACGCCTTCCACGACCCCCGCCCGCGCACGCCCGGCCGGATCATCAGCCGCCGCGGCGGCTTCCTGCCCGACATCCGGGGCTTCGACGCCCCCTACTTCGGCATCTCCGGCCGCGAGGCCGGCCACATGGACCCGCAGCAGCGGCTGCTGCTGCAGACCGCCGCCGCGGCCGTACGGGACGCCGGCCTGACGCTGGACCAGCTCGCGGGCAGCCCGACCGCGGTGGTCGTCGGACAGCGGACCGCCGAGTACTGGGACCTGCTCCGGGCCGCCGGAGCGCTGGACATCTACGCCAACACCGGCACCTCGCGCAGCGTCCTCTCCGGCCGCCTGTCGTTCTTCTTCGACCTGCGCGGCCCGAGCACCTCCGTGGACACCGCCTGCTCGTCCTCGCTGGTCGCCGTCCACCAGGCGTGCGCCGCGCTGCGCGGCGGGGAGGCGACCCTCGCCCTGGCCGCGGGCGTCAACCTGGTGCTCACCCCGGAGGAGAGCATCACCTTCTCCCAGGCGGACATGTTGTCCGCGGCCGGCCGGTGCAAGTTCGGCGCGGCCGACGCCGACGGTTTCGTGCGCAGCGACGGCGTCGGCGTCGTCGTCCTCAAACCGCTGGCCAGGGCCGAGGCGGACGGCGACCGCGTCCACGCGGTCATCCACGGCTCGGCGGTCGAGAACGAGGGCCGCAGCAGCGGATACCTGATGACCCCGTCGCAGAGCGCGCAGACCGACACCATGCGGCGCGCCTGCGCGCGCGGCGGCATCGCCCCGCGCGCCGTCGGCTTCGTGGAGGCCCACGGCACCGGCACACCCACCGGCGACCCGATCGAACTCCGCGGCCTCGACGAGGTCTACGGCACCGGCGCGGGCCGCGCGAGCACGGACCCCCTGCTGGTCGGCTCCGTGAAGACGAACATCGGCCACACCGAGGCGGCGGCCGGCATCGCGGCCCTCATCAGGGCGGCGCTCTGCGTGGCACACGGCGTCGTCCCGCCCGCACTGCACAGCGCCCGGCTGACCGACGCGGTGGACTGGGACCGCATGGCGCTGGAGATCCCGCAGACCGCCCGCGCCTGGGGCCGGGACGGCACCCCCCGGTACGCCGCCGTCAGCTCTTTCGGCATCTCCGGCACCAACGCCCACGTCGTCCTCGGTGAGCACCGCCCCGCCGCCGTACCGCCCCCGGCCGGCGCACCGCGGCCCTACCTGCTCGCCCTGTCCGCGTCGACACCCGCCGCCCTGCGCCGACTGGCCTCCTCTTACGCGGACTTCCTCGGGCCCGACGGGGAGGGCCGCCGGCACGCCCTGCGCGACGTCGCCTTCAGCGCGCTGACCCGGACCACCCAGCACCGGCACCGTCTGACCGTACTCGCCGCGGAACACGACGAGGCCGTCCGGCAGTTGCGGAGCGACCGGCCGGTCATCTCCGCCAGGCCCGGCACGCGGTGGCGGACCGTCTTCGTCTTCCCCGGTCAGGGCTCCCAGTGGTCCGGCATGGGGCGCGGGCTCCTGCGTACCTCCCCGGTCTTCAGAGAGACCCTCGAAGAGTGCGACCGGCACGTCCGCGCCGAGCGCGGCTGGTCGGTGATCGAGCGCCTGACCGGCGGCGACGAGGCGGACTGGCCGATCGACGTGGTGCAGCCGCTGCTCTGGGCGGTCGAGGTCGCCCTGGCCGCGCTGTGGCGGTCCTGGGGCGTCGCCCCCGACGTGGTGATCGGCCACAGCATGGGCGAGGTCGCGGCCGCCTGCGCCGCGGGCGCGCTCACCCTGGCCGACGGCGCGGCGGTGATCTGCCGCCGCAGCGCCCTGCTCGGGGAGATCGCCGGCACCGGGACCATGGCCGCGGTCGACCTGCCCGCCGACGAACTGCGCCGGGAACTCGCCGAAGTGCCGGACGTCGACGTCGCGGTGAGCAACAGCCCGCGGCGCAGCATCATCTCCGGCCGCACCCCGGCGGTGGAGAAGGTACTGGGCGCGCTGTCCGAACGGGACGTCTTCACCCGCGTCGTCAAGGTGGACGTGGCCTCGCACAGCAGCCACGTCGACCCCCTGCTGGACGCGCTGCGCGCCGCCCTGGCGTCGATCCGGCCCCGTGCGGGCCAGGTACCGCTGCGGTCGACGGTGACCGGGAACCTGCTGACCGGGGAGGAACTGGACGCCGGCTACTGGGTGCGCAACCTCCGCGACGAGGTCCGCTTCCACGCGGCCGTCGACGCCGAGACCGCCCGCTCCGAGACGGCGGCCGTCATCGAGATCAGCCCGCACCCCGTCCTCGGCGCGGCGGTGCGGGAGTGCCTGCCCGGGGAACGCACCGACGACCAGGTCGTGCAGTCCCTGCGGCGCGACACCGACGACCTCACCGCGCTGCTGACCTCGGCCGGCCGGCTTCATCAGGCCGGCTACCCGCTGCGCCGCGACGCGCTGTTCGACGGCCCGGCCACCTACGTGGGGCCGCCCCCCTATCCCTGGCAGCGCGCCGAGTTCTGGTTCGATCCGGGCCCCGGTCCCCGGCCCGGCCCGCCCGCCCGGCCGGGCGGGGCGGACACCCCCGGCGGCGGGCACCCGCTGCTCGGCGCGCACACCGTCCTCGGCGACGGCGCGCACCGGTGGGAGGGCCCCGTCGACCTGGAGCGCAACGCCTACCTGCTGGACCACCAGGTGCAGGGGCTGGTCATCCTGCCCGGCACCGCCTACCTGGAGCTGGCCGTGGCCGCCGCCGCCCGCGGCGTCGGCGCCGACGCCGTGGTCCAGGACATCCGCTACGACAAGGCGCTCTTCCTCACCGCGGGCGCCCCGCCGCTGCTGCGGGTCACCCTGAGGCCGGCCGGGCCCGGCTGGGCCTTCGACGTCGCCACCGCCGACCCCACCGCCACCGCCGACCCCACCGCCACTGCCTCCGTCTCCGCCTCCGAATGGACCCGGCACGCGCACGGCCGGGTCGAGCGGGCACCCGCCGGCACCCGCATCCTCGAACTCCCCGAGGACCCGCCCCGGCAGATCGCCGAACGCACCCCCGACCACTTCACCGGCGCCGAGTTCTACCGCCGCTTCGCGGCCCGCGGCAACGACTGGCACGGCGTCTTCCGGGGCATCGGGCGGGTGTGGCGCGGTGACGGCGAGGCGCTGGCCGAGATCGTCGTCCCGGACGGCCTCGGCGGCGCCGACCCGCACCACGTCCATCCGGCGGTCCTCGACGCCTGCGGACAGGTGCTCGCGGCCACCCTGCCCGACACGGCCGTACCCGGCGAGGAACACGCCTTCGTGCTGGGCTCCCTCGACGCGTTCCGCGCCCACGGGCCGCTCACCGGCACCCTGCACAGCCACGCGGTGCGGCGCGAGCTGACGGCCGAGTCGTTCAGCGGCGACGTCGTCGTCCGCGACGAGCGGGGCACGCCGCTGGCCGAGTTCCGGGGCCTGCGGATCCGGTGGCTGGTGCGCCGGGAGGAACCCGCGCCCCTGGCCGACTGGCTCTACCGGCCGCGCTGGCTGCCCGCCGTCGCGCCCGGGGCGCCGCCGGAGCCGCCGGACGCCAGGGCCTGGCTGGTGTTCGAGGACGAGGAGTTCGGGCCGCGGCTCGCACCGGCGCACGGCGCGCGGATCGCCGTACGGCCCGGGGAGAGGTACGAGCGCGCGGGCGACGGGACGTACCGCGTCGACCCGTCCCGTCTCGACGACTACGCCCGGCTGCTGCGCGAGGCCGGCCGTGACCACCCCGGGGGCGTCGCCGCCGTGGTGCACCTGTGGAGCCTGCGGCCGGCCCGGCCGGTGGGGGCGGTGCCGCTGGGGCTCGGCAGCGCGCTGCTGCTGGACCGGGCGCTGTCCATGGCACCGGCGGACGGCCCCCGCCCCCGGCTGGTGCTGGTCACCCGGGGCGCCGAGACGGTCGCGGAAGCGGACGGGGCGCCGGACGCGGAGCAGTCCGCCGTGTGGGGCTTCGGACGTACGGCGGCCAGTGAGCTGTCCGTTGTGCGGCACACCCTCATCGATCTCGACCCGGCCCGGGGCACGGCGCAGACGGCGGCGCTGACCCGGGAGATCGCCGTCCCCGACGCGGCCGAGGACCAGATCGCGCTGCGGGCCGGCACCCGGTACGTCCTGCGGCTGCGCCGCACCGCACCGGCGTCCGGCGCCGGCGAGGTCACCGTGACCGGGCCGGCCCGCGAGGGCGGCGCGGGCCCGGTGCGGCCGGTGGCCGCGGCCCGGCCCCCGGCCGCCGACGAGGTGCGGATCGCCGCCGCGTACGGCGGGGTCGGCTTCCGCGACGTGCGCCGGGCGGCCGGGGCCCACCCGGACCACGGCGACGACCACGGCGACGACCAAGGTGACGGGCCGGGCGCGGAGGCCGCCGGCGTGGTGACGGCCCTCGGCACCGGCGTGCGGGGGCTGGCCGTGGGCGACCGCGTGGTCGCCGTAGCCCGTCCGGGACCGGCCACGCGGGTCCTCGCCGACCGGCGGCTGACCCACCGCGTGCCCGCCGGACTCTCCCTCGCCGAGGCCGCCACCGTGCCGGTCTCCTACCTCACCGCCTGGTACGGACTGGTCGAACTGGCCGCGCTCCGCGAGGGCGAGAAGGTCCTCATCCACTCGGCCACGGACGGGACGGGACTCGCCGCCATCCAGGTCGCCCGGTGGCGCGGCGCCGAGATCCACGCCACCGCCGGCAGCGAGCGGGAGCGGGCCCTGCTGCGCGCCATGGGCGTCGCCCACGTCGCCGACTCCGGGGCGGACTTCGCCGGTCCGCTGCTGGCCGCGACCCGGGGGACGGGGATGGACGTCATCCTCAACTCGCTGAGCGCGGCCGCCGCCGACCAGAACCTGAGCATGCTCGCCCCGTACGGGCGCCATCTGGAACTGGCCGGGCGGAACCCGGCGGACGGCCCCCCGACCGGCCCCGGCGCCCTGCCGCGCAACGCCTCCTTCCACACCCTGGACACCACCGCCCTCTGCCGCGAGCACCCCGAGCGGGCCGGGGCGCTGCTCGACCGGGTACTGCGCCTGATCGCGGCGGGCGAACTCGCGCCGCTGCCCGCCGAGGTGCACCCGCTGGACGCCGTCCCCACGGCCTTCGACGACCTGGCCGGCTCCCGGCACGTCGGCAAGATCCTCATCGACCTGCGGACCACCCCGGCGCACCCAGCAGCACATCCACCGGCGCCCGTACCCGCACCCACGCCCGTGCCCGCACCCGCGCCGACCCGGATACGGCCGGACGCCACCTATCTCGTGACCGGCGGTGCCGGCGGCCTCGGTGCCGAGCTGGCCCGCTGGCTGGTGGCGCGCGGCGCCAGGCACCTGCTGCTCACCGGCCGTTCCGTACCCGGCAGGGCCGCTCCGTCGGCGGACGGCCTCACCGACCTGCTGGCGGAGGTGCGCGGCCGGGGCGCCGAGGCGCAGTACGCGCCGGTGGACGTGGCGGACGAGCGGTCGATGCGCCGGCTGGTCGAGCACCGCCGCGCGGCCGGCCGGCCGGCGGTCCGGGGCGTCTTCCACACCGCCGGCGTCTTCCTGTACAAGCCGATCGGCGACACCACCCTGCGGGACCTGGAAGCCGTACTGCGGCCGAAGCTGGCGGGCGCCCGCGTCCTGGACCGGCTCTTCGAGGACGACCTCGACCACTTCGTCCTCTTCTCCTCCGGAAACGCCCTGCTGGCATCACCGCAGGTCGCGGCGGGGGCCGCCGCCAACGCGGCCCTCGACGCGATCGCCCGCGGCCGGCGCAGCCGGGGCCGCGGGGCGCTCGCGGTGAACTGGGGCTTCTGGACCGACCGGGGCATGGCCGCCAAGGCGGGCACCGCACTGGGACGGAACCTGATCCCGCGGGGCATGACCGGGTTCACCGCCGCGGCGGGACTCGCCGTGCTGGACCACCTGCTGGCCACGGAGGCCGGGGACACCGTGGTCATGCCGGTGGACTGGGCGCGGTGGCGGGCCGCCTACCCCGTCGCGGCCGCGTCCCCGTTCCTGCGGGACGTCGTCACCGAGGCCCCCGCGCGCCGCACCACCGCGGCCCCGCCGCCGCCCGCTCCACCCGCTCCACCCGCGGCGGAGCGCGCCCGGCCCGAGCGCGCGCCGACGGCCCCGGATACGGCGACACCGGGTACGGCGACACCGGCCGCCCCCGGCACGGCCGCCCCGAGTACGGCCGCCCCCGGCACGGCCGCCGCCGCCGAGGACCGGGCGGCGCTGTTCCGGGCCGGGGTCGCGGCCGTCCTGCACGTCGACTCCGAGCACCTCGACCCGGACCTGGACCTGACCAGCCAGGGACTCGACTCGCTGATGGCGGCGCAGTTGCGACAGGAGGTGCAACGCGCGCACGGTGTGCTGCTGCCGGTCGGCAAGATCCTCAGCCGGGCGACGCTGCGTGAACTGACGGAGCACCTGCTCGCCGCGCCGCGACCGGAGTGACGGCGCTCCCCGGCCGCGGCGACACGGCCGGGGCGGGTGCGGCGGCCGGGCCGGCCCCCATGCCCCGCGCGGGGCATGGGGGCCGGCCCCGGCTCACGGGTAGGACACCACCGTCGACGGCACGGTCGACGTCCCCGACGTGGGCGCGCCCGTGTCGTTGATGACGCGCTCGTACTGCCCGTTGCCGCCCAGCGACACCACCAGCAGGCCGTGGAAGCGCACGCCGGGGCGGTTCGGGGCGGCGAAGCCGTGGTGCTGCACGATGGCCGGGTTCACGTTGTAGTAGCAGTAGCTGCCCAGGCCCCAGCCCTCGTGCTCGGTGACGTTGTCCCCGACCTTGTAGGCGGCGTAGCCCTTGACCGAGCCGTTCTGGACGGCGGCCTGGTTCGGGGCGTCGTACGCCTTCTCGTTCTGGTAGAAGATCGTGCGGCCGCGCTGGCCGTTCCACTGCACGTCGTACTTGTTGAAGTGCTCCACGAACAGGCCGGTGGCCAGCACGTCCGCGCCGTTGACGACCACGCCGTAGTCGGCGCGGTTGGTCTCCCAGCCGACGCCCTCGCCGTGGTCGGCGCGCCAGACCCAGGTGTGGTCGACGACTGTGTGCCGGCTGTTGACGACCATGCTGGTGGTGGCCTTGCCGGGGCCCGCGCCGCCGATGCGGATGAACACGTCCTGGACGGTGGTCGGGTTGGCCGAGTGGTCGCGGGCGGCGCCCTGCGGGCCGACCTCCAGCAGGGTGGGGGAGTTGACCGGCCCGGCGTCGATGAGGAAACCGGCCAGCCGTACGCCGTCGACGTCGGCGACCTTCACCGCGGTGACGCCGTTGTCGGGGATGAGGGTGGCGTAACCGAGCCCCAGGACCACGGTGTTGGCCCGGTCCACCGCGATCGGCCGGTCCAGGTGGTAGATCCCCGGCGTCAGCAGCAGGTGCAGGCCCTCGGTGAGCGCCTGGTTGAGCGTGGCCGCCGACACGCCCGGCCTGGCCACGTAGAACTGCGACAGCGGCAGCGAGGTGCCGCGCGGGGTGCCGTTGCCCCAGGAGACCCCGCGGGCGTTGGTCCGCTTCTCGGGCAGGAAGACCCGGTACGCGCCGCCGTCGAGGTACAGGAACGGCTTCTCGCGGGAGACGGGCGTGGTGTCGAGCGTGGTGTACGGCGGGTTCGGGAAGCTCTGCGCGGGGGCGCCGGTCACCCCGGAGAAGACCATGTTCCACACCGCGTTCAGCCAGGACCCGATCGAGCTGTCGCGGGTGTACCACTGCTGCTGGGAGTACGGACCGACCTGGCCGTCGATGCGGCTGTCGGCGATGTAGCCGCCGCTGGCCCAGCCGTACCCGGCCGGCGCGAGGTTGAGGCCGCCGCGCACATGCATACGGCGGAAGGGCGCGGCCTGCGAGACCGCCCAGCGGTTGGTGCCGTTGACCGGCACCAGGGCGAGGTTCTCCGCCGAACGCCAGAAGTTCTGCGTGGCGTTGCCGTTGAACCAGCCGGCGTCGACCGTGACATCGCCGTTGATCGTGGTGTCGTCGGGGGAGAGGCCGAGGCCGGAGATGGAGGTGTAGAAGCCGATCTGCGCGTTGAGGCCGTGGTACGTGCCCGGCTTGAACAGCAGTTGGTAGCGGCCGGTGCCGAACTGGGCCGACTCCTGCTGCCGGAAGATCTCGTCCAGCCTGCCCTGGATGTTGGGCGTCGAAGGGTCGAACACGATGACGTTCGGGCCGAGGTCGCCGCCGCCGGGCAGCGCGCGGGTGCCCTCGTCGCGGGCCGGCGGCGCGGCCGCGGCCGGGGTGGTCGCCAGCCCGGCGAGGAAGGGCGCGGCGGCGACGGCGCCGGCACCGCCGAGGACGGCTCTGCGGCCGGGGGCCGGGCGGTGCGGCTCGGGGGTCTCGGACGGAAGGGGGGAGCCCGGGGAGTGGGAGGACATGGGCGGCTCTCCTGTCGGAATTGTTCAGGAAGTGAACGGTGGGGGTGTGGGGAGCGCTCTCTCGCCGGGGAATGTTTCTCGGTTCCGAACGCGGGCGT
Organism: Streptomyces ziwulingensis; assembly: GCF_039542605.1. Taxonomy (NCBI): domain Bacteria; kingdom Bacillati; phylum Actinomycetota; class Actinomycetes; order Kitasatosporales; family Streptomycetaceae; genus Streptomyces; species Streptomyces ziwulingensis. Next base: position 284,722 of record NZ_BAABIG010000007.1, read on the forward strand.
CAAGAGGGGCGACGGAGTTCGACTCGTGGTGTCGAAACCCTTGACGGGTCTGCCCGGGAGGATTTAACTCACGTCCTAAATTAAGCCGTGAGTGCGCCTGTGAACGCACGGTCTCACGAGCGTCGTGTGCACTCTCCGAAGGGACAACAGCAGCCATGCGCAGCATCCGAGCCGCGGCCACAGGTGCCGTCACCCTGTCTCTCGCCCTCGCCGCCTCGGCCTGCGGCGGCGGCTCCGCCACGGGGGGCGGGTCCGACGACTCGCCGAAGACCCTGACGTACTGGGCCTCCAACCAGGGCGCCAGCGTCGAGGTGGACAAGAAGGTCCTCCAGCCCGAACTCGACAAGTTCGAGAAGGAGACCGGGATCGAGGTGAAGGTGGAGGTCGTGCCCTGGTCCGACCTGCTGAACCGGATCCTCACCGCGGCCACCTCGGGCCAGGGCCCCGACGTCCTGAACATCGGCAACACCTGGAGCGCCTCGCTCCAGGCCACCGGCGCGCTGCTGCCCTGGGACGCGAAGAACTTCGAGAAGATCGGCGGCCGGGAGCGCTTCGTCGACGCCGCCCTCGCCTCGACCGGCGTCCGGGGCCAGGACCCGGCCGCCGTGCCGCTCTACTCGATGGCGTACGCCCTCTACTACAACAAGCGGATGTTCGCCGACGCGGGCATCGCCGAGCCCCCGGCCACCTGGGACGAGCTGGTCGCGGCCGGCCGGAAGCTGTCCGGGGACGGCACGTGGGGCCTGGGCGCCGAGGGCGCGAACGTCTCGGAGAACGTCCACCACGCCTACGTCTTCGCCAAGCAGCACGGCGCCGACTTCTTCACCGCCGACGGCGAGCCCGACTTCGCGAGCGACGGCACGGTCGCCGCCCTCAAGCAGTACGTCGACCTGATGGCGAAGGACAAGGTCATCGCCCCGGGCAACGCCGAGTACGCCCAGAACCAGTCCGTGAGCGACTTCGCCAAGGGCCGGACCGCCATGCTGCTGTGGCAGTCGGCGTCCGCCAACCTCAAGTCGCAGGGCATGGATCCGGACGCCTACGGTGTCGCCCCGGTCCCGGTGCGGTCCGGCGCCCCGGGCGGCGGCACCGGCGTCAACTCCATGGTCGCGGGCATCAACCTCGCCGTCTTCAAGAACACCGACAACCTCGGCGGCGCGGCGAAGTTCGTGAAGTTCATGACCAGCGACGAGGAACAGAAGATCCTCAACAAGGCGTACAGCTCGATCCCGCCGGTCAAGGCGGCCCAGTCGGACCCCGCCTTCAGCACCCCGGACACCAAGGTCCTGAAGGACACCCTCGCCACGAGCGCGGTCGCCCTGCCGCAGGTCGCCGCCGAGTCCCAGTTCGAGACGGCGGTCGGCACCGCGATCAAGGAACTCTTCGCGGACGCCGCCGCCGGCCGCCGGATCACCACCGAGGCGGTCAGGGCCAAGCTGGAGAAGGCCCAGCAGCAGATGCCGGCGGCGTGACCCACGTGACGACCACGACCCCCACCACCGTCGCCGGCGACGGCGGGCGGACGGCCCGCGAGGCGTCCCCCGGGACGGCGGCGGGCGGCCCGCGCCGCCGCCGTCCCGGCCGGATCCGCCGGGTCTCCCTGCCCTACCTGCTCCTGCTGCCCGCCCTGCTCCTCGAACTCCTCGTCCACCTGGTGCCGATGGCGGTCGGCGTCGTGATGAGCTTCAAGGAACTGACGCAGTTCTTCATCCGCGACTGGGGCGCCGCCCCCTGGACCGGCCTGGACAACTACCAGGTCGCCGTCGACTTCGACGCACCCGTCGGCGAGGAAATGCTCCACTCCTTCCTCGTCACCGTCGTCTTCACCGTCCTCTCCGTCGCCCTGTGCTGGCTCATCGGCACCGCCGCGGCGATCTGCATGCAGGACGCCTTCCGCGGCCGCGGCCTGCTCCGGGCGCTCTTCCTCGTCCCGTACGCGCTGCCCGTCTACGCGGCCGTCATCACCTGGGTCTTCATGTTCCAGCACGACAACGGCCTGGTGAACCACGTCCTGCACGACCAGTTGGGCGTCACCGACAAGCCGTCCTTCTGGCTGATCGGCGACAACAGCTTCCTCGCCCTGCTGACCGTCTCGGTCTGGAAGGGCTGGCCCTTCGCCTTCCTCATCGTGATGGCCGGCCTGCAGAACATCCCCAAGGAGCTGTACGAGGCCGCCGCCCTCGACGGGGCCGGCACCTGGCAGCAGATCCGCCGGATCACGCTCCCGTCGCTGAGCGCGGTCAACCAGGTCCTCGTCCTGGTGCTGTTCCTGTGGACGTTCAACGACTTCAACACGGCGTTCGTGCTCTTCGGCAAGTCCGCGCCCGCGGCGGCCGACCTGGTCTCCGTCCACATCTACCAGGAGTCCTTCGCGACCTGGAACTTCGGCCGCGGCTCGGCGATGTCGGTGCTGCTGCTGCTCTTCCTGCTCGTCGTGACCGGCGTCCACCTGGCCGTCACCTCACGCGGACGGAGGACCCGCGCCCGTGTCTAGCCCCGCCCTCAGCCCCCCGAAGCCCCCGGACCGCCCGGCCCGGCGGCGGACCGCGCCCCGCTCCCCGATGGCCCCGCCCCGCTCCTTCCTCTGGACCCGGCGGATCGTCCTCGTCCTGCTGACCGGCTTCGTGCTGCTGCCCGTCTACGTCATGGTCTCCAGCTCGCTGAAGCCGCTGGCCGACGTGACGGGCACGTTCCGCTGGCTGCCCAGCGAGCTGACCATCCGCCCGTACATCGACATCTGGTCGACCGTCCCGCTCGCGAAGTACTTCGTGAACTCGCTGGTCGTGGCGGGCGCGGCGACGGTCTGCTCGGTGCTGATCGCGATCTTCGCCGCGTACGCCGTCAGCCGCCACGACTTCCGCGGCAAACGGATCTTCACGACCACCGTGCTGTCCACCCAGATGTTCCCCGGCATCCTCTTCCTCCTCCCCCTCTTCCTCATCTACGTCAACATCGGCAACACCACCGGCATCGCCCTGTTCGGCTCCCGGGGCGGCCTGATCCTCACCTATCTCACCTTCTCCCTCCCCTTCTCCATCTGGATGCTGATCGGCTACTTCGACTCGGTGCCGCGCGACCTGGACGAGGCGGCGCTGGTCGACGGCTGCGGCCCGCTCAGGGCGCTGTTCCGGGTCGTGGTCCCGGCGGCGACGCCCGGCATCGTCGCGGTCGCCGTCTACGCCTTCATGACCGCCTGGGGCGAGGTGCTCTTCGCGTCCGTGATGACCAACGACAGCACCCGCACCCTCGCCGTCGGCCTCCAGGGCTACTCCACCCTCAACGACGTCTACTGGAACCAGATCATGGCCGCGTCCCTCGTGGTGAGCGTCCCCGTGGTGGCGGGCTTCCTGCTGCTCCAGCGCTATCTCGTCGCCGGCCTGACGGCGGGAGCCGTCAAGTGACCCACGCACCTGTCTGGGAAGGACCTTCCGTGACCATCGACCTCGCCGCACTCCCGCACGATTTCCTGTGGGGCACGGCCACCTCGGCGTACCAGATCGAGGGCGCCGTCGCGGAGGACGGCCGCGCACCGTCGATCTGGGACACCTTCTCGCACACCCCCGGCCGGATCGACGGCGACGACCACGGCGACACCGCCTGCGACCACTACCACCGCTGGCGCGAGGACATCGGCCTGATGCGGCAGCTCGGCACCAACGCCTACCGCCTCTCCGTCGCCTGGCCCCGCGTGATGCCCGGCGGTGACGGCGAGGTCAACCCCAAGGGCCTCGCCTTCTACGACGAACTGGTCGACGGCCTGCTGGAGGCCGGCATCACCCCGTCCGTCACCCTCTACCACTGGGACCTGCCGCAGGCGCTCCAGGACCGGGGCGGCTGGCCCGAGCGGGCGACGGCCGAGCACTTCGCGACGTACGCCGCCGTGGTCGCGGAGCGCCTCGGTGACCGCGTGTCCCACTGGGCCACGCTCAACGAACCCCTCTGCTCGGCCTGGATCGGCCACCTGGAGGGCAAGATGGCCCCCGGCTGGACCGATCTGACGGCCGCCGTCCGCGCCTCCTACCACCTGCTCCTCGCCCACGGCCTGGGCATGCGGGCGATCCGGGCGGCGGCCCCCGGCGCCCAGGTGGGCATCGTCAACAACCTCTCCACGATCTTCGCCGCCTCCGGCTCCGAGGAGGACGTGGCGGCGGCCCGCCGCATGGACGGCCACACCAACCGCTGGTGGCTGGACCCGGTGCACGGCCGCGGCTTCCCGGCCGACATGCGCGAGGTGTACGGCGTCGACCTGCCCGAACAGCCGGGCGACCTGGACCTGATCGGCGCCCCGCTCGACTGGCTCGGCCTCAACTACTACTTCCCCCAGACGGTCGCCGCCGACCCGGCCGGCCCCGCCCCCCACGTCCGCACCGTCCGCCGCGACGGCGTTCCGCGCACCGGCATGGACTGGGAGGTCGACGCGAGCGGCATCGAGGACCTGCTGCTCCGCCTCACCGACGAGTACGGCGCCCGGCGGCTCTACGTCACGGAGAACGGCTCGTCCTACCCGGACACCGTCCGCCCCGACGGCACGGTCGACGACCCCGAGCGGGCGGAGTACCTGACCGCCCACCTCGCCGCCTGCGCCTCGGCGGCCGGCAAGGGCGTGCCACTGGCCGGCTACTTCGCCTGGTCCCTGCTGGACAACTTCGAATGGGCCTACGGCTACGACAAGCGTTTCGGCCTGGTCCACGTCGACTACCGGACCCAGGCCCGCACCATCAAGGGCAGCGGCCGGCGCTACGCGGAGATCATCCGCGCGGCGCGGGAACGGGGACGCGAGGCCGCCTGAGCCGGTCCGGGCCCGGGGTGACGGTCCCGGGCCCGGAGTGCCGGGGCCCGGGACCGTCGTGGTCAGCCGTCCGCGAGCAGTGCCGCCACCGCCGTCGAGGTCGCCGGGTGGCGCCTCGTGAGGGCGGCGCCCGGCGGTGCCGGGGCCGCCGCCGCCCAGTCCTCGTCGCAGCCCAGCAGCCCGGCGACCGCGTCGCAGGCCGCCGGATACGCGGTGAGCAGCGCGGCGCCGCGGCGGACCCCGGACCCGGGCCGGGCCGGCCCGGCGGCCTTCTCCGGCCGGGGCGCCCGCCAGGGCGGGACCCAGGTGTCCAGGGCCGGCAGCCGGGCCGGGAAGACGCGGCCGGCCTCACGGATCAGCAGCGGAGCGAGGTCCGCCGCGCCGGAGCGCAGGGTGCTGATCAGCCGGGGCAGCCAGGGCAGCAGCACCGTGTCCGGGAGCCGGCCGAAGGCGTGGGACACGGCCTCCACCACGACGTCCGCGAGGCCCGGGACGGGTTCCAGGGCGTGCACGAAGCCGTTGAGGTAGCGCGGGTAGGCGTCCACCACCAGCGGGTTGTCCAGGAGCGCGGCGCAGCGGGCCCGCAGCTCGGCGCGGGAGAGCGTGCCGAGCTGTACCCGCGCCGCCCACAGCAGGGCCGTCTTCGCCGCGTCCTCGGGGTGCGACTGGGCGACCGCCAGCTCCAGTTGGGCCCGGTCGCAGCCCAGGGAGAGCGCCAGGCTCTCCATGCTGAACAGGAAGCCGAGCATCGCCGCGACCTGCCGCACTGTCGCGTCCTCGTCCCGGAACGCGGTCGGCAGCAGGGTGCAGTAGTGGGCGTAACCGGCCTTGGCGAACTCCTCGATCCACGGCGGCAGCGACGGTTCGACGGTGCGGTAGTACGCCAGCAGCGTCCGCACCCGGCGCAGTACCTCCGGTGCCCCGTCGGCGGTGCGCTCCGCGGCGAGCACCTTCAGCGCGTGGCCGCCCAGTTCGTCGGCGAGGCGGCGGCCGCTCAGGTACAGCGTCGCGTCCTCGACCGCGGCCAGCACCGTGGCCGCGGTCGCCTGCGGCCCGTACGCCTGTGCGCGCAGCTTCTGCTCCAGGACCTGTTCGAGGCTGACGCCCTGGTAGCCCAGCTCGATCAGGGCGCGCTGGTGGGTGCCGAGTGCCAGGTCCCAGGACTCCTGGACCGACCGTTCGCCGAGCCGCCGCTCACCCATGATCGGCCGGGCGGCACCGTGCGGCATCAGCCGCCGCAGCATCCACAGCACGTCGGAGCAGGCTCGCAGTTCCGGCCGGGACGTCATGTCCAGCAGCGCGCGCCGCACGCCGCGCTGCTGGAGGTTCAGCTCCAGCGGGGCGAGCCGCTCGTAGACGTCGCGGGCGAGCGGCGGCAGCGACTCGTAGCCCACCTGGCCGATCCGGTCGCCGCCCAGCATGATCTCGGCCAGGCGCCGCACGTCCCGCCGGCCGGGCACGCTGTCCTTCTCGATACAGGTGACCGCCGCGTCCTGGAAGTCGTACGGCGTGGGCTTGGCCCGGTCCCGCATCCCCGCCAGCAGGATCGACGTCTCGAAGACGGCGATGGCGTCCGCCGTCGAGGCGAGGTAGCCGTTGCGGCGGGCCGCCCGCACGATCTCCACCGACCAGCCGAGCAGTTCCGCCTCGTCCAGCGCGTCGAGCACGGGCGGCCGGCGCAGGAACCCCGAGAGCCGGTCGGCGGCGGCCGGTTCCGCGGCGACGGCCGCCGGCCGCCCTGCGACGGTCTTCGTCGCCGCCGGCTTCCGCGTCCCCGCCTGGCCCGCGAGCCGGTACGGCTTCACCCGGGTCCGCCTGAGGGACTTCGTCCACTGCGTGGCCGCGATCGACACCGAGCCCGGGGCGAGGCCGAACTGCCCCTCGATCGCGCTGTGGCTGGAGGGGATGAGACCGTACTGCCAGGTGGTCGCGGTGCGCGGCGAGATGGTGAAGGTGTCCGTGCCCGCCACGCCGAACTCCTCGACGCGGCCGGCCGCGTGGAACGCGCCGCAGACGTACACGCACTCCCCGGGGTCGGTGCCGGTGGCCGCCAGGTGCTCCCGTATCCGGGTCCACATGTACCGCTCGCGGTCCTCGTCCACCCGGAGCCGGGCGCCGTCCCCCGGGGCGAGCCGCCGGAACAGGCTGCCGATGAGGAACATGACCTGGCGGTAGGCGTCGTGGTCGCTGTCGCCGAGCGGCACCTCCACGTACTGGTGCCACCACTCCGACCAGTGCCGCACCTTGCCGTGCCGCAGCAGGTGCTCCTCCAGCTCCGCGAAGCGCGGCCGCAGGTCGCCGATCTCGACACCGACGGCCTCGCCGTGCAGCGCGGCCTCCTCCCGGTCCGGCGGCTCGGCGTCCTCGGCCCGCTGTCCGGGCCGGTCCGCGCGGGGGTCCCACTGGAAGACGTGGTCGCAGGACCGGTCGACCAGGACGAGTTCGACGCCGGGGGTGTCGAGCGCGTACGCGACGGCCTGGTACTCGGCGGACGCCTCGGTGATCGGGGCGACCACGGACAGCGGCGCCCAGTCGGCGGGGAACCCGTCGACGTCCCCTGCGAACGCCTGCACCGCCACCGGCAGCCGGCAGTTGCGCAGCTCGGTCAGGAGCGGCGCCATGTCCTCGCACAGCTCCAGGTAGACGACCTTGGGCTGCTTCTCGCGCAGCCGGCGGGCCATGGCGAGGGCCGAGGCGGGGGAGTGGTGGCAGACCGGGAAGATCTCCAGCGGCTCGCGCACCGCGCGGTCGACGTCGTCCACCAGGCCGAGGAGGATGCCCGCCAGGGCGTCGGGGCCGCCCGCGAAGGCGGCCGCCGCCTCCTGGAGCTGGTCGCGCAGCGCGCCGAACGTGCTCCCGCCGCGCACACCCCCGCCGGTCAGGTCCGCGGTGGCCGGGCCCGGGGTGGCCGGGCCCTGGGTGTCCGCGCTCACGACAGGGTGGCGATCGCGTCGCGCCCGCCTTCGAGGAACTCCGGCCACGAGCCGCCCTCCTCCTTGCTGCGCGGCTCGACGACACCGTGCAGGTACTTGTTGAGGATGGCCAGGTCCTCGGGTTCCCGGCGGGCGAGGGAGCCGACCAGCGACGAGGCGAGGGCGCGGGCGGTGAGGGTGCGTTCGCCGAAGAAGTCGCCGTGCAGGACCGCGTCCTCCAGCACGCCGATCTGCTCGGCCGTCGACAGCGCGGACTCCAGCTTCTCGTCGTCGCTGCCCGCCGCCGCGGCGGACGCCCGCAGGTCGGCGAAGCTCCGCAGCAGCACGTCGAGCAGGGTCGGCGGCACCTCCAGGTCGAGGGAGTGCCGGCGCAGCAGCTCCTCGGTGCGGAACCGGACGATCTCCGCCTCGCTCTTCTTGTTCGTCACCACCGGGATGCGGACGAAGTTGAAGCGCCGCTTCAGCGCGGAGGACAGGTCGTTGACGCCCCGGTCGCGGCTGTTGGCCGTGGCGATGATCGAGAAGCCGGGCTTGGCGAAGACGATGTTGTCGTCGTCGCTGCCGCTGCCCAGTTCGGGCACCGAGATGTACTTCTCCGAGAGGATGGAGATCAGGGCGTCCTGCACGTCGCTGGTGGAGCGGGTCAGCTCCTCGAAGCGGCCGATGGCGCCGGTCTCCATCGCGGTCATGATCGGTGAGGGGATCATCGACTGCCGGGACTGGCCCTTGGCGATGACCATGGACACGTTCCACGCGTACTTGATGTGGTCCTCGGTGGTGCCGGCCGTGCCCTGCACCACCAGGGTGGAGTTGCGGCTGATGGCGGCGGACAGCAGCTCGGCCAGCCAGCTCTTGCCGGTGCCGGGGTCGCCGATCAGCAGCAGACCGCGGTCGGAGGCGAGGGTGACGATCGAGCGCTCCACGAAGCTGCGGTCACCGAACCACTTCTGCGTGACCTCGCGGTCGAGGCCGTCGGCGCGCTCGGACCCCAGGATGAACAGCCGGACCATCTTCGGCGACAGCCGCCACGAGAACGGCCTGGGGTTGTCGTCGATCGACTCCAGCCAGTCGAGTTCCTCGGCGTACTTCGTCTCGGCGGGGGCGCGCAGCAGGTCGGACATGGGAGCAGAGCCTTTCCGTGTTTCTGGCAGGGGGGAGGCGGGACGGGGCGGAGGAACGTCCGGTGATCAGGTGAGGAACGTCTTCAGCTCGTGCACGAGCTTCTTGATGTGGCCGGAGAGCACCGGCGTGCCGAGGTCCTTGAACCTCTCGCGGAACCACGGGTTGACGCTGCCGCGTCCGGCGCTGGTCACCGAGCCCACCGGGATGAACTTCGCCCCGGAGCGGTGGACGGCCGCCATGGACTCGAACAGCTCGGCGTGCCGCCATTCGTAGAAGTCGGAGATCCACACCACGACCGTGTTGCGCGGTTCGGCGATCTTCGGCTGGGCGAGTGCCATGGCGACGGTGCCGTCGGTGCCGCCGCCGAGCTTGGTCCGCAGCAGCGTCTCGAACGGGTCGTGCGCCCAGGGCGACAGGTCCAGGGCCTGGGTGTCGTACGCGATGAGGTGGACGTCCACCTTCGGCAGTCCGGCGAAGATGGAGGCCAGGATGGTGCAGTTGACCATCGAGTCGACCATGGAGCCCGACTGGTCCACGACCACGATCAGGCGCTGCGGTGTCGTTTTGCGGCTGGTGTGCCGGTAGTAGAGGCGGTCGACGTAGAGCCGTTCCTCCTCGGGGCTCCAGTTGGTGAGGTTCTTCCAGATGGTGCGGTCGATGTCGAGGTTGCGGAAGACCCGTTTGGGCGGGACGGACCGGTCGAGAGCGCCGGTGGTGGCCTTCTCCACCTGGGTGCGCAGCACTTCGGAGACCTCGTCCACGTAGCGGCGGATGAGGGCCTTGGCGTTGGCGAGGGCCACGCCGGAGAGGTTGTCCTTGTCGCGCAGGAGCTGCTCGATGAGGGACATGCTCGGGGTGAGCCGGGCCGCGAGACGCGGGTCGGCGAGCACCTCGCGCAGGTGCATCCGCTTGACCAGGCCGGCCTCGATGGCGCCGAGTTCGGGGCCGATCTCCGGGATGAGCCGGCCGAGGTCGGGCGTGGGGGCGCCGGTGCCGGTGCCGGCCGGGCTGACACCGCCGCCCGCGGAGCGGCGCCCGGCGCCGGGTCCGCCGCGGCCGCCGCGCAGTTCGCCGGGCCGGCAGCCCAGGGCCCGCTCCAGCCAGTCCGCGTCCGCCTGCCAGCTCGCCAGTTGCCCGGCGGTGACCGTGCCGGGCCGGGCGGCGAAGACGTTCAGCAGCACCTTCGAGGCGAGCGCCGCCCGCCGTACCTCGGCGGCCCGGTCCCGGGCGCCGTCCTCGTCCGGCGCGGGAACCATCAGCCCGTCGAACTCGGCGGCCAACTCGGGATGGCGCTGCACCACGGAGTCGACGGTGGCGTCCGGGTCGAGCAGGGCGGGCGGCAGGCCGATGTCCTCGACCACGGCGAGGCTCGCCGTCTCCAGGCCGGGCTGCTCCTCGGGGTCGAAGAGCCGGGCCAGCAGCCGCCAGTACAGCACCTGCCGCCGGTTCTCGTCCGGTTCGGGCGCGGGGGCCTGCCCCGCGGTGGTCCCGGTCATTTCCGCAGCAGCTTTCCGGCGCGCTCGCGCAGTACGGTGACGGCGTCGGTGGCGGCCTTCTCGGCGCGTACACCGGCCTTGTCGGTGGTGCCCCCGGCCCAGGCCCCCGCGTGCACCGTGACGGCCTTCTTCCGCACGGTCCGCTCGACGGCGAGCGGCTGGAGCAGGAACTCCCCGGCGTCCCACCGCAGCAGCCCGAGGCACGCGCCGGAGGAGACCACCGCCTCGGGGGTGAGCGGACCGGCGGCCGGCACCCGGTGGGTGTCGACGGCGAGACGCCGCCCGGCGATCTCCAGCACGACCGTCCCGTCCTCGTCCGTCGTCCCGGCGTAACCCTCCAGCAGGACCGGTACGGCGATCCCGGCCGGATGCCGGTCCAGGGGCGCCACCGGGAAGGCCGCCGCGGCGGGCAGCGCCACCCGGGCGCTGGTGAAGGCCGCCGCGGCCTCACCCGTACGCGCCCGCGCGTCGTCCCAGACGAGGTCGCCGCCGGCGCTGAGGGGCATCGCGTCGAGCTGCATCGCGCGGCCCTCGCCGACGGCGCCGAGCAGGGACATGCGCGGCCGGAGCAACTGCCACAGCCCCGCCCCGACGACCGTGTCCGGCTTCGGCGCGGACACCGAGGCCCGCACCAGCCGGGGCACCCCGCCGTCCGCCGGTTCGAACACCGCGTGCACCTGCGCCTGTACGGCGGTGGCGTGCTCCTGGACGTCGACGCCGAGCGGTAGCAGCCGGCCGGTCGCCCCGGCGGCCGGCGGTGCGGCGCTCGCGCCGGGCAGGGTCAGCAGCGTCCCGCGCGACCACAGGTCGGCCCACCGGCGCACCGGGACCCGCTCCAGGGTCGCCCCCGGGCAGGAGGCGGCGAGTTCGGCGGCGAAACCGTCGAGCAGCGTGGCGGACCGGCGCAGCGCCGCGTCGGGGAGCATCGCGGCGACGACCGGCGCGGCCTGGGCGACGAGTTCGTGGTCGAGTCCCCGCCAGCCGGCCCGCGCGAGATCCGCCAGCCAACCGCGGGCGGCGGCGTACAGCGGGGCGGCGGGGACGGTGTCGCCGCCGACGGCCTCGGGTTCCTCGGCCCGCGGCCGTCCGGTGACCTCTGCCACGCGGGCGACGAGGGCGTCATGGACCGAGCCGAACAGGGCGACGCGGGCGCCGGCCAGCGCGACGAGGTGGTCCTCGCCCGCGGTGCCGGCGGCGGCCCGCTCGGCGGCCTCGGCGACGCGCGAGGCGAGTGGCGTACCGGCCACGGCGTCGGCGATCCCGGTCAGTCCCGCGGCCTCTCGGGGTCCCGGCCGCAGCAGCCCGCCGACGAGGGCGTCGTCGAAGCCGTCCACCGCCGCGAGGGCCTCGTCCAGGCCGTCCACGGGGTCGCAGAGCAGATCGAGCCGCATCAGGCCGCCGCCCTCGTCGTGGGGAACCACTGCATCTCCGGCAACGGGCGGGTGTCGGCCGGCAGTTCCAGATAGGACAGGTGCCGCAGGAACCGGCTGAAGACCTGCGCCGAGGCCGAACGGTCCCCCTGTGCGGGGCGGGTGGCCGTCATGGCGGCGAGCAGGGCCGTCGCGTCCGGTTCCGCCGTCCCGGCCTCGACCTTCAGATACCGGGCCACCCGCTCGACGCCGTACTGCAGCACGGCCTCACCCACCAGCGCCCGGAGGTGATTGCAGAAGTACCCGTTGGCGCCGCCGCAGGGACGGTTGTTGTTGGTGCCGCACGCGAAGGTGTACGACCCCGCCGCCACCGAGGACACGTACACCCGGCCGATGTCCGACCCGCTGGACACGACCCCCTGCAACCGCCCGTCGGCCAACTCGACGAACGGCACCTTGGCCAGCTTCCGCGGCCGCGCGGCCGGCACCACCCGCGCCGTGCTCGACCTCTCCCACACCGACAACGCACTTCTCCCATGCATGCGAAAGGGGATGTTCTCGCCACAACGGCGGAACGAGATCGAATGTATCGGGGGCCACTGACAACGCCCCCCGTCGCTGGGACGGGAGGCGTTCCCCGGACGCGGCAGGCGCGGCAGGCGCGGCAGCCGGGGCGGATGGGTCGGATGGGTCAGATGGGTCAGATGGTGCGGAGGCGGGAGGCAGGAGGCGGGGTGGGGGGGGCGGTCAGCCTCCCTTACGGGCCACCCCGCCGTAGATCCCGATCCGCGGCGCGTCCGGCCGGGCCGGCGTCTCCGGGCGCCACTGGTCGACCCGGACCAGGCCGGGGTCGAGCAGGGTGAAGTCGCCGAACAGGTCCAGGACACGGGCGTGCGGGCGGAGGTTCATGGACGCGGTGGCCTTGCGGTAGACGGCCGCCGCGTCCTCGCGCCGGTCCTCGTGCACGTCGCCGGTGGCGTGCGACAGGACGAGGTAGGAGCCGGTGGGCAGCGCGTCGCGGAGGGTGGCGAGGATGCGGTCCGGGTCCTCCGCCTCGGAGACGAAGTGCACGACGGCCACCAGCAGCAGCGCGACCGGCAGGTCGAAGTCGATGACCTTGCGGACCTCGGGATGGTCCAGGATCGCCAGGGGGTCGCGCAGGTCGGCCAGGACGACCGAGGTGTCGGCGTCCTCGTCGCCCAGGAGTGCCATCGAGTGCGTGCTGACGATGGGGTCGTTGTCGACGTAGGCGACCCGGGTGCCGGGGGCGATCTCCCGCGCGATCTGGTGCGCGTTGGGTTCGGTGGGCAGGCCCGTGCCCACGTCGAGGATCTGCCGGATGCCGCCCTCGGCGACCAGGTGCCGGACGGCGCGGTGCATGAAACGCCGGTTGGCGAGCACCCCCTCCCGCACCTCCGGCGCCGCCCTCATGAACTCCTCGGCGGCCCTCTGGTCGACCTCGTAGTTGTCCTTCCCGCCGAGGAAGTAGTCGTACATCCGGGCCGGGTGGGGCCTGCTCGTGTCGATCCTGGGGGCGGGGGCGCCGCTCGGTCCGTCACTGCCGAGGGAGGTCATGAGTGCCTGTCTCCATCCTGAACTTTCCTGCCACCGGTTCCTGTTGCCTGAGGTGAGCGAGTGGCCGTGAGGACAGCATCTTGGCATGGCCGGGAAGCCCTCGGGCGCCGTACGGACCGTGACCGGGTCCGCTGCGCGCAGAGCGGAAGACCGGACGCCGAACTCGGGCTCGTACACCTGGGGTTGTACGCGGCCCGGCGCCCCCGGCCGCGTGTCCGGCCGCCGGGCCGGGCCGTTGTACCGGACGAAGGGCGCCCCCGGGAGGTGCGCCGGAGGTGCACCACCAGCACGGGAAGGGGGCCTCGGCCATGGTGATCAGTGGGGTGGTCGACTCGCCCGACAGTCTCAGGACGTTCGGGGCGGCGCTGAAGGCGTTCCGGGAGCGGGCGCTGCTCACTCAGGAACAACTCGCCGTGCGTATCCGGTACTCGCAGGCCACCGTCGCCTCCGTCGAGCAGGGGCGGCGGATGCCGAGCGCCGTGTTCATCGACCGGGTCGAGGAGGTGCTGGACGCGTTCGGGGTACTGCGGGCCATCGCCCGGCACCTCGGGCGGCAGTGGGGCCTGGCGGTCTGGTTCCGGGAGTGGGCACGGTTGGAGGAGACGGCGGTCGCGCTGTGCACCTACGAGTGCCGGGTGGTGCCGGGGCTGCTGCAGACCGAGGCGTACACCCGGGCCGTGATGCTGAGCGTGCCGCCGCCGCCCACCGAGGAGCAGCTCCAGCAGCGGATGGCCGCCCGGAAGGTGCGGCAGGAACTCCTCACCCGCACCCCGCCGATCGCCTTCAGCTTCCTCATCGAGGAAGCCGTGCTGCTCCGGCACACCGGTGGCGAGGACGTCACCCGGGCACAGCTCGACCACCTCCTCGCCTGCATGGAGAGGTGGAACGTGGAAGTCCAGGTCATGCCGTTGCGGCAGCCCCACCATGCCGGTACGGACGGGCCGATGCACTTGCTGGAGACTTCCGAGCGGCAGTGGCTGGGGTATGCCGAGGGGCAGAAGACCGGGCAACTCGTCTCCGACCCGGAAGCCGTGAGCGTCATGCAGATGCGCTATGCCAAGATGCGTTCACAGGCCCTGTCCCCGGCGGACACGGCCGAGTTGCTGCGGCGGATGCGAGGAGCGCTATGAACACCATCGGCGAGCTGGACTGGTTCAAGAGCAGCTACAGCGGGTCCGAGGGTGACAGTTGCGTCGAGGTCGCTCACGCACCCGAGGGTGTCCGGGTGCGGGACTCCAAGGAGAGGCGCGGGCCGTCCCTCGCGGTGTCCTCCCGGGCCTGGACCGACTTCGTGGGGTACGCGTACGCCGCCGCGCACTGACCTGGCAGGGGGGGCGGGGCCAGGGCCCCTGAGCAGCGCGTTCCGCTTATTGCGTACGATGTGCAGGTGCGCCCTCACGACTACAGCATCCGCCCCGCGACGCCGGACGACCTCGGCCCCGCCCGAGCCGTCATGCTCGACACCGTCTACCGCGACTTCGGGAGCGGCTACGTGCCCCGGTGGCACGGGGACATCATCGATCTCGACGCGGCGTACCTCGCGCCCGCGCGGCACGCGCTGCTCGTCGCCGTCGACGCGGACGGCGAGGTCGTCGGGACCGGGGCGCTGGACTCCCGGGGGCCCGCGCATCCGCCGAACCCCGCGCACGTCGCCGAGCGGTACCCCTCCGGCGCGACCGCGCAGCTCCGGCGCGTCTACGTGCGGCCCGGGCACCGGCGGCGCGGGCTGGCGCGCGCGCTCGTGGACGAACTGCTCGCCTTCGCGGCGGCGGACGGCGGGTACCGGGCGGTCTACCTGCACACCGACCCCGCGGTCACCGGCGCGGAGCCGTTCTGGCGGTCGCTCGCCAAGGTCGTGCACGACGAGCGCGAGGACGCGGGCGGGGGCCAGGGGATCGTGCACTTCGACGTGCCCCTGCCCTGACCCGGCCCGCCGCTCACGGTCCCTGGCCCGCGGTTCACGGCCCGCGGTTCACGGCCCGCAGGAGGCCGGCGATGAGCGGTCGTTCTCGTGGAAATGATTTTCATGTAGGCTGATCCCCCGTACCGGCCCGCACCTCCGACCTGCCCGAACTCGATCGAACCGAGGACCATGCGCTCCCACCGCCGCCTTCGGCTGCTCGCCCCCTTCCTGCTCGTCCCGCTCATATCGAGCTGCTTCTCCTCCGGCGGCGACTCGGCATCCGGTTCCGGTTCCGGTTCCGGTTCCGACGGTGACGGTGACGGCTCCCGGCTGCGCGTCGCCCTCGCCTTCCCGCCCGCCGAGAACCTCTCGCCGTACGGCGCCGACGCCACCCTGCTCAGCAGGCTCGGCGTCACCGAGGGGCTGACCTCGCTGGACGCCAACGGCTCCGCCGCGCCCGCGCTCGCCTCGTCGTGGCAGCGGAAGACCGACACCACCTGGACGTTCACGCTGCGGGAGGCGACCTTCCAGGACGGGAGCGAGGTCACGCCGAAGGCCGTCGCCGACTCCCTCGCGCACGCCGTCGGGGCCGAGCCCGCGCCCGCCGCGCTCTCCGGAGTCGGTCTCAGCGCCGAGGCCGACGGCGCCGAGGCCGTGACGATCACCACCGACGAGCCCGACCCCGTACTGCCGCTGCGGCTCTCCAGCCCGTCGCTCGCCGTCCTGTCCGCCAAGGCGTACGCGAAGGACGACCGGGTCAGCCCCGTCGGCACCGCCACCGGGCCCTTCGAGATCACCGAGGTGAACGGGTCCACCTCCGCCTCCCTGGACCGGTTCGACGCGTACTGGGGCGGCCGGGCCCAGGCGTCCGGCATCGACGCCCGGTTCATCGCCGACGGCACCGCCCGCGCCAACGCCCTGCGCACGGGCGAACTCGACATCGCCGAGGCCGTACCCGTCTCCCAGGCCGCCACCCTCGACCGGGAGACGCGGCGGGACACCGCCACCACCCGCACCACCAGCCTCCTGCTCAACTCCGCCTCGGGTCCGTTCAAGGACGCCGGACTCCGGGCCACCGCCCGCCTCGCCCTCGACACCTCCGTCTTCGCCAAGGACGTCTACGAGGGGTACGCCGACCCCGGAGCGGGCATCTACGGCCCCGCCGTCACCTGGGCGGCGGGAAAGCGCGCGGACCCCGTCGGCCGGGCCACCGCCGAGCGGGCCACCGGACAGACGATCAACCTCGCCACCTACGACAACCGGCCCGAACTGCCCGAGGTCGCCCAGGTCGTCAAGGAGCAGTTGGAGAAGGGCGGGTTCAAGGTGAAGCTCACCGTCCGCGAGTACTCGCGGCTGGAGAGCGACGCCCTCGACGGCAGGTTCGACGCGGTCGTCCTCGCCCGCAACACCCTCCTCGACACCGGCGACCCCGTCGCCGTCCTCGCCGGCGACTACGGCTGCGACGGCGGTTTCAACATCGCCCAGCTCTGCGACAAGGACGTCGACCGGGCCATCGCCACCGCCGAGAAAAGCGCCGACAGCGGCGAGCGGCAGGACGCCGCGATGGCCGCCGAGGCCCGCGTCCTCGGTACCGACGCCGTGCTGCCCCTCGTGCACCAGCGGATCATCACCGGCGTCGGCCGCGGCGTGCGGGGCGTCGTCCTCGACCCCTACGAGCGCGCCCTCGTCGCCGCGGGAACCCGGCGCTGACCGATGCGCCAGCAGGTGACGGCGGCGGTGTGGCGCCTCGCGCTCGCCGCCGCCCTCGTGTGCGGGATCGGCCTGCTGCCCTGGCTGACCAGGACCGATCCCGCCCTGACCGTCCTCAAGGCCCGCTCGGCCGAACGCGACCCCAGCCCCGAGGTGCTGGCCGCCGTCCGCGACCAGCTCGGCCTCGACGCCGGACCGCCGCACCTCCTCGGGCAGTGGCTCGGCGGACTGATGCGCGGCGACGCGGGCCGGTCCTGGATCTCCGGGACCGAGGTCCTGCCCGGCGTCCTCCAGGCGCTGGGCGCCTCCCTGCTGCTGATGGGCGTGGCGCTCGCCGTCGCCGTGCTCACCGCCGGGGCGGTCTGCGCCCGGACCCTGCGGCTCGGCGCGCGGCGCCGGCTCGGCGGCCGCCGGCGCGGGGGCACCGGCGCCGCCGTGCTCGCCGCGCTGCCCGAGTTCCTCGTCGCCTCCGTCCTCGCCACCGTCGTCGGCGTCCAGCTCGGCTGGCTGCCCGCGCTCGGCTGGTACGGGCCGCAGTACACGCTGCTGCCCGCGCTCGCCCTCGGCCTGCCTGCCGGAGCGGTGCTCGGACGGCTCCTCGACGACCTGCTGCCGGGTGCCTTCGGCGAGCCCTGGGCGGTGGCCGCCGCCGCCCGGGGACTGCCCGGCCGGCACATCGCCCGGCAGGCGGTCCGCCGCTGCGTGCCCGCCCTGCTGCCCAACTTCGGCCTGTTCGTCGTCGGCCTGACCGGCGGCGCCGTCGCCGTCGAACAGATTTTCGACATTCCCGGGCTCGGCCGCACCACCCTCCAGGCCGCCCTCGCCCAGGACCTGCCCGTCCTCCAGGCCGGCACCCTCGCGCTCCTGCTGCTCGCCGCCGCGGCCACCGGCGCCACCCGCCTCGCCGCGCACCTGCTGACCGGGCCCGCCCTGCGCGACGGCGCCCTGTCCACCCTGCACCGGCCCGCGCCCCCCACCCGGAACGTGCTGCCCTACGTCCTCGGCGCCGTACTCCTCGTCGTCATCGTGCTCGGGCTGACCCGCGACCCGCTGGCGCTCCAGACCGGCGAACGGCTGCGCGCGCCCTCCCCCGCCCACCCCTTCGGCACCGACGCCCTCGGCCGCGACCTGCTCGCCCGGGTCGGGCACGGCGCCCTCGACACGCTCCTGCTCGCCCTCTCCATCACCGTCGCCGCGCTCCTGGTGGGCGTGCTCCTCGGGCTGCTGCCCCGGCTGTCCGGACCGCTGGTGGACACCGTGAACGCCGTGCCGCCGGTGCTGCTCGCCCTGCTGGTCACCGCCGTCGCGGGCAGCGGCACCGCCACCCCCGCGCTCGCCGTGACCGCCGTCGCCTGGGCCCCGCTCGCCGCACACACCTCCTCGCTGCTCCGGCAGGAACGCGCCACCCTGCACGTCCTCGCCACCCGGGGCATCGGCGCGGGCCGCTGGTACCTGCTGCGCCGCGAACTCCTGCCCGCCGTCCTGCCCCCGGTCGTCCGGCACGCCCTGCTGCGGCTGCCCGGCGTCGCCCTCGCCCTCGCCTCGCTCGGCTTCCTCGGCCTCGGCGCCCAGCCGCCGTCCCCCGAGTGGGGCCTGCTGCTCGCCGAGAACCAGCCCTACGCCGAACGCGCCCCCTGGGCCGTCCTCGCCCCCGCCGTCGTCCTCGCCCTGCTGGGCGCGCTGGCCGTCACCGCCGCCGGGGCAGCGGGGCGAACCCGCCGGCGCCGCACCCGTCAGGCGGCGGCGACGGCCGCCGAGCGGGAACCGGTGGGCGCGCGATGACCTCCACCCCCTCCACGCCCTCTACTCCCTCTACTCCCTCCACCCCCTCCACCCCCGTCACCACGGCCCGCACCGCCGTGCCCGGCCGCCCCCGCCTCTCCCCGCTGCTGCGGCTGCTCATCCTCACCCAGCTCGCCTTCAACCTCGGCTTCTACGCCGTCCTGCCCTTCCTCGCCGAGCACCTCGGGGACGGCATCGGCATGGCGGGCTGGCTGGTCGGCCTGGTGCTCGGGCTGCGCACCTTCAGCCAGCAGGGGCTGTTCGTGGTGGGCGGGGCGCTCGCCGACCGGTACGGCATCCGGCCGGTCGTGCTCGCCGGATGCGCGCTGCGGATCGCCGGGTTCCTGTGGCTCGGACAGGCCGGCACCACCCCCGCCGTCGTCGGCGCGGTCCTGCTCATCGGGTTCGCCGCCGCCCTCTTCTCGCCCGCCGTGGAGTCCGAGGTGGCCCGGCAGGCGGTGCTGTGGGAGCGGGAGGGCGGCGGGCCCCGGACCCGGGTGCTGGCGCTGTTCACCGTCGCCGGGCAGGCCGGGGCGCTCGCCGGACCGCTGCTCGGCGCGCTGCTGCTGGGCGTGGACTTCACGACGGCCTGCCTCGCCGGGGCCGGGATCTTCGTCCTGGTCCTCGCGGGCCACGCGTGGCTGCTGCCGCAGCACCTTCCCGGGCGGGCCCGCGTCCGGGCCAGGGGCGGGGCGCGGCTGCTGCTGCGCAACCGCCCCTTCCTCGCGCTGTGCTGCGCGTACGGCGCCTACCTGCTCGCCTACAACCAGCTCTACCTCGCGCTGCCCGCCGAAGTGGAGCGGGCGGCCGGTTCGCAGGCGCCGCTGGCCTGGCTCTTCGCGCTCTCCTCGCTGCTGGTGGTGACCGCGCAGTTGCCGGTGACCCGGTGGGCGGGGGAGCGGCTGACGCCGCGCCGGTCCATGGTGGCCGGGCTGGTGCTGATCGGCGCCGGGTTCGCGGCCGTCGCGGCGGCCCGGCCCGCCGCGTGGACCGGGACCGCCGGGCTGCTGCCCGCCGCCGGGTTCGTGGTGCTGCTCACCGTCGGCCAGATGCTGGTCGCGCCGGTCGCCCGCGCCTGGGTGCCCGACCTCGCCGAGGACGGACGGCTCGGCCTGTACACGGGAGCGCTGTCCTCGGTCTCGGGGCTGATCGTGCTGCTCGGCAGCTCGGTGACCGGCTCCCTGCTGGACAGCGGGCTGCCGGCCGCCGTGCCCTGGCTGGTGCTGGCCGCCGTACCGCTCGCGGCCGTCGCCCTGCTGCCCCGGCGTCAGGGCGCGACCAGCTCCCGCACCGGAGCCTGAGCCACGCCGGCCGTCCCCGCGCGGGACGTCCGCCACAGCCACCCCACGTCCCGGCCGAACGACCAGACGAGCATCGCCAGCGCGCACAGCACCACCCCGGCGCCGACCGGGTACGGCAGCAGTTCCGGGCCCGCCGCGAGCAGCAGTACGCCTTGCAGCGCGGCCACCGTCTTGCGGGCGGTGCTCGGCGGCAGCGGGGCGGCCAGCCACGGCAGGAGGCGGGCCGCGGCGACGAAGGCGTACCGCATGCCTCCGATCAGCAGCACCCACGGGCCCAGCCGCACGGACACGTACACGCTGAGCACCAGGATCAGGAAGGCGTCCACCTCCATGTCGAAGCGGGCGCCGAACGCGGTGGCGGTGCCGGTGCGGCGGGCCACCCGGCCGTCGACGCCGTCGAGGAGCAGTGCCACGGCCACCATGCCGACCAGCGGGGCGGCGGGCGGCGCGGCCCGGAAGGAGTCCGCGACCAGGGCCGTCACCCCGCCCACCAGGACGGCCCGGCCGAGGGTGACACGGTTGGCGGGGCCGAAGGCGCGCGGCCGGGTGCGGCGCAGGGCCCGGGAGAGCACCGCCCAGGTGGCGAAGGCGAAGACCAGACCGGTGAGCCAGCCCGCCGGGCCCATGCCGATCACCGTCCCGAGCAACGCCAGCAGCAGGATCTGCGCGCCCGCCCCCGCGGCGGTCTCCCGCTGGACGGGCCTGACGTCGTCACTGTGGTTCAGGGCCACCGAACACCCTCCGGCCGTGTACAGAGTCGATCAGCGCCGCTACCTTGTGCGCGGCCCTGTGCCCCTCGGTACGTGAGCCCGTCCCGGACCGTTCAGGAGGACCCCGATGACCCGCACCGCCGCCGCCTTCTGGCTCGACCGGCCGGGGCGGGGGGTGATCCGCCCGGTGGAACTGCCCGAGCCGGGCCCGGACGAGGTCCTGGTACGCACCCTCTTCACCGGAGTCAGCCGGGGCACCGAGACGCTGGTGTTCGACGGCCGGGTGCCCGCGAGCCAGCACACGGCGATGCGGGCGCCGTTCCAGGAGGGCGACTTCCCGGGCCCGGTCAAGTACGGCTACCTCAACGTCGGCGTGGTGGAGGAGGGACCCGGCGCCCTGCTCGGCCGCACCGTCTTCTGCCTCTACCCCCACCAGACCCGTTACGTCGTCCCGGCCGCCGCCGTCACCCCCGTACCGGCGTGCGTGCCGGCCGGGCGGGCGGTGCTCGCCGGGACCGTGGAGACGGCCGTCAACGCCCTGTGGGACGCGGCGCCGCTGATCGGCGACCGGATCACCGTGGTCGGCGGCGGCATGGTCGGCTGCTCGGTGGCCGCGCTGCTGGCCCGGTTCCCCGGCGTCCGCGTCCAGTTGGTCGACACCGACCCCGCGCGGGCCGAGACCGCCGCCGCGCTCGGCGTCGCGTTCGCCGCGCCCGGCGACGCCCTGGGCGGCCGCGACCTCGTCGTGCACGCCAGCGCCACCGAGCAGGGCCTCGCCCGCGCCCTGGAACTGACCCGCGCCGACGGCACGGTCCTCGAACTGAGCTGGTACGGCGACCGGTACGTGCGCGTTCCACTCGGCGAGGACTTCCACTCCCGGCGGCTGACCGTGCGCGGCAGCCAGGTCGGCACGGTGTCCCCGCGCGCGGCGGGACGTACGTACGCCGACCGGCTCGCGCTTGCCCTCGACCTGCTCGCCGACCCCGC
Source organism: Streptomyces ziwulingensis (assembly GCF_039542605.1). Lineage (NCBI taxonomy): Bacteria > Bacillati > Actinomycetota > Actinomycetes > Kitasatosporales > Streptomycetaceae > Streptomyces > Streptomyces ziwulingensis. The sequence continues at coordinate 306,400 of NZ_BAABIG010000007.1, forward strand.
CCTGGACGCCCTCGTCACCGGCGAGTGCGCCTTCGAGGAACTGCCGCGGACCATGCCGGGGCTCGCCGCCGGGGACCTGCCGGCGCTGTGCCACCGGGTGCGGTACACGTGACGGGCCGGTCCCCGGGCCGGTTTCCGCGCCGGCGGTGCTGAACGCGGGAAGTCGACCGCCCGTAGTAGACAGCGACCCGCGCGCCGAACCGCGGGATCAGACGCACCACACCTGGAGGGTCGCCCGTTGTTCAGCATCACCGTCCGCGATCACCTCATGATCGCCCACAGCTTCCGTGGCGAGGTCTTCGGGCCCGCGCAGCGTCTGCACGGAGCGACGTTCCTGGTGGACGCCACCTTCCGGCGCGAGCAGTTGGACCAGGACAACATCGTCCTCGACATCGGCCTGGCCACCCGCGAGCTGGGGGCGGTGGTCGGCGAACTGAACTACCGCAACCTCGACGACGAACCCGGCTTCGCCGGCGTCAACACCTCCACCGAGTTCCTGGCCAGGGCGATCGCCGACCGGCTCGCCGAGCGCGTGCACGCGGGCGCGCTGGGCGAGGGCGCCCGGGGCCTGGCCGGCCTCACCGTCACCCTGCACGAGTCGCACATCGCCTGGGCGAGTTACGAGCGTGCGCTGTGAACGACACGACGACCGGCGCCCTCGCCGGCCCGCCCGCCGACCTGGTCGCCGGCCCGGCGACCGGCGCCGGCGCCGGCCCGGTCCGCGGCACCACCGACCGGAAGCGGCTCGCCCGCGTACCCGCGCAGGCGACCGCCCCGGGGAACGGCGATCTCCTCCCCATGTCCCTGCGCTCCGTGCACTTCGTCCTGCCCGGTGGCGTGGACGATCCGGCCGCGCCCAGCGGCGGCAACGCCTACGACCGGCGCGTCGCCCTGGACCTGCCCGGCTTCGGCTGGCGGGTGCGCCCGGTCGTCGTGGACGGCGACTGGCCCCGGCCCGCGCCGGACGCCCGCGCCGGACTCGCCCGCGCGCTCGGCCGGCTGCCGGACGGCGCCGTCGTCCTGCTGGACGGGCTGGTCGCCTGCGGCGTACCGGAGATCGTCGTCCCGGAGGCGGCACGGCTGCGCCTCGCCGTCCTCGCACATCTCCCGCTCGGCGACGAGACCGGACTCGAACCGGCCGTCGCCGCCGACCTGGACGCCCGGGAACGCGCGGTGCTGCGGGCGGTGCCGGCCACCGTCGCCACCAGCGAGTGGGCGGTGCGCCGCCTGATCGCCCACCACGGCCTCGACCCCGGCCGCGTCCACCTCGCCGTCCCCGGCGCCGACATCGCGCCCCTCGCCCCCGGCACCGACGGCGTCTCCCACCTGCTGTGCGTCGCCGCGGTGACCCCGCGCAAGGGGCAGCACCGGCTGCTGGAGGCGCTCGCCGCGGTACCCGAACTGCCCTGGCACTGCGTGTGCGTCGGCGGGCTCGGCCACGACCCGGCGTACGTCCAGCGGTTGCGGGAGCGGATCGGCGCGCACGGCATCGGGGACCGCTTCGAACTGGCGGGGCCGCGGACCGGCGCCGGCCTCGACGCCGCGTACGCCGCCGCCGACCTGATGGTCCTCGCCTCCTACGCCGAGACCTACGGCATGGCGGTGACGGAGGCGCTGGCGCGCGGTGTCCCGGTGCTGGCGACGGACGTCGGCGGGCTGCCGGAGGCGCTGGGCCGGGCCCCCGACGGGGGCGTGCCGGGCATCCTGGTGCCGCCCGAGGACCCCGCCGCCCTCGCGGCGGAGCTGCGCGGCTGGTTCGGCGAGCCGGACGTGCGCCGCCGCCTCAAGGCCGCCGCGCGCGGCCGCCGGGCGTCCCTGACCGGCTGGGCGGCCACCGCCCGGAGCCTCGCCGGCGTACTGCGCCTGCTCCCCGACGGCCGGCCCGGGAGGGCGGCGTGAGAAGGCCGCCGGCCCACCTCCCGACGCCGCCGCCGGCCGCGGGGGAGGTGATCCCGGGCGCCGGTCCCGTCGACCGGTCCGCCCCGCGGCCGCCGGAGGACACCCCGCGGCAGCCGGCCCGCTACGCCCCCGAGTGGCTGCGGCTGCGGGAGGCGGCCGACGCCGCCGCGCGGGCCCCCGAGACGCTGGGGCCCCTGCGGGACCGGCTCGCCGGGTGCGCCGACGGGTTCACCGTGCACGACCTGGGCTGCGGCACCGGATCGATGGGCCGCTGGCTGGCGCCGCGGCTCGACGGCCCGCAGCACTGGACCCTGCACGACCGCGACCCGTACCTGCTGCACTTCGCCGCCGCCGGCGCCCCGCGGACCGCCGCCGACGGCAGCCCGGTCACCGTGGAGACCCGGCGCGGCGAACTCGCCCGGCTCACCCCGGCCGCCCTGCGGGGAGCGGCGCTGGTGACGGCGTCGGCGCTGCTGGACGTGCTCACCGCCGAGGAGGTCGGCACGCTCGCCGCCGCCTGCGCGGGAGCCGGGTGCGCGGCGCTGCTGACCCTCTCCGTCGCCGGACGCGTCGAACTGAGCCCCGCCCACCCCCTGGACGCACCGGTCGCCGAGGCGTTCGACGCCCACCAGCGACGCGGCGGACTGCTCGGCCCCGACGCGGTGTGGACGGCGGTGGACGCCTTCACCGGGCACGGCGCGACCGTACGGGTGTGCCCGAGCCCGTGGCGGCTCGGGCCCGGCGAGGCCCGGCTCACCGCCGAGTGGCTGCGGGGCTGGGTCGGCGCGGCCGTCGAGCAGCGTCCCGGGCTGCGGGCGCGGGCGCGGACGTACCTCGCGCAGCGGCTCGCGGCGTGCGCGGCGGGGGAGTTGCGGGTGGTCGTCCACCACAGCGATCTGCTCGCCCTGTGCCGCCGGCCGGCCGGCGGCGACCGGTGAGCGCGCGGCCGGTGCTGCGGCGCCACCTCGGCGGCCTCGCCGGTGGCGCCGTGCTCGCCGCGCTGGTGTGGCGGCTGGGCGGCGGCGCGTTCCTGGACGGGCTGCGGCGCATCGACGGGCCCGCGCTGCTCGCGGCGGCCGGGATCGGCGTGCTCACCACGGTGTGCAGCGCCTGGCGCTGGACCCTGGTCGCCCGGGGGCTGCGCATCCGGCTGCCGCTCGGCCCGGCCGTAGCCGACTACTACCGCGCGCTGTTCCTCAACGCCGCGCTGCCCGGCGGCGTCCTCGGTGACGTGCACCGCGCGGTACGGCACGGGCGCTCGGCCCTGGGCCGGGGCGTGCGGGCCGTCGTCCTCGAACGCGCCGCGGGACAGGCCGTACTGGCCGTGGTGGGCGCCCTGGTACTGGTGACCGCGGCCTCCCCGGTGCGGGACGAAACCCGGCGGCTGCTGCCGCTCCTCGGCCTCGCGGCGCTGGGCGCCGGCGCGGTCACCGTCGCGGTCCGGGCCGGCCGGGCCCGCGCGCGGACCGGCCGACAGCCCCGGCGTGCGGGGCGCGGCGAGGACCGCCGCGGCCCGCTGCCGCTGCGCGACTGGGCGGGGATCGCGCTCTCCTCGGCCGTGGTCCTGGCCGGGCACCTCGGCATGTTCCTGCTCGCGGCGCGGGTCGTCGGCACCCCGGCCTCCGCCACCGCCCTGCTGCCCCTGGCCGTACTGGCGCTGCTCGCGATGAGCCTGCCGCTCAACCTCGGCGGCTGGGGCCCCCGGGAGGGCGTCACCGCCTGGTCGTTCGGCGCGGCGGGGCTGGGGACGGGCAACGGCCTCGGTGTCGCCGTGGTCTACGGAGTGCTGAGCCTCGCGGCGAGCCTGCCCGGCGCCGTCGTCCTGGTCGCCCGCCGCCGTGACCCCGGCACGCGTCAGGCGAACCAGGCGCACCAGGGGGACGGTGCGAACCAGGAGAACCGGGCGAACCAGGAGAACCGGGCGAACCAGGCGAACGGTGCGCCGCCCGGGGCCCGCTCCGCGCCCGAGCGCCGCTACCCGCGTTCGCCTCCCGGCGTCCCCTCCGCCGCGCCCTCGCTCTCCCGCGTCAGCAGCGCGAAATACGCCCCGAAGGAATCCACGAGGCTCGCCAGCAGTTTCTCGCCCTTCTCCGCCGAGGCCAGTGAGGGGCGGCCGATGACACCGGAATCGGTATAGGCGGACATACCGAGGGAGAGCAGATGACGCCGGTCGTCCGCGACGAGATCGGCATTCTCATAGCCGGGCCGTACCTGTTCCGGATGGGCGTGCAGGAGAACGGAGGTCTCGATCTCCCCGGCGTGCATGTCGGTCAGGAGCGAGGTGGTGACACCTGCCCGCAGTCGGGCCGCCTCCCAGTCCTCGGCCGCCGGGAACAGCGCCGCCCGCTCACCGCGCGCGGAGGCCTCCTGCACGACGTTGCCCAGGACGTAGTTCCCGCCGTGCCCGTTGACCAGCACCAGCGCCGCCACGCCCGACCGGCGCAACGAGGCCGCTATGTCCCGCACCACCGCGTGCAGGGTCGCCGCGGAGATGCTCACCGTCCCGGGCCAGGCCGCGTGCTCGTGCGAACAGGAGATCGTCACCGGAGGAAGGAGGTGCACCGGGTGGGCGGCGGCGATCGCGCCGGCCACGGCACAGGCCACCAGCGTGTCGGTGGCCAACGGGAGGTACGGCCCGTGCTGTTCGAAGCTCCCGACCGGCAGCACCGCCACCTGCCGCCCGCCCCCGGCCGCCCGCCGGCGCACGTCCTCCGTGGTGTCCGCCACGACCGTCCCCGGGAACGGCCCCCGTATTCCCGCAGCATCCCTCATCGCACGGCCTTTCCGCTGACTCTGGGAACCCAGACGACAGACCCTAGGAATCCGAGAATGATGACAGAAGAAGTGGGCGTACCGGGCCCGAAGTCCATGCCCCGCACCGACGTGGAACGCGTGGTGACTGTCCCTTTGCCCACGGTCCACGGGCAGTTCCGGGCGGTCGGTTACCACGACCACGAGCGCGGCGACGAGCAGGTGGCCTTGGTCCACGGCGACCCCGGCGCCGACCGCGTCCTCACCCGGCTGCACTCGGAGTGCCTGACGGGGGACGCGTTCGGCTCCCGGACCTGCGAGTGCGGCGACCAGCTCGCCGCCGCGCTGCGCGCGGTGGCCGCCGAGGGCGCCGGCGTCGTCGTCTACCTGCGGGGCCACGAGGGCCGCGGCATCGGCCTGCTCGCCAAACTGCGGGCGATGGCCCTCCAGGCGGAGGGCCTGGACACGGTGGAGGCCAATGTGGCGCTCGGGCTGCCGGTGGACGCCCGGGACTACGGGGCCGCCGCCCGCATCCTCACCGACCTGGGCGTCCGCTCGGTCCGCCTGCTCTCCAACAACCCGCGCAAAAGGGAGGCGTTGGTACGGCACGGCATCCAGGTCGCCGAGCAGGTGCCGCTGCTCATCCCGCCGTGCGAGAGCAACCTCACCTACCTGCGGACCAAGCGGGAGCGCATGGACCACCACCTGCCCCACCTGGACGCGGTGGCCCACCTGTCCTGACCCGGGCGCCGGCCCGCCCGGCCGGCGCTCTCAGCCGACGACCGCCTCGTGCACCAGGCGCTTGAGGTCCCGGAAGAGCGTGTGCGAGGACTTCGGCCGCACCTGCGTCATGAACTGCACGGTCAGGTCCCGGCCCGGGTCGACCCAGAACGTCGTCGTCGCCACCCCGCTCCAGCCGTAGGTGCCGAGCCCGGAAGGCACCTGGGTGCGGGACGGGTCGGTCACCACGGAGACACCGAGGCCGAAGCCGACGCCGTCGTTGCCGGGTTCGTCGTGGGCCGGGCGACTGCCGAAGGCGCGCAGGTCGGCGCCGCCGGGCAGGTGGTTGCGGGTCATCAGGTCCACCGTGCCGGGGGCGAGCAGCCGAGTGCCGTCGAGGGTGCCCCGGCGGCGCAGCAGCTCCGCGAAGCGGTGCACGTCGTGCGCGGAGGCGACCATGCCGCCGCTGCCGGAGAGGAACGTGGGCCGCCCGCCGCGCAACGGCAGCCCGGGGATCGGCTCGATGCCGCCGCCGTCCTTCTCCCCGTACAGCTCGGCCAGCCGCCGCCCCTGCTCGTCGTCGACCTGGAACCCGGCGTCCGCCATGCCGAGCGGCGTGAAGATCCGCTCGGCGCAGAACTCGTCCAGCGGCCGGCCGCTCACCACCTCCACCACCCGCCCGAGCACATTGCTGGCGACGGAGTAGTTCCACTGCGTGCCGGGTTCGAACTGCAGCGGCAGGCTCGCGTACAGATCCACCGTCTCGGCGAGGTCCGCGCCGGGCCTTACCGACGACTCCAGGCCCGCCGCGCGGTAGAGGGCGTCGACGGGGTGGGAGTGGTAGAAGGCGAAGGTCAGTCCCGCGGTGTGCGTCATCAGGTGCCGGACCAGCAGGGAATTGTCGGCGGGGCGGGTGGTGACGCCCGGCGCCTCGCCGCCGGCGTAGACCCGCGGCTCGGCGAAGGCGGGCAGATGCCGCGCCACCGGATCGTCGAGGGAGAGCAGCCCCTCCTCCACCAGCATCAGCGCGGCGACGGAGGTGACCGGCTTGGTCATGGAGTAGATCCGCCACAGCGTGTCCGCCGTCACGGGCAGGCCGGCGGCGACGTCCCGGTGGCCGTGCGCGGTGAGATGGGCGACGCGCCCGCCGCGGGCCACGGCCACCAGGAAGCCGGGCAGCCGGCCCTCGTCCACCTCGTGCGCGAAATGCCGGTCCAGCCGGTCGAGCGCCTTCCCGTCCAGTCCCGCCTCGTCCGGGTCGGTCTCCTGCCGCAGCCGTGCCATCGCTCTCCTCCGTAGATCGTCGGGGTGGGACCGGCATACCCCACGCGGCCCGCCTCAGACCTCCCGACCGGGGACAACACGCGAACCCGCCCGGTATCGGGGCCTGTTCGGCGCCGCCCGGCCGATGCCCGGCCCCCTCCCGCCCGGTTACGCCGCGAGCGCCCCGCGGCACCTGGAACTCGTCCGCGCCGCCGCCGCGCCCGTGCTTCCCCGCCCCAACCCCTACTGGAACGAGTGGGGAGTCACCGTCGAGGACCCGGACGGATACCGGCTGGTGCTGTGCCGGCGGGGATGGGCCACCGGCCAGCGAGGACATCCCGGCTGAAAAAAGGGCCGCTGAGGTTTGGGACGCAGGTGTCCGAAAGGGCCTATATATGAAAGTGTTCCCGGAGGTGTTGGAAGACCGATCCCAGGGGGCCCCACCGAATGACCTCGCCCACAGTGCGCAGCGGCACGCCCGAGGACATCGACGCGATGACGGCGATCCTGACCGAAGGCTTCGCGGAGGACCCCGTCATCCGGTGGCTGTTCACCACACCGGAGCGTTACGAGCGCCTCGCGCCCCGGCTGCTGCGGTGGATGGTCGGCGAGGCGGTGACGGCCGGGGACGCGTTCCTCGTGCCGGACAAGGGCGTCCTCCTCGGCCGCCCCTCCACCGCCATCGAGAGCGACGCGGAGTGGGCGGAGGCCGAAGACCAGCTCCGCGACGCCTGCGGGGACGCCGCGGACAACGTGCTCGAATACTTCCGTACCGCGCGCAAGAACCACCCGACGGGAGAACCTCACTGGTACGGAGAGGCGCTCGCCGTCCGGCCGGGACACCGCAACCAGAACGTCGGCACCCTCCTCATCGGGCACTGCGTCCGCACCTACCCCGGGCTGCCCGTCTACGGAGACGCGTCGAGCCCCGAGAGCGCCAGGCTGTACGTGCGTCTCGGGGCCACCGCCCTCGGGACCTACCGGCTCGCCGACGACGTCGAACTGACGTCGGTGTGGGACGTGGGGCGCCTGCTGAGATGATCGAGCGGACCGCCGCGCGGGAACGTCAGGCCGACGCCTTCTCCCGCCGTGCCGCCTCCTCGCGGGGCCGCTCGCCGAGCTGTTCGGTGGGCACCAGGTGCGTCTCACGGGCCGTCAGCGCGGCGATCACCGGGGGCACGCACAGCGCCGCCGTGAAGAGCGCCACCGCCGACCAGTCGTCGCCGTCGGGACCCGCGATCCGCGCGGCGAACGTCACGGCGAACCCGGACACCGCGAAGCCGATCTGGGTGCCGATCGCCACGCCGGACAGCCGGACCCGGGTCGCGAACATCTCGCCGTAGAAGGCGGGCCACACGCCGTTCGCGGCGCTGTAGACCACGCCGAAGCAGAGGATGCCGAGCAGGAAGGTGAGCGGGTAGGAGCCCGTCGAGACCGCCCACAGGTATCCGGACATCGCCACCGCGCTGCCGGCCGCGCCGATCAGGAAGACCGGCCGCCGGCCGATCCGGTCCGACAGCGTCGCCCACAGCGGGATCGCGGCCAGCGCGACCACGTTGGCCAGCGCCCCCACCCACAGCATCGCGGTACGGGACATGCCGACCGAGTCGCTGGTGGCGTACGCCAGCGCCCAGACCGTGAAGATCGTGGACACCGAGGCGATGAGCGCGCCCCCGACCACCCGCAGCACGTCCGCCCAGTGCTCGCGCGCCAGCACCACCAGCGGCATCCTCACCACGCCCGCGGCGGCGGCCTGCTTCTCGAAGGCCGGCGTCTCGTCCAGGTTGCGGCGGATGAAGTAGCCCACGCCGGCGACGGCGACGCTCACCCAGAACGGCACCCGCCAGCCCCAGGAGAGCAACTGCTCCTCGGGCAGCGCGGCGACCGGGATGAAGACCAGGGTGGCGAGCAACTGTCCTCCCTGGGTGCCGCTGAGGGTGAAACTGGTGAAGAAGCCGCGCCGGTCCCCCGGCGCGTGCTCCAGCGTCATGGAGTTGGCGCTCGCCTGCTCCCCGGCGGCCGAGATGCCCTGGAGGACGCGGCACAGCACCAGCAGCACCGGCGCGAGCGTGCCGACCTGGTCCCGGGTGGGCAGACAGCCGATCAGGAACGTCGACAGACCCATGAGCATCAGCGTGAAGATCATGATCTTCTTGCGGCCCAGGCGGTCGCCGACGTGGCCGAGGAAGAACGCGCCGACCGGGCGGGCGGCGTACGCGACACCGAACGTGGCCAGGGAGAGCAGCGTGGCCGTCGCCGGGTCCGACTCGTCGAAGAAGACCTCGGGGAAGATCAGTGCGGCGGCGCTGCCGTAGATGAAGAAGTCGTAGTACTCCAGGGCACTGCCGATCCAGGCGGCGGTCGCCGCCTTCTTCGGCTGCCCGGGCGGGGCCTCGGGGGCGGTGGCGGGGACGGACACGGCGTTGCTCCTTCGGGGGACTCCACCGCAGGCGGAGAGAGCGGAGGGGAGAAGTGCCGGACGGCTAATTAACCCACTGGATAGTTAGTCGCGGTTGGGTAGGGATGTTGCGCCGAGGTTTCCTGGGTGTCAAGGGGTGAAGGCGTCCGGGCGGCCCCCCGGCGTCAGCCCGCCGCCCGCTCCGCCGTCAGATAGGCGATCACCATGTCGCCGAGCATCGCCCGGTAGTGCCCGCGCCGGCCGGGATCGACCAGATCGCGGCCGAACAGGGCGCCGAAGGTGTGCCGGTTGGAGACCCGGAAGAAGCAGAAGGAGCTGATCATCGCGTGCAGGTCGACGGCGTCCACGTCGGCGGTGAACAGGCCCGACTCCTGGCCCGCCGCCAGGATCCGGCGGATCACGTCCAGCGCGGGGGAACCCATCCTGCCGAGCTTCTCGGAGGCCGCGATGTGCTCGGCGCCGTGGATGTTCTCGATGCTGACCAGGCGGATGAAGTCCGGGTGCCGCTCGTGGTGGTCGAAGGTCACCTCGGCCAGCCGCCGGATCGCCGCCACCGGGTCCAGGTGCTCCACGTCCAGCCGCTGCTCGGCCTCGCGGATGACGCCGTACGCCCGCTCCAGGACCGCGGTGAAGAGCTGCTCCTTGCCGCCGAAGTAGTAGTAGATCATCCGCTTCGTGGTGCGGGTGCGGGCGGCGATCTCGTCGACCCGGGCCCCGTCGAAGCCGGCGCGGGCGAACTCCCCGGTGGCCACGTCGAGGATCTCGGCCTGGGTGCGGGCGGCGTCGCGGATCCGCCCGTTGGATCGTGCCGGTTCTTCGACGCTGGTCATCGGGTTCCTTAGGCTGGGGCTGCGGCCGGTGCCGTGATTCTAGAAGCCCGCCCCGGACCGCCGCCGCGCGCCGACCAGGTCTTCCCCGGGCCCTCACCTGGCTGCTATTACTAACGTACTGGTTCGTACATTAGGCGCCCGCTCAGGAGGTCCGGATGGCCAAGGACTCGTATCTCGTCGGACTGATCGGCGCCGGCATCGGCCCGTCCCTCACCCCGGCCCTGCACGAGCGGGAGGCCGACCGGCAGGGCCTGCGCTACGTGTACCGGCTGCTCGACATCGACGCCCTCGGCGCGCCGCCCGAGGCGGTGGGCGACCTGCTGCGCTCCGCCCGCGACCTGGGCTTCGACGGGCTGAACATCACCCACCCGTGCAAGCAGCTCGTCATCGAGCACCTCGACGGGCTCTCCCCGCAGGCCGAGGCGCTCGGCGCGGTCAACACCGTCGTCCTCGACGGCGGCCGGGCGGTCGGCCACAACACCGACGTCACCGGCTTCGCCGCCTCCTTCGCACGGGGCCTGCCCGACGCGCCGCTGGAGCGGATCGTGCAGCTCGGCGCGGGCGGGGCCGGCGCCGCCGTCGCGCACGCCACGCTCACCCTCGGCGCGGGCCGGATCACCGTCGTCGACCCGCTGCCCGAGCGCGCCGCCGCCCTGGCCGGCTCCCTGAACCGGCACTTCGGCACCGGCCGGGCCGACTCCGCCGCCCCCGACGCCCTCGCCGGGCTCCTCGCCCGCGCCGACGGCGTCGTGCACGCCACCCCCACCGGCATGGCCGCCCACCCCGGCCTGCCGTTCCCCGCCGAGCTGCTCCACCCCGGACTCTGGGTCGCCGAGGTCGTCTACCGGCCGCTGCGCACGGAGCTGCTCCGCACCGCCCGCGCCCTGGGCTGCGCCACGCTCGACGGCGGCGGCATGGCCGTCTTCCAGGCCGTGGACGCGTTCCGCCTCTTCACCGGGCGGGAACCCGACAGCACCGGGATGCTCGCGGACTTCCGCGAGCTGGCCGGCCCCGTGACGACCCCCCGGTAGAGGCGCGCAGCAGGGGCGCGGCCCCGCGACAGGAAGAGGTACCGCCGTGCGTACGTCCATCGCCACCGTCTCCCTCAGCGGCTCGCTCACCGAGAAGCTGACGGCCGCCTCCCGGGCCGGCTTCGACGGTGTGGAGATCTTCGAGAACGACCTGCTGGCCAGCCCGCTGACACCGGAGGAGATCCGCTCCCGCTGCGCCGACCTCGGCCTCACCATCGACCTCTACCAGCCGATGCGGGACACCGAGGCGCTCCCCGAGGAGGACTTCGCCCGCGCCCTGCGCCGCGCCCGGCACAAGTTCGAACTGATGCGCAGGCTCGGCGCCGACACCGTCCTGGTCTGCTCCAGCGTCGCCCCGCAGGCGGTGGACGACGACGACCTCGCCGCCGCCCAGCTCAGCCGGCTGGCGGACCTCGCCGCCGGCTCCGGCGTCCGGATCGCCTACGAGGCGCTCGCCTGGGGCCGGCACATCAGCACCTGGGACCACGCCTGGCGGGTCGTCCGCGCCGCCGGCCACCCCGCCCTCGGCACCTGCCTGGACAGCTTCCACATCCTGTCCCGCAGCGCCGGCCCCGAGGACGTCGAGGGGATCGCCCGCATCCCCGGTGAGAAGATCTTCTTCCTCCAGCTCGCCGACGCCCCCCGGCTCGCCATGGACGTCCTGCAGTGGAGCCGCCACTACCGCTGCTTCCCCGGCCAGGGCGGCTTCGACGTCGCCGGACTGGTACGGCAGGTCCTGCGCACCGGCTACGACGGCCCGCTCTCCCTCGAAGTGTTCAACGACGTCTTCCGGCAGGCCGAGGCCGGTCCGACGGCCCGGGACGCCCAGCGCTCGCTGCTGCTGCTCCAGGAGGAGGTCGCTCTCGCCGCGCCGCCCGCGCCCGTCGTCCCCACCGGCGTCGCCTTCGCCGAACTCCTCACCCCCGACGCCCAGCCCGTCGCCGCCCTGCTCGGCGCGCTCGGCTTCACCCGCACCGCCCGGCACCGCGGCAAACCCGTCGACCTGTTCCAGCGCGACCAGGCCACCGTGCTGGTCAACACCGGGCCGGCCGAGCGCCGCGACGGCACCCGCCTGGCCGCCGTCGGCCTGGCCTCGCCCGACCCCGCCGGGGCGGTCCGCCGCGCCGAGGCCCTGCTGGCCCCGGTGCTGCCGCGCCGCCGCGCCGCCGAGGACGCGGCACTGGAGGCGGTCGCCGCCCCCGACGGCACCGAACTGTTCTTCTGCGCGGCCCCCGGGGCGGACGGCCCCGACTGGCGGGCCGACTTCGAGGCGGCCGGTCCCGCCCCCGAGGCCGGGGCCGTCTGCCGCATCGACCATCTCGCCCTGACCCAGCACTGGCACCACTTCGACGAGGCCGCCCTCTTCCACCGCAGCGTCCTCGGCCTGCGCCCGCAGGAGAGCGTGGACGTCGCCGACCCCTACGGCCTGCAGCGCAGCCGCGCCGTCACCAGCGACGACGGCGGCGTCCGCATCGTGCTGAGCGTCGGCGCCGCCCCCAGCGACGACACCGTCCACGCCCAGCACCTCGCCTTCGGCACCGACGACGTGGTCGCCGCCGCCCGCCGCTTCCGCGCGGCCGGCGGCCACCTGCTGCCGATCCCCGCCAACTACTACGACGACCTCGCCGCCCGGTTCGAGTTCGCCGACGGGGAGCTGGAGACCTACCGCGAACTCGGCATCCTCTACGACCGCGACGCGTACGGCGAGTTCCGGCACTGCTACACGCGCACCGTCGGCCACGTCTTCGTCGAACTCCTCCAGCGCGACGGCGGCTACCGCGGCTACGGCGCCCCGAACGCGGCCGTACGGCTGGCCGCCCAGCACGCCTGAGCGCGGCGGCGGGCGGTCACTGCCGGTTGACGGTGCGGGTCACGCCCGCGATCACCGTGGAGGCCAGTATCCAGCCCAGGACGATGAGGAGGTAGGCCAGCCACTGCTGGTGGTCCTTCGGCGCGAACGCCGACTCCTGTCCGAAGGAGACGATGGGCAGCAGCAGGTCGAGGGTGTAGAAGACCGGGTTGAACTGCGGTGCCTCGGACGGCTTCAGCGGCGCGGGCGGGTGCAGCCCGTAGGCGAGCGAGCCGGCCGCGAGCAGCGACAGCAGCCAGCCGCCGGCCCGCAGCGGCCGGAACCCGTAGCCGACGGCGGCGTCCTGGAGATGCCCCCAGAGGCGGCCGTACCAGGGCAGGGTGCGGCGGTGCCGGCGCTGCTTGGCGAGCTGGACCGTGCGGGCCGCGCCGTCGTCGCCGATCCGGCGGTAGGACGCCGCCAACTGCTCGTAGGCGTAGGGCACATAGCCGTCGCCGTCCCGCTCCAGCATGGCCAGGCGGTGGGCGGCGGGCTCGTGCGGGCTCAGCGCGGTGTATCCTAGGTCGCTCAGGCACACCTGGTCCGGCACCATCTCCGGCGCCAGGGTGAGGTGGTCGATCCGCGCCCGGCGCAGGTTGAGGGCGCCCGTCAGGCGTTCGCCGCCGCGCAGCCACAGTTCGCCGATGACCGAGCTGCTCGCCCGCAGCGCCGTGTCGCCCGGTTCGGACAGGTGCGCGTGCAGCAGGTCGAGGGTGCCCGGGACGCGCGCGCCGCGGAAGTCCAGGCGCCCCCGCGCGCGCAGGCAGCGCGCGCCCACCCCCGAGCCGACGCTGAGGTACTGGGCGTCCAGGGCGACGCCCCCGGGTGCGTCCAGTTCGGCGTCGGCCAGTCCGATCCGGCCCGCGACCGAGGCACCGGTGAGCCGGGTCTGCCCGCGTACCCGCAGCCCCGGGGCCCACAGGTCGGCGCCCAGGACGGCCTGGTTGAGCTGGAGCACCGGCTCCCCGGCGTCCGGGGCGTCGATCCGCGCGCCCTCCAGGTACAGGCTCCCGGCGATCTCCGCCCCGGCGAGCCGGACCAGCCCGTGGAACCGGGTCCGGGTCATCCGCAGTACGCCGTCCACCCGGATCGCGTGCGCGACCAGTCCGGGCAGGACGGACTCACTGAGGTTCAGCTCGCGCAGCCGGGCGGCGTAGCACCGGGGCACTTCCTCGAAGTGGCAGTGGCGCAGCCGTACCGGATGCTCGATCGTCGCGTACTGGAGTTCGAGGCTTCCGGTGATCCGGGCGCCCGCCAGACCGAGCGAGGCGATCTCGCCGTCCGCCCGGTCACCGCCCAGCAGGAGCGCGCGCAGCACGGCGGCCCGCACGGTCCGCTCCGGCCCCCACGAGCCGCCCTCGGCCGGGTCCTCGTCGTCCGCCGCCCGGAAGTCCACCCGCTCGCCGCGGGGAAAGGCCCGCCACACCCGGGCCTCGGCCGGCGTCAGCTCGTTGATCTCCATCAGCCGGGACTCTGACGCGGCGGCCGGGGCCTGTCAACCAGGCCCCGGCCGCCGGGAGTCGGACCTCGGGGATCACGGCTGCGCGTTCCACTCCGCGATGACGGGCCGGTCGTGCTCGGTGGAGAGGCGGCTGAGCGTTCCCGTCGCCAGTTGGAACAGCCGTCCGTCGGCCGGCCGCAGCCCGAGCCGGCGGGCGGTCAGCACCCGCAGGAAGTGCCCGTGCGCCACGAGCGCCACGTCACCGACGGCGAGTGCCTCCGCCACGGTGGCCAGCACCCGGTCGGCACGGCGGCCGATCTGCTCGGGCGACTCGCCGGGGCTCTCCGTACCGGGCGGCACCCCGTCGGTCCACAGGTCCCAGTCGGGCCGGGAGCGGTGGATGTCCCGGGTGGTGACGCCCTCGTAGCCGCCGTAGTCCCACTCGCGCAGGTCGGCGTCGGGCACCGCGCCGACCAGGCCGGCCAGCTCGGCGGTGCGCACGGCACGGTCGAGCGGGCTGGTCAGCACCAGGGCGAAGGGCCGCCCGGACAGCACCGGGGCCAGGGACTTGGCCTGCTCCTCACCGCGGGGGGTGAGGGGCAGGTCGGTGTGGCTGGTGTGCTGCCCGGACAGGCTCCACTCCGTCTCGCCGTGGCGCAGCAGCAGCAGATCTCCCACGGCGGGCTACTTGGCGGATTCGACGGCGTGGCCGCCGAACTGGTTGCGCAGCGCGGCGATCATCTTCATCTGCGGCGAGTCGTCCTGGCGGGAGGCGAACCGGGCGAAGAGGGAGGCGGTGATCGCGGGCAGCGGCACGGCGTTGTCGATGGCCGCCTCGACGGTCCACCGGCCCTCGCCGGAGTCCTGCGCGTAGCCGCGCAGCTTCTCCAGGTGGTGGTCCTCGTCGAGGGCGTTGACGGCGAGGTCGAGGAGCCAGGAGCGGATGACCGTGCCCTCCTGCCAGGAGCGG